>CAISVF010000401.1 GCA_903888765.1 uncultured Verrucomicrobia subdivision 3 bacterium | reverse complement strand
GGAATACCGGCTACTTTCAGCCGCCGAGACCGATTAAAATTCATTCTCCCAGCCCCCGGGGCTGCTACCACAACCACCTCAGCTTTTCCCCAAAAGCTAAGTCCGACAGGCTGCTAGCACCGGTCGCCCCAACCCTATCGCTGTCGGATTTTATTTTTGTCATTGTCTTGGGTGCCATGCTAAAGAATGACACCAATCAGAATCGGGTGGAAAGGCAAAAAATTGCATGGAAAATTGACTGGTGCTATGACCTTCTTGGCATTGATAAATTGATGGTCACCGCGCCATTGCATCACCGGATCAAGGCGCTTCCGCTCGTTGTGCATAGAGGACCTATTTGGTGGTTTTGGTCCCCTGTTCGTTGTCATCTACGGATAGACCAATTCCGCCCGCCTCGGCCATATCCAAGCAGGCAGAGCAGGAGCAAGGGCTTGTGCGGTGCGTTGCCGCGACACTACCCGCTACCTGTCGTCGCATGCAATTATGCCAGCTTGGCCAACTAATTTCTTGCCAGCGCCTTTTTCATTTCGGCAAATGTGCCGCCCATTTCGTCGCGTCGCGCACCTGAGCCAACTCCTCCCGAACGTCACGGAGCATCATTTTTTCCAGCTGCAAACAATCGTCCAACACGCGCAGCGCATCTTCGCCCATCGCCTCGCCCTCAAACAGCTCCGGCAACCGATCGCTGAAATCCAAGCCGGTCTGAATTTCACGCGCATTGAGCGGAATACCCAGATCAAAATTGCTCAGCAGCAGTCGCTGCTTTCGGTTGGTTTTGCGCCCGCAGGCATCCAGGAACCAGGTCCGGCTTTTAGTGGCGGTGTCCACATGCAGCAGCATCATCAGCTTCTTTTCCAGAATCCAAAGGTCGCGCACCGTTTCTTCGCTGATGCCGAAGGTGCGGAGATAAACCACCGTGCGCAGAAACTCCAAATAGGCGTCGGGGTAGTTCGCTCCTTCGCAAGCCGGCAATTCCAACCGCTTTTGCAAGCCTGCGAGATAGACCGCTGACCGATGCAACACCCTCGCCATTTCTGCCAATGAATGCACCTTGCGAGTCTGCTCCCCGCCGCCGCCGACATCAAGCGGAACGTGTTGGAAGTCCGGGGGACAGACTTTCGAATGTCTCGGCTGTGGCGAGGTTTTCAGGTGAACTGGTTTTGGTGAGGCAGATTTCCGGATTCATTTTGCCCATGCGGGCAGCGGGGCAGCAAACTCGACCGGCTGCAGGCTCAATGGATGCAAAAATTTTGCCTTCGCGGCATGAAGGCAAAGGGGTGGATCGCCGACCGCCGGCGGCGGCGTATGCCCGAGCTGCTGGCCGGGCAGGTAAACCGTATCGCCACATACGGGAAAGCCCTGGTGCCAAAGGTGCACGCGGATCTGGTTTGTGCGCCCGGTCAGCGGCCGTACCTCGAGCAGGTTTGTGCCGTCGGCAAAGCGCCGGACTACCCGGAATTCCGTTCGCGCTGCCTGCCCGTTTTCCCGATCGACGGTGCGCGAACAGTGTTCGCCAGCGGTGGCACTGATGGGCGCATCGCAGGAAAAATCATCGGCGGGCAACTGACCCGGCACGCGGGCAAAATAGGTTTTCTGCACTTGCCCCTGCGCGAATTGGTTTTGCAGCCGGCCGGCAAATTGCCGCGTCCGTGCCACCAGCACCAGGCCGGTTGTATGGGCGTCCAGCCGGTGGGCGGGATGAGGTTGCTGCGGGTGATAGGCCTCGTTCAGAAAGTGCTGGAGGGTGTTAAGATAGTATCTGCCTCCGGCATGCATCGGCAAGGGAGCAGGCTTGTTTACCACGATCAACGCCTCATCTTCGTGCAAAATTTCCACGGCACCATTCACTTCCGGCTCAGTCTGGTTCGGGAACAGATGCTGATAGCGTTGCCCGGCCCGGACGATGCGGGTAGCCGACACCGGTATTTGTTCCATGCTCACGATCCGGCCCTTGGCAAATTCCGCCTGCCAATCGGCCTCAGACATATTCCAGACCATGCGCCCCAGCGCTGCCAGCAGGGTCAAGCCGTCGCAGTTGCCGGGGATGTTGATTGGCTTGAAATGATCCCGTGGCTGGTTTCCTGGCAGCGGTGTGACCGCGCGGCGGATAGCCGCGCGACGAGGGGCCAGATCCGCCGATGAATGCACTGGGCGAGTCTGCTCCCGCGCATCAATGATATCAAGCCGAACATGACCAAACAAATCCAGCTCTGCTATTATGCTAACTCTGCAATGGAATTTGAAAAAACACGGAGGGACACCGATGGACACGGATGAAAATGGGTTTCAGGTCGTTCATCCATGAGGTGAAGCGGAGCCAAGCTTCGAACGCCTTTATTATCCGTGTCAATCCTTGTGAATCCTTGGTTGAACTGCGGTTTTTAAGATGATTTGTTGATTGGGCGTAGTGGCCTCGACAAACAATTTAAAAGGTGTTTTGTTGAAAGTCCGGAGTCTTGTTCGGCCACTGTGCATTTTCCAGCGGCAAATTCTGCTAATTCCGCTGCGTAACAACCTCCTCTGCGGCTTACCGCAAACTGCCAATTATCACCATGCCCTGCCACTCCACCAAGGCGCGATGGTGAAATATTTATTTGCGGTTTGCTGCGCCACATAAAAAACTGTCAGGGTTATGCCGACAGAAATTGCCCAGGCAGCCCGCGTGATTCGTGGTGCCGATGCGTTGCTGATCACGGCGGGCGCGGGTATGGGTGTGGACTCCGGGCTGCCCGATTTTCGTGGCCGGGAAGGTTTTTGGAAGGCTTATCCCGCGATTGCCGGATTAGGGCTGTCTTTTGCCGAGATGGCTAATCCTGCCTGGTTTGAAAATGATCCGGGGCTGGCTTGGGCTTTTTATGGACATCGGCTGAACCTATATCGCACGACCACTCCGCATGCGGGCTTCGCCACATTGCTGGCGTGGGCCAAGTTCAAACCTGCTGGCTACTTCGTTTTCACCTCCAACGTGGATGGCCATTTTCAAAAGGCCGGTTTTGATCCGGAGCGAGTTGTCGAGTGCCATGGTTCGATTCATCACTTGCAATGTGTCAGTGGATGCCGAAATTCTATCTGGGATGCTGGCGACCAAAAAGTGGAGGTGGATGAAGTCCTGTTTCGGGCCAAAGATCCGCTACCCGCTTGCGCGCATTGCGGAAAGCTGGCCCGGCCCAACATCCTGATGTTCCATGACCTGGAGTGGAATGACGAGCGCAGCCACGCCCAACAACTGCGATTGGAGCAATGGATAAGGCGGTTGGCATCGGAAGGGGCAAGGCTGGTGGTGGTGGAACTGGGAGCGGGAACGACCATTCCGACCGTCCGGCGCATGTCCGAAAATTTGGCCCGTCGTTTACAAGGAATGCTCGTTCGCATAAATCCCCGGGAACCGGAAGTGCCTGCCAACCAGATTGGTTTGCCCTTGGGAGCTTTGGCAGGAATCCAACAATTAGCGGCGGTCCCTCACGCTGACGCGTGAAACACGTATCTGCTTTCCGCTTTCCCGATCTGCGCGTTTAATGGAAGCCATGTGCGGTCGCTACACCATCACCAGTGATCCCCGCGAACTCGGCAAACTCGTCCAGTTCATCTGTCGTGTTGCCGATTTCAAGCCGAGGTACAACCTCGCCCCGCGACAACCAGCTCCGGTTTTGCTGTGGGAACGTGGCAGCGCCACCCTGCGGACGATGCGTTGGGGCTTGATTCCATCCTGGTCGAAAGACGAAAACATCGGCGACAAACTTACCAACGCCCGCGCCGATACCATTACCCAGAAGCTCAGCTACCGCCGGCCCTTTGAGAAACAGCGCTGCCTGGTCCCTGCCGACGGCTTTTACGAATGGCAAACCACCCCGACCGGCAAGCAGCCTTTCCGGTTTACGCTAAAGATCGGGGACATCTTCTGCCTGGCCGGCCTGTGGGAACGTTGGCTCCGGCCCGCACGCGTTGGCGAACTCAACCTGGACGACGCCAATCTGGAGGTCAGCCAGACTATCGACAGCTTTACCATCATCACGACCGAAGCCAACTCGCTGATCACGCCTTTTCATAACCGGATGCCGGTGATTCTGAGTCCGGATCATTACCAGGGCTGGCTGGAGCCCAACCGTTTGGAACCGCAGTTCCTGAAAACCTTACTGTGCCCGTATCCCGCCGAATTCATGGCTTGCCATCGCGTTTCCTGTCTCGTAAACAGCGCCAAACACGACACCCCCGAGTGCCTGCCTGCAAACGGGTTGCTAGCGTATTTCCAGAAATTCCTGCTCTACCTGGCTACACCACCTGTGAATGCTCCGCGTAATACGCCCATGGCGGCAAACGATCGGCCGACCGGGGCGGCTATTTTACACTAGCAGATTTCGCGGGTTGCGTGGCGGCCACCAGTTCACCCAGCAGATTGGCATTTTTCGGAATCAAGGTGATCGCTGCTTCGCTGTTGAGGATGTTTTGCGTTTCCAGCACGTTGAACAGGGCGCGGGAGATTTCCGGATCCTGCGAAATCTTTTTCAACGCCAGCCCCACAATTTGCGGACGCATGGCGGCGGCCTTGGCAAATTCTATTGCGGCCTGTTGTTCCGCTGTGCTGGCAATGATGTTTACCTGATTGGTGCCGTCCTGCTTGATGGCGGAGGTTACCTGCCGGAGCCGATTGACAACTTTTTCCTCGATTTGTTTGATCATCCCCGCGTCTCGGAAATGAACCTTGCGGATATAGACCGAGCCGAGGCTATACCCCCAGGCCTGCGATTGCGGGGAGACCTCGGTGCGGACGGTCAGGCTCATGGGATGACGGTTCTGGAGCATGTCAGCAAGTTTCATGTTGCTCAGGCAGCGCACGGTTGAGTTGCCTACATTGGCGGCGAGCGAGCCGCGCGGGTCGGCGTTTTTGAAAAGGTAGGCAACGGGGTCGCTCACCAACATTTCATACCAGATGCCAATGCCCATCGGCGCTCCTTCTTCGGAATTCACCGGGGTGCTCCGGATGTATTCCTGGTCCAGGCGCAAATCCAATGTGTGGCACTTGCCGAGGAAATTTACGAGCGGAGCCTTGAAGCCAAGCTTGAAAATGAGCCAATGGAGTCCAGGTTGGTCAATCACCGTGACCACCTTGCCGAACAGCATATAGACCTTGCACTGCCGTTCCTCGACGATGGTGTAAAAGCCGAATAACCGCACGAAACCCAAGAGCACTGGCACGAGGATAACCATGGCCACGAACGTCATAATCGCCGCGAGGAAGATTTGTGCGAGCGGCGAGTTAAGCGGATAATCATTCATGGCTGGCCTCCAGGATCACGGTCTTGGCTTCGCTGTAGAGTTTCAGGCGGACGTTGCGGATATAGGCGTCGAGCGCACCGGCACCGTTCTGCTTCAAGTCGCTCAACTGGTCGGCCAGGGCGACAATCGGCTGAACTTCGGCCTGCGCCTTGAGCGTTTCGATTTCCACCGCGCGTTTGGACTGGACGATCTTCTGGTCGGCGGCGGCCTGCGCGAGACTGATGCTGGAGGAAACTTCGTTGTAGGCGGTGTTGATGGCCGCGAGCGCGGATTCCACTTCCGGCGGCGGGTCAATGCCGGTGATCAGCGAGGCGTCCAGCGCAATGCCATAGCGCGCAGCGGACCCGGCGCATTCCTTGTCCATGTGGTCGTTGATGTCGGAAAGATTTTTACGGAGGTCGTTGATGGAAATGCCGGTGACGGCGGTGGCGGCGAGATTGTGCAGGGCAGCGGGGTCGCCGGTCTTGGCGGCGCTGGCGGGTGCCTCGAAATTGGCGATGCGCTCACGGAGCACCGAAACAAAATAACCCATGACATGGGTGATCGGATGCTTTACGCCGAAGAGATAAGCGTAGAGGTTGCGTTCGGAGACATGCCACCGGATCTGTCCCTTTAAACCGGTGTTCAGCTGATCTTTGGTCACGGCTTCGAGCTGGGTGCCCTGACAATTTGCTGCCGGGTTTTCCGGGTCCGTGGCCATGTTGATGGTCTGCGTGGCGATGGAGATTTTATAAACTTTTTCCCACGGCCATTTGAAGTAAGGCCCGCCCGGCGGGATCACCCGCACTTGCGGATAGTTATATCGCTCCCGTTCCTCCTTGCTCAGCATGGCGGTAATCGGATCCTGCGCAGTGGTGGCTTCGCCCACACGCTCAGCCCGCCCAAAGCTGGTTTTTACAGCCCGCTCGTTCTGGTTGACCGTGTAAAAGCCCGCCGCCAGGTAGCGGACGAGAAACCACGCGATAAAACCGATTCCACAACCGAAAAAAATAGCGCCAATAAAAAATTATTCTACTAGCTCTTACTACTGCGATTCATGCTTAACAAGCAAAAAACTGACAGTAAAAATCTCGCGGGCCTTAGCTGCCTGGCGGATTCGTAGCCGGGTCTGCAACGCCACGCTTGTCACTTGCACAGCCTTCCTTGGCAGCCAGATTAATTGATTTTTGAAATGATTAACAAAAATGCAAAATGCAGCAAATTTGTTATAGCTTTAACTGATCAGCAACAGGCGTGGCGGCTGCCCGGGCCATTGCTGAGGTGCGCGATGAATACAGGGTGGCACCGGACATCCGGGCCAATCTATCGCAATCCGCCAAAGGTTGCCGAGTCCGAAAGAAAAAGTCTGCGCTTCCGGCCTGGCTGCGTAGTGTAAATCGTAGCAGTTCTCCTTCAGGAATTCACAGAAACCGGAATCGTCGTTACCGCCATAAAGTTTTAATAATTCTCTGCGGGTCGCGGGATGGTCCGGGCGCCGTTGCGCCTCCTCGTTGCGTAACCCCTCGCTTGAGGCTCCATGATAAGTGCATAGCCATGTATCCGCCTTTATCGGGGCACTGTCCGCGTGGAACGAAAACACATCCGTGCTCACTGGTCCCGGCTGCTCGTCGCGTGGATAGTTGTGGATGCAGTTGAGGGCTGGTGCCAGGTTGTGTTCCCGCAGCAAGTGTTGGTCCGCCAGGAGAATTTCGATCGCCTGGCGACCTGCCTCACTGACCGGAAGGGCAAGCAACTGCGGTTCCTCCAGCGTGACAATTCCTTCACCTGCTCCCAGTCGGTTTACCACCTCGCCGAAATCACCCGGCAACGAGCGCTCCCAGACCAGTGCGTTGACGCCATTATTGAGCGTCGCGGTGATCAATTCTTGAAAACCGCTTACCCGGCGGATTCGTGGATAATCAGTGGGAATAGGCTTCAGCATCTTGTCCGGGATTGCACGGTTGGAGAAAAATAGCTCCCCGGGTTTTTAATGGTGTTCCCGACGCTTGCGCTTAATGCGAGTGGTCTTGCGATACAGCCAATGGACGACAAAGCCGAGCAGAATGATGGTGGTCACGGCAATGGCGATTTTAATATGCGCATGCACCAAAGATCCGCGATATTTTTCATATTCCGCCACCCAGTTTGCTCCATAAAGTTTTTGAAAATTCCGCTCCCGCCAGATTTCGTGGATAATCATATAAATCAGCGGAGAAATGCCGCCCAGATAAACCAACGCCACCATGAATTTGTATTTCCATGATATGGCCAGGGCTTTGTAGGACATAAAACGATCTGGTGGATTAAATTTTAGGCGACGCGCAACAATATTGTAAATCCAGCCAAGCAATCAAGCTCTATGATATGGCAGCTTGCTAAAAACCTAAATTCTTAAGGATTCTGCATGATGTCCAAGGACCATGGGTGTTGAAGCGGTTGATGATTTTTATCGGAAGTGCAGGATGCGGGGCAGGAGCCGGGTGGACGGAGAAACTTTCATTGTAGGAAAGGCCTCTGGGCTGGTGGCGCTTCGAAATATGATCCTCAGGAAATGCGTTGCCTCGCCTGCCATAAATTTATTCTGTCTGGCAAACTCATTATAAATTTTGCCGAAAATTCTACTTCACAGTTTTCGGGTTTGGGACAATGATGTGGTGGATAAGAACAAGTATTTAAATTTTACTCAACCACCAAAATTATGGGCCTGATTGATTATCTTAAAACACAGTTCCTCGAAATCATCGAGTGGCAGGATGATTCTCGCGACACCATCTCCTTCCGCTATCCCGACCAGGACAAGGAAATCAAAAACGGCGCGCAGCTCATCGTGCGCGAATCGCAGACCGCGCAGTTTGTGTATCTCGGCCAGTTCGGCGATACTTTTGGCCCCGGCAAATGGACGTTGACCACGGACAATATTCCGATTTTGTCCACGCTCAAAGGCTGGAAATACGGACTGCACTCACCGTTCAAGGCTGACCTTTATTTCGTCAACACGCGCCTCTTTACCGGCAATAAATGGGGCACGGCCAATCCCATCATGCTGCGCGACCCTGATTTTGGCATCGTCCGCGCGCGGGCCTACGGAATATTTGATTTCAAGGTTGCCGACGTGAAGGTTTTTCTCAAGGAAGTCGCCGGCACGGATAATCATTTCCGGCTCGAAGAATTTGCTGACACCATGCGCGCGCGCATCGTCAGCGTGTTCACGGATGCCCTCGCTTCGGCGAAAGTGCCGGTACTGGACCTCGCGTCGCGGTACACCGAACTCGGCGAGGCGCTGTTGCCGCTCATCAACCCGGCGGTCACGGCCAAATACGGCATCGAAATCTCCAGCTTCATTGTGGAGAACGTCTCCGTGCCGCCGGAAGTCGAGGCGGCCATTGACCAGCGCAGCAGCATGGCCGCGATCGGCAATCTGAATGACTACGTGAAATTCCAAATGGCCGAATCGCTGACCAGAGACGGCGGTGCGGCGGGCGGAATGGCCGGAACTGGCGCGGGACTCGGGGCTGGGCTGGCCATCGGCCAGCAAATGATGGCAGCATTGAATCAAACGCCAACCATTCCGGCAGCGGCGGGTGGCGCGCCGCCGGTGATTCCGGGCGCAGGCGCGATTCAGCTGCTCGGCTCTGCGGAGGTGGCAAACCTTCTCGGCGTGAGCGAAGCCGACGTTCTGGCCACGCTGGAAAAAGGCGATCTCAAAGGCAAAAAAATCGGTTCAACCTGGCGCGTGACCCGGGCGGCGCTGGATGAGTTTTTGAAATCATAGTCCGCCCGATCTGGCCAGCCCTATTGCGGTGCGTTCCCCCCAACAATGACTCAGGCTTAACACCAAATCCAGTCATGTCCGACCAGCCGCCCATCATTCAAGAAGCCACTGCGAATAAAAAATTCTCCTGCCCGGCCTGCGGCGGGGAGGCGCAATGGAATCCCGCTAAGAAACTGTTGGTCTGCCCGTTCTGTGGCACCACGTCGCCAGCGCAAGCGGAACTCACATCTACTGGGGATGAGCAGATTGTCGAACATGATCTGGTCGCGGCGATGCGCGAAATCCCCGATTCCGCCCGCGGCTGGCAGGCGCATAAGACTTCCGTCAAATGCCAAAGCTGTCAGGCCATTTCCGTTTTTGATGCCGCGCGCGTCGGTCAGCGTTGCGACTTCTGCGGTTCGTCCGCGCTCGTGCCTTATGACGAAATCAAGGAAGCTTTCCGTCCGGAAAGTTTGCTCCCGATGAAGGTCAGCGAAACGCAGGTGCGCGATTCCATTCGTCAATGGTATGGCAGCCGCTGGTTCGCCCCGAACAAACTTCAACGCGCCGCGCTGACCGACACGGTCAAGGGGCTTTACATTCCCTATTGGACGTTCGACGCCCAGGTTCACGCCGAGTGGACTGCCGAGAGTGGCTATTATTACTACGAGACGGAATATTACACCGACGCTAACGGCAAACAACAAAGTAGGCAGGTGCAGAAAATTCGCTGGGTGCCCAGCGCCGGGGCGCTGGATCATTTTTTTGACGATGAACTCGTGCCTGCCTCCCGCGGCGTGCAACCCGAAATGCTTCGTCAGATCGAACCTTTCCCGACGACCGGGGAATTGGTGGCTTACAACGCCGGTTTTCTTTCAGGGTGGGTGGTGGAGCGATATCAAATAGATCTCGTCGCTGCTGCGAAAGCGTCGCGTGACCAGATGAACCGGAAAATGTACGCCCTGTGCGCCGCGCAAGTACCTGGCGACACCCATCAGAATCTGCAAGTGGAGGACGATTATTCCGGCCAGACCTTTAAGCACATCCTCGTGCCCATCTGGCTTTTGACCTACAACTACGGCACGCAGAATTATCAGGTGGTAATTAACGGCTATACTGGTGTCATTGCAGGCAAGTATCCCAAGAGCTGGGTGAAAATTTTCTTTGCGGTGCTGGCTGGTTTGGCGTTCGCAGGGATTTTAGCCCTGATGGCAAATCATCGGTGACTTAACCCCTTTGAGGCGCTCGCCGAGGTTAATGGTCGTGTTTTCCCCCGGCGATTCATCGGTGGGCAACTGTTGAGGTGCTCCGCTTGGTTCACGCGGATGGTCTGCACCTTCGCCTGCAATTAGTGCGCCCGGGATGGTTCGAAAACGGATTTCCAAAATAAAAGACCGCCGTTGCTTGGACTCCTCAGTATTTCACTGCTGCTGCAAATGCCATGCGCTAATATATTCTTTCGCCAAAATGATGAGCGATTACCTTACCTGCCAATGAAACCAGACCGCTATGAAGTTTCCCCCGCTGGTCGGCGGCGATTGTCCGGTTCCCGGCGCCGACGTGGATCAAAACTCGGCATGGCTACTTGGCTGGGCTTTGTTTTTGGCAGTCCTTTTGCGGTCGTCGGAGTTTGGATCGTTTTGGTGGGCACACGAATTATCCCGGTCAATCCGGGCTCGGTTCATGCTCCTTATTGGGTATTAACCGTCGCTGGCGTTTCCTTCATTTTCGGTGGATCCATGGTTTGGGGAATGACTTGGCGCCAGTTTGCGGCGAATCGCCGCCAGAAGGAGGCGGCTAGTCGATACCCGGGCGAACCCTCCCTGGCAGATTACGACTGGCATCCCACAGGATTTGACGTGTCACCCTGGCCCGGCATGGTCAAGGCGGTGGCTATTGCCATGGGGTTGACAATTTTCCTCTCAATGTTCAACTGGTGGGCGTTCTCATTAAATGGACCTTGGCTACTCAAGGGGATCGTGTCGCTTTTTGATGCCGTCGCCATCCTGATGTGGGTACAAGCTGCCCGGCAATTGTTTCGTGCGCTTAAATTTGGCCAATCGTGGATTGAATTTACTTTATTTCCCTATCGTTTGGGCAAACCGGTCTTTATCCGTTGGCAATCCTCTCGCGGAGTCCACCTGGTGAACCACGGAACCTTCATTCTTCGTTGTGTGGAAGAATGGATGGAGCGGCGCGGGAGTGGTGAGAATGCCAGTGTGGCCGTCGTGCACGAGGAAATTTGGAGCGCAAAATGGATTCTGGAGCGGCCCTGTAATTTTCGCCTCGGGGAGGCGGTGGAACTCACTTTCGAACTTCCGGTTGACGCCAAGCCTACCCAACTCAATCGCGACAAGCCGATCTTCTGGGAACTGGAAGTCAATCTTGACCTGCCTGGTCTCGATTTTAACGAAACCTATCTTGTGCCGGTTTATGCTCAATAAGTGGTGAATGGATGTGCCCAGGGCAAACGCCGCTAAATTGTTTGCAACCCCAATGAATTGCCAGTTTTGGCGTGCCGCAAACGCGGGTTTCTGACGCGGCTGCTGTGTAACATTTTGAACTTTACGTCGCTTGCAAAACCGCAGGCGACTACGTGAGGAGCATCCGAGATTTAAAAACTAGCCGCATAAGCCCAATGAACTCGCTCCGCAGTTGTGCGAGGTTGGTCGCGTCCCTCCGTGCGCGCCGTCGTGCCAAACCAAACTGCATCCATTTGCAGATGACGCTTAGCAAAACAGTCTCTCCGCAAAAGGTGGCCGCCTGCCAAGACCGCCGTGGCATGGCGAATCCAAACGCGTCATGGATTGCGGTGGCAAGGCGCAGCCGCGACACCGCTATCGCCCCCGCCAAGGTTTCCCGCCAGCCAGCCCACCATCACCCGCCGCCAGAGCTCCGCGTTTCCCCATTTCCGCTTCTCCCTTTTCGTTGCCCACCACCATCCATCCCCTCAAAGCGCCCGAGCAAGGACAGGCGCAGTCCAAGACGCTTCGCGCCATCCCAGCGTCCCGCAAACGCGCCAGCGTCTTGGATTGCGGTGGCCCTCCACCGCTTTTCCCATGCGCACCGGTTAACCGCCCATGCGTTCCCCCCACGGAGCGCGGAGCAATACTTCGCGAGTTAAAAAGCGAAAACCGGCAATTTTTCCGGCAGGGCGCGTGGCCGTCTGCCAAGACCTCCGTGCGCACCGTCTTCGCTTGCAACCTGCCCCGGTGCACGCGGAGTGACGCGCCGTGTTCCGGATTGCCTCAGTTCATCATCCGGGTCGGCTCGTGTGGTCTGGCCGGTTTAAGCCTGCTTTCCCTAATTTCAATCCACCAGGCGCCGGCAAATATCTGAATAGGCATCAATGCGGCGATCTCGCAGGAATGGCCAATGAGTACGTGTGGTCTCCACCAAAGCCAAATCTACGGGGACTATTAACGCTGTTTCTTCCGCGACTCCCGCCTTGGCGAGGATTTCGCCGGAAGTGCCGGCCACAAAACTCTGGCCCCAGAATTCAATGCCGTCTCCGTCAACGCCCCGGAGAATTTCATGGCCGATGCGGTTGGCTGCCGCCACATAACATCCATTGGCTATGGCATGGCTGCGCTGGATGGTTTCCCAAGCGTTGCATTGTTTTTCACCCTGGCTTTTCTTTTCTCGGGGATGCCAGCCGATTGCCGTTGGACAGAAAATAATTTCTGCTCCCTGCATTGCTGTGAGCCGTGCCGCTTCGGGGTACCATTGATCCCAACAGATCAGCACCCCGATGTTCGCGTATCTGGTTTGCCATGACTTGAATCCGAGGTCGCCTGGCGTAAAATAAAATTTTTCGTAAAAGAGCGGGTCATCCGGTATGTGCATTTTGCGGTAGCTGCCCAAAAGCGTTCCGTCCGCATCCATCACCACGGCGGTGTTGTGGTACACTCCTGCCGCCCGTTTCTCAAAAAGGGAGGCGATGATGACCACTTGCAGACTTTTTGCCAGTTTGCCCAAGGCTGCCGTGGTGGGGCCGGGAATTTTCTCGGCCAGCAGGAAATGCTTGTGATCCTGGCTTTGGCAAAAATATTGGGAGCCAAACAATTCCTGAGTACATATGATCTGCGCTCCGTTCTTGGCGGCGCGCCGGATGAATTGTTCGGTTTTTTGAAAGTTGGCCGCCGGATTGGTTGAGGCCGCCGTCTGGATGATGCCTAGCTTGACGATGGATGAAGCATCCGGTTTCATGCCTCAAAGAGTGCGATCTTTGCCTCGCGTTTCTTTGCCAATCACTATGGTTTTAGCTTGGGCCTCATCTGGCAATTGATTCCCGGTTTCTTGTCCGAAAAGTTCGCGGATAAATTTTCCCAGTGTCTCGTTGGTTGGGCCGTAGCCAGCGCCGTAAATGTAATATTCCAAATCGCGCATGAGTTGGTCAGCGCTGGCGTAGCGACGGTTCGGATCTCGCACCAGACAGTGATGCAACAGGTCGTTCAGGGGGGTGTCTATCCGGGGATCCAGCGCCCGAAAATCCGGGATTGGCTGGGTCAGGATCCGCTGGCGGGATTCCTCGGCGGTCGCGCCTTTGAAAATATTCCGGCCTAACAACAGGTGCGCCAGCACCACACCGGTGGAGAATAAATCGCTGCGTTTATCGGTGATTTGGAAGTCGGCTTGTTCCGGGCTCATGCTATCCGGCTTGCCGGCCACCACCTCGCCTTCCTGATCGGTGAGAAAACCACGTGCCTTGGCAATGCCAAAATCCGTCAGCTTTACGTCGCCCTCAAAAGCGATCATGATGTTTTTGAAGCTGACATCGCGGTGAACAATGCCGAGTGGCCGCCCATGCCGGTCGGTTTTGGCGTGCGCGTAGGCGAGCCCGCGTGCGATCCGGCTGGTGATGAATATCGCGAGATCCTTGGGCAGCGTGCGCTTTTTTTCCGTCAACTGCTGGGTGAATTGGTCCAAATTCACCCCACGGATCAATTCCATGGCGATAAAACATTGCCCGTTCTCTTCCCCAAGCTGATAAGTCTGTACGATGTTCGTATGAATCAGGTCCGCCACCAGTTTGGCTTCGCCTACGAAATTCTCGATGAACATCTTCTGGCTCGCATAATTTGGCCGGATAATCTTGATGGCGACGCGTTTCACAAAATCGCGCGCGCCATGCTGCTCGGCCTCATAAACCACCCCCATGCCGCCTTCGAATATTTTGCGGATGATTTCGTAGCGGAAATCGTTTTTGATTATAAACAGCGCCATTTTTGAAATGGTCCGCAAATGCTATTTATTGTCAAGTCTCCCGCGAACATCCCCGTGGGAAATTTGGGTCTATTTCCTTTTATCGTGTGCGCGGCGGGCCGCTTGGATTTCTGCTCGCCCACCCCAGGTCGGGGCAGCAAGTCATTTTCTGTAAATTGGTTTTATTTCCGGCCAGCCGTCCGCATGCCAAGCGCTTTTCCATTCCGCTGGGAGGCCGCACGGACTGATTGGGTAGAAGTTTTACAACCGAACTAGCTGTAGGCAAGAGCCGGCAGGTTTTTGGTATAAACCAGATGCCTGACGGCAGTCTGTGGCCGGATAAACACGGGAATTAAACGGAAACGTTGGCTGGGCAATCCTAGATCCGGTGGAGTTGGGACGCAGGTGAATGTTTAACCTCACTTCCCAGTCGATTCTGCCCGCATTTCGATGTCTGCGTAATCGCCAGTCAAAGTTTGCCCCAGGCTGTCACTATCGGTCATTACTCCCAGCGCCACCATTTTCGTCATCGGTTTACCCGGAAACACTTTTTTCCAGTCCGCCACCAAATCCCGCTCTTCTGCCACCCATTGGCTGGCTTTGGCATTCCCGCTTTCCAAAATCAACATCTGTGCGCGACCGGATTTGGGATGCTCTAAGACCGTGCCTGGCAGTTCCACATTGGCCCAAAAATAATTCAGGGTGCGCGGAGGTCCTATTAAAGTGTCAAAAGCGACCACTAGCCGCGCCGCATGATCGAATTTTTTCAGGTCTCGCTCGGCACCGTTGGGGTTCACGCCTGCCACTCGCCAACGCCAGCGTAAAGTCAACTTCGGCGATGGTGCCAGTGCCAGTTTGGTGGTTAGTGCAGAACAGCCTTTTTCTGCCACGCCGCGCAAAAAATAATGATTTTCTTCACGCAGAATTTGATAACTTGTTAATTTCTTGAAAAAGGCAACGTTTTCCCAGCCATTGGTCAAACCGTGGGCGAAATTCTCCTTGAAGATTACGGTTTCCATCGCGGAGCAGTTCAACGACCACTCCGCTAACCAGATTGCCGCGAAGATTGGTTTCATCTGGCGAAGCATACTACTTTACGCCATTGGGCAGAAGCGTCATTTTGGAAGGGGAGGAATTTTTTTGATAGCATCCCGCCGGACCTGGTCTTGCTGGCACAGGCCGGCCGGGAATTGCATATTGAGCTGATCGCGGATACGCAGCGGCCGGAGATGCTCAATGGCTCCATCACCGTCAGCGCTACGGAGCTGATTGTTTTCCTTCAAAAGCATCCGGCGGCGCTTCGGGTGACGGAAAACCTCTTGCGGGATGGCGGCAATGGTTACGATCCGGCGGCGATTCGCTCGTTGCCCCTGGGTAGCTATCTGGCGTTTAACCGGCTGACGGGCGGATCGGTGGCGGGGAAGCTGTGGCGGGGAAGCTGTTTTGACCATAGGATTCATGCGGCCTGATCCAGTTTTTTGAGTTGGTTGGCCAATTCATCCGCCAAGGTTTTTCCCAAGCGGGATCGGTTTTGCCACCGGCGCAAAAATTCCGCGCCGCTCATACCTTTGATTGGCTGATTGATTTCGTAAAAGCGCTTGCCGCGTTTGGTTAAAGTAGCTTTCACTCGCCGGCGTGGGTGGGAATTATATCGGAAGCCGGATGCTCCATGCCGTTGTCAAACGTGGCCAGCTTCATGGCGTGCTTTTGGGCCAGCTCGCATAAATACCAATCCGTGCTATTTTTGGCAGAGGGAAAGGGGCTGGCATCGAGCGGGGAAAGGTCATCGGGGATGATTTCCGGAGCATCCGTCTTGCGAAAATCGGACAGCGCTTTTCGGGCGGCCGGCTGATCGGCTTTGTAGGCGTTAATGGCCGTTCGCAGGAAGGCCAGTTCCACGATGGGACACACGGCAAACTGTTTTCCCGCAGCCCATTGCGCCGCTGCATCGTGGTGTTCGTGGTCCGAAATGAGGAGTGGGATCAGGGCGGAAGGATCAAGGAGCCATTTCATGGAAACTCCTCCATTTCTTTGGCCACGTCCGCACTGGTCAAGCGCCGTCCGCCGCTTAGCACGGTGCGGCCATGACTTTTGGCGAGTTTGGGCTTGGATATTTCCGCCGGGGCAATCAGGCGCATCCGGATTTCCACGGGGGAGATGCGTTGCACGGTGTAACGCTCGCCGGGACGCACGACGCCAGTCAGGCAACCGGGTCGGCAACGCTCATCAATCCTGGTATCTACTTCGTTCATGGTGGGAATCTCCCACAGGAAAGGCACCAGTCAAGGACGTTTAGGACGTTTTCTGGCTGAATGCTGAAAAGTGGGTTTGCCCTTTCCGCCGTCCGTTTGGCGGGTTTTTAGGCGGATATGACAGGCTCAAAAGTCATCTGCCCAAAGTCCGGGGGCCGTGCTAGGGTTTCCGCAAGATTGGTTTGGCTGTCAGTAACGGGCGAGCTGGATCTGTCTTCCCGCCACCTTGACGAAAGGAGCCGACACCGGTTTAATGGCTCCAGAGGTAGGACTCGAACCTACAACCACACGGTTAACAGCCGCGTGCTCTACCATTGAGCTACTCTGGAACTTAAACGGGCGTGCAATTTACAAATCATAGGGCCCCGCGTCAAACTGAATCCGTCAACATTTCTGACATTTCGGACAATAAAATGTGCTGCGGGCGGCTTGGACGAGTCGGCGAATGGGCGTGGCGCATACCACGCAAGGTTTTCCGGCGCGATCATAGACATTTAATCGCTCGGTAAACGTGTCGGCGGCTCCAGAGGAACTTCCGTAATAAAAAAGGCCATTCGACTTGCCGCTGCCAAAATGCAAAGGGATTGTGCTGCCAAAGGCAATGGCTTCGCCCAGGACAGCGCGAATGGCCTGCCATAATTTATTTACCTGTTGCCGGGACATTTGATTGGTCGCTCGGCGTGGGGAAATGCGTGCCTGAAACAACGCTTCACTGGCGTAAATGTTGCCAACGCCCGCAATCAGGGACTGATCGAGCAATTTGACTTTTATCGGCTGGTTGGATTTTTTTAATGCACTGGCGAAATGAGCCGGGGTAAATGTTTCATCCCATGGATCCGGACCCAGTTCCGCCAGCGATGACGTATGCAGAGTCAGGCGGCCAAAATAACGGGTGTCTTCATAGACAAAATTCCGGGAGCCAAGTTGGAACACCACGGCGGTATGTTTGGGGAGTGGTGCATTTTTGCGGGCCAGAAACATTCGGCCGGTCATGCCGAGGTGGCCTAATAAAATAATGGGCGTTTGCTTGTCCGGAGGTAGCAGTTCAAACAGGAGGTACTTTCCACGGCGGGTTAATCCGGTAAATTTAGCGCCGAGCAAGGTTCGGCGAAACCGTGCGAGCGAAGTTGGGTGCAGGACGGCTTGTCGTCGAACTTCAATGGCCAGAATCTTCCGCCGGTTAAGCAGCGGGCGCAGATGCCGGGCGAGGACTTCGACTTCTGGTAATTCGGGCATAAACGGCGGATAACGAAACCGCTTGGCTATAAATTTTCCATGTCAGGCCAGGCCAAGCTGGCGCATCCCGAATTTACCCGGCCGGCAATTCAGGACCTCAGCCGGTAACGAGCGTTCCAACTTTTTCGCCCAGCACCACCCGGCGCAGGTTGTGCGGACGAAAGAAATCAAACACGATAATGGGCATCTGATTATCCATGCAGAGAGAAAAAGCCGTTGAGTCCATCACTTGCAGTCTCTTTTGCAGCGCATCAATGTAGGAAATTTGTGCAAAACGTTTGGCTGAGGGGTTTTTCTTCGGGTCGGAGTCGTAGATGCCGTCAACTTTAGTGGCTTTTAAAATTACTTCCGCTCCTATCTCATTGGCTCGCAATGCCGCGGCCGTATCGGTGGAAAAATAGGGGTTGCCGGTGCCTCCGCCGAAGATGACCACGCGGTTTTTTTCCAAATGCCGGACTGCGCGGCGACGGATGAAGGATTCGGCAATCTGCGACATGGCGATGGCGCTTTGCACTCGGGTTGGTGCGCCGAGCTTTTCCAGGGCATCCTGCAAGGCAAGGGCGTTGATGACCGTGGCGAGCATTCCCATGTAATCCCCGGTGGCTCGTTCCACGCCGCGCTTGCTGCCGGCGAGGCCTCGAAAAATATTGCCGCCGCCAACCACCACTACCACCTGCACACCGAGCTCGCGAACTTCGCAGATCTGCTCGGCCATACTTTGAACCGCGGCCGCATTGATTCCGATGCCTGCCTCGCCGCCCAGAGCTTCGCCGCTGAGTTTTAAGAGAATGCGGGAAAAACGTGGTTTCTTGATTTTGCTCATAACAAATAAAAGTGGAAAGAGGTCACGTCTTCTTTTTATCAGTCAATTGGACCGTGGTCAAACGAAACCTGACCACGAAACCTGACCACGTGTCAATTTTACCGGCGCGGATTAGCCAAAGTGGCGCTGGAATGGACGCTCGTCTGCCTGGCCTACAACTGGAAACGCATCATGTCGTCGCTCCGCTGGGCCAGCCCAACGGTAGCGCGCTCTGCCGGCTGGCTGTGCTGTGCTGCGGATGCGAAGTCGTGTTGATTTTTGAATCAGATTCCAACTTCGCAAGCTTTTTGGAATACTGAACCACGCATTGCTGCGATGGCAAAGGCGCAGCTATGATCCATGGTTCTCGACGATGGCAAAGGACGCGCCGACAATTTTCTTTTTTGGTCCCCGCCGTCTGTTACGGTAAAAGCGTAATTATGCGTATCCTAGTCATAGAGGACGAACTCCAATTGGCCCGGCATGTCACGCACGCGCTGACGCGGCACGGCCATGAGGCAGTGGCGCGGCACGACGGCGCTGAGGGATTGAAAGCGGCGCTCGATAATCCCCCCGACCTCATCGTCCTGGATCTGAATCTTCCCACCCTTGACGGCTTCTTGGTGCTCGCACGGTTGCGGCAGGCCAAGTCTTCCGCGCGGGTTCTCATCCTCACAGCCCGAGGTGAGGTAGAACATCGCGTGAAAGGTCTGAAAGCCGGCGCGGATGACTATCTGGCCAAACCTTTTTCCATGGAGGAACTAGTGGCGCGTGTTGAAGCACTGGGCCGCCGGGCCGCGACACCGACCGCCGCCGATTTGCTGGAGGTGGCCGACCTGCACATGGACGTGCAACATCGCCGCGTCACCCGCGCCGGCAAACCGATAGCCTTGTCGCCGCGCGAATTCGATGTGTTGCAGGTGCTGATGCAGGAACCGGGCCGCGTTTTTTCGCGGACCGAACTTTGCGAGCGGGTCTGGCAGCGCGATCACGAATACGACACCCGCACCGTGGAGATTTTTATCACCCGCCTGCGCAAGAAGGTGGAGGCGGGTTTTGCTGTGCCGATCATCCACACCGTTCGCAGCGTCGGCTATTCCGTTCGACTGCCTGAATGAATTCGCTTTCCACTTTTCATCGCCCTAGCCAACCTTTGAACTAACCATGAACTTTCGCCATTGCCTGCTGTCGTTGCTGCTGTTCGCTACCGCGACCGCGACTGCCCGCGCGCAAGCCGTCATCGAGGGGCGCGTGAAATTGCCCAAGACCCATTCCACTCCGGTCATGAACAAACGCTATGAAATTGTGACCGCCGGCGGCGTGCTGGCGCCAAACCCTCCGGTGGCCGTGGTTTATCTCGCAGGTGCATTTCCCAAACCCACCAACGCTGCCGTCGCGCAGATCGCCCAGAAAGATTTAATGTTCGTGCCGGCTTTGCTGCCGGTGCAGGTGGGCACAAAGGTGGAATTTCCTAACTTGGACAACGCGTATCACAACATTTTTTCCTACTCGCCGCCCAAGCGTTTTGACCTCGGCCGCTATCGTTCCGACGAAAAGCCTTTGCCGGCTCAGGTGTTTGACGTGCCGGGCTTGGTGACGCTGCGCTGTGATATTCACGAGCATATGCGCGGGCTGGTGCTTGTGCTGGAGACACCGCATTTTATGACTACCGATACGGATGGCCATTTTCAATTGACCAACCTGCCGCCGGGGCAGTTCAAACTCAAAGCCTGGGTGAGCAGCCAGTCCACGCTGGAAATCCCGGTGGACTTGAAAACCAACTCGGTGCTCCATGTGAATCTCCCGTGAGTTCCGCGCTCCAGCCGCAAAGTCCTGGACGCACCGGCTTCCGTGTGAAGCTGCTGGCGGCGATGATGATCGTAGTTTCTGCAATCACTGCCGTCGGACTTTATCTTTCGCAGCGCAACTTGGCCGTCGAGGCGGCGCGCGAATTACAAAGTCATTTCCAAGGCGAGCTGGCCTCCTTGCACAATGTCCAGGAAGTGCGCCACGCCGCGCTCGCGGAACGCTGCCGTGCGCTGGTGCGCAAGCCGCGCATTCACGCGGCGCTGGAGGATAATGCGCTCGATCTCCTTTATCCCAGCGCCCGGGACGAGTTGCGCGACTTGATGGAACCGTCCGGGCCGGCGGTGGAGTCCGTCGCGCGCACATTGCACGCTGAGTTTTACCGTTTCCTCGATGCCAAGGGCGCCTTGATAACGCCGCCGAACGCCGAGGACGTCGGCGATTTGCGGCCGGAAGAAGCACGGATGCTGGCTCTGCAGGCCTTGCCTCATGAGCAGCAGCGTGGCTACCTCGTAAGAAAAACCGGGCCTGCCAGCGAAACGGTTTTGGAGACCATCGCCGTGCCGATTATCTCGACCGAAACAGCGGAGACCATCGCCGCCCTCGTGCTTGGGTTCAAACCGGTTGAACTAGGCAGCAAGCGAACGGATCATGGGATGCAAAGCGGTATCTGGGTTGATGGCCGTTTGTATCTGCGATCACTTACGGCGGTGGCGCAGACGGCGCTTGGCCACGATGTGGCGCGCGCAATCTTGTCTTCATCGGGTGGGGAGGGCAGTCTCAATGTGCGTTTTGGTGAGGCGGCCCATTTGTTGTTTTTCAAGCGGCTGAACCCCGATTCGCTTTATCCTCCGGCCTACGAAGTCTGTCTTTTCCCGCTCGCGGATTTGGCAGCCCGACAACGGCAACTGCGCTGGCAAATTCTCGGCGCGGGCGCGCTTATGTTGTTGATTGGTTTTGCCGCCAGCAATTTTCTCTCCGCGCGGCTCTCGGTGCCGGTGGAGAAACTGGCCGTGGACTCGGAATTGAACCGCACCCAGCGCGAACGCGCCGAGTTCGCGCTGGAGCAAACCCACGTCGAACTTCAGCGCTCCGCTCGCTTTTCCTCCGATGCCTCGCATCAGCTCAAGACGCCGGTCACCGTTCTCCGCGCCGGCTTGGATGAACTGCTGGCGCGCGAAAACCTCGCGCCGGAAATTCGCGAAGAAATTTCACACCTGGTCCACCAGACTTATCGGCTCACCGGTGTCATCGAAGATCTTCTGCTCCTTTCGCGGATGGATGCCGGCCGGCTGCAATTGAACTTCACGGCCCTGGATCTCGCGCAGCTCATCGCCGGCGAGTTGGACGATCTGGGCGTGCAGCCGGACGCGCTGGATATTGCCGTCGAACCGGACTATCCGGCCGCGCTGCTCATCTCCGGTGAAAAACGCTACACGACGATGATCGTGCGCAACCTGCTTGAGAACGCTCGTAAATACAACCATCCTGGCGGTCGCATCCGGGTGGCCGCCCGGGAAGTCGGTGATTGGGCGGTCCTCACGATTGGCAATACGGGCCGCACCATTTTGCCGGCGGCGCAGGAGCATATTTTTGAGCGATTCCATCGCGGCTCCGCCGGAGAGAACATCCCCGGCCACGGCCTGGGCCTGAACCTCGCCCGCGAACTCGTGCGCCTTCACGGCGGCAATTTGCTTCTGGTCGGTTCGGCCAACGAATGGACGGAGTTTGAAGTCCGTTTTCGTCTGGCCAAACCCACGCTCGTTCCGGCGATGCCTCTCGCATGAAAAGACTCCTGGTCATCTGTTGCTGGCTTGTGGCGCTGACGGTCAGGCTGGACGCGGAGGATTGTTTTGATCGCGTGAATGAATGGCTCACATTCACGGCCTGCCATGACCTGATTCGCACTCGGGTCAGCGGGCTGATGGATTTGGAAGGCTACGCGTTCACCCAGCCCGCGCCGGGACTCCTCTACACCGACGACAACAAACTGTTCAACTCGCGTCTGACGCTGTTCCTGGATGCGCAACTCGGCCCGCACGTTTATGCCTTCGCACAGGGCCGCGTGGACCGCGGCTTCGATCCGAGTGACAGCAGCGAGCAGGCGCGCGCCGACGAATACGCGCTACGCATCACCCCGTGGGACGACGGCCGTTTCAATTTGCAAGTGGGCAAGTTCGCGACGGTCGTCGGCAATTGGGTTGAACGGCATCAATCTTGGGAGAATCCGTTCGTCACCGCCCCGTTGCCTTATGAGAACACCACCGCCATCTATGACGCCGAGGCGCCTGCTTCGGCGCAGGATTTCGTCGGCGCGAGGACTGATCCAAAATATGAGTATTGCCCCGTGATCTGGGGACCGAGCTACGCCACCGGCGCTTCGATTTCCGGGCGGTTGGGTAAATTTGACTACGCCGCCGAAATGAAAAACGCAACACTTTCATCGCGTCCTGACTCGTGGAGTGCCACCCAGGTGGGCTTCCAGCATCCCACATTGAGCGGGCGGCTCGGCTTTCGTCCAAACGAGATGTGGAACCTCGGCGTCTCGGCCAGTGACGGCCCGTATTACCTTGCGGAAGCCCAGCGGTCGCTGCCTCTCGGCCATAGCCTGGGTGATTATCGCGAACTCGTGCTTGGTCAGGACCTCAGCTTCGCGTGGCATCATTTTCAACTTTGGGCTGAATGCTACGAAGTGCGCTTCGATGTTCCGCGGGTGGGAAATGCCGATACCCTGGCCTACTATCTGGAGGCGAAATATAAATTCACACCCCAGCTTTTCGGCGCGGTGCGCTGGAACCAGCAACTCTTCGCCAACGTTCCCGACGGTCTGGGCGGAGCTGCCTCGTGGGGCCGGAATCTTTGGCGGATTGACACTGCCCTCGGTTACCGCTTTACCGCGCACCTGCAAGGTAAAGTGCAATATAGCCTGCAATGTGAGAACTCCGGTGCCAGCGACTTTGGCCACCTCGTCGCCGCCCAGTTCACCGTGCGGTTCTAAACTACCTGTCGGTTTTTCACGGGCGCCGGCGAACCCGGGTGAATCTTAGTCCACGTCGAATCCTGCATCGCTTCAGTGGTAGCTGCCCGCCCGGATTCTCTCGGTATCAGTTTCCCGCGGCCGGGTGTCTAGGCGGGCCATTCCGAAATGTAACAGTTCAGTTACGGTAAACTATTCGCGTCACATCGACATCGGGTGGAGACTTGCATTGTTCAATGGTGAACACATAAACAAAACAACAAGCAAACAAAACTATGAAACAACAAATCAAATTGTCCGCCTTTATCGCCACTGCGTTTCTCTGCAGCATCGTGATCCAACCCCAAAATGTTTCCGCCAAGGCGGGAGCCACGGATCCCATTCCGGGCACCAGCAAAAGCGGCGTCAGCACCGGTGGCGGTGGAAAGAGTACCACGCCCGCTCCGGCCCCCTCACCGTCACCGACCCCGACCAACCCGTCGTTGCCGGCCGGCCCCATCACCTTCACTGCTTCCGGCCCGGTCAATGGCGTGGTGCCGGTTTGCACCGGCGACTATCGCATGGCGGCGTATTATCCCACGCTGCTGGACATGACCGTCAATGTCAAAGTGAGTTCGTTGAATGTGCCGGATGGAACAGTTCTCTATATTAACGTGGTCGGAGCTGGCGGAGTGCTCTACCCCTACACCAGCAATGCCATCCTTATCACCGGCGGGAGCGGTCTCTGCTCGGAAAAGGTATTCGTGCCCCTCGGAGTTGGCTTGGCTGGCGTCGTGATTACAGACGCGACCGGAACACCTGTTTTTGCCGGCAATTGACACGTTTACAAACGCAACGGGTGGCGGGTTGGTCTCCCGCCCGCCGCCCGTAACCAGGAACACCACTAACCTGGAACGAAAGTCCATTGTGAAAAGCATCCAAAAGCAATTCGCATCCCTCCTGACGCTCTGGGCTGCTGCGATCGTGGCGCTGACAATCTGCGCAGCGCCTGTTCCCGCCGCCGCCAGCGGCGGCGGTGGTGGTGGCGTCAGCCTGCCGACGTTGTCCGGCAACTGGGTTGGTTCGGCGCTCGTAACTTCCTTGACCGGCTCGCTCGGCACCACGGCTTTTTCGCTGAAGCTCTCAGTCTCCGGCAGCAACCTCTCCGGCAGCGCTCATTTTGGCCTCCCGATTTTTGATGCCACCTTGAAACTCACCGCCACCACGCCCGACGGCCTCCATTTCAGTGGCTTCGTCTTCAACGGCGAAGGCAGCCTGCCGATCTCCGGGGTAATGAGTGCTGATGGAAAAACCATCTTCGGCACCATCATGGATGGCGGTTTACTCCTGACTTACACCGCCACCCGTAATTAGTTCCACTCAGCCACATAAACACTATCGGCGGCGTCCTGATCGCGCCGGTGCCTCCCTAAAATCCGCCATGAATACAAAACTTTGCATCCTCCTTTTGGCGGCTAGCTACGCTACCGGCACCACCGTGCTTATCGCGCAAACGTATCGCATCACCGACCTCGGCACGCTGGGCCCAAATGCCAGTTTCGCCACCGGCATCAACGCCAGCGGCCAGGTTTCCGGCTATTCTGCTGGCGGCACGAACATGGCGCGGGCTTGGCGCTACTCGCCGGGCATAGGACTGCTGGATCTCGGCTCTTTCGGCGGCGCGGATAATCGCGCGCTTGGCATTAACAATGCCGGCCAGGTGACGGGTTATTCCACCGATACGAATGGCGTGGCCCACGGTTTTGTCTTCCGCGGCGGCGTGCTCACGGACATCGGCGGGCCGGGCGGCGGCGCAAGGGCTTTTCCTCAACACATCAATGGCGTGGGCCAGGTGGCCGGGTTTTCCACGGACACCAATGGCAGCGATAACGCCTTTCTGTTTTCTCCGCCGAATATTTTTTCCAACCTCGGCACGATTACCAACGCCGCGCTGCCCGCAGCTTCGGCGGCTTATGGCGTGAATGATCTTGGCCGCATCGTCGGCATCGGCACCGGCTCGAATAATTTCAACCGCGCGTTTCGCTCGACGACGAGCGGCACGTTGGAGGAACTTGGCGCACTCGGCGGCGACGAGAGCTGGGCTTATGCGATCAATAATTCGAATCAGATCGCCGGCTCGGCCAGCTTTGTCACTGGTGACGTGCACGCGTTTTTGATGAACGACGGCGCGGGCATGACCGATCTCGGCA
This sequence comes from uncultured Verrucomicrobia subdivision 3 bacterium, assembly GCA_903888765.1. Taxonomy (GTDB): domain Bacteria; phylum Verrucomicrobiota; class Verrucomicrobiia; order Limisphaerales; family UBA11358; genus UBA11358. Next base: position 1,760 of record CAISVF010000401.1, on the reverse strand, counting down.
TGCTCGGCGGATACACGTCCACGGCCTTCGCGCTCGACAATTCCGGCAACGTCGTCGGCACGGCGGAATTAGTAAATCGCACTTTGCACGCCGTTCTTTGGCCGTCCGGCGGCAGTGCGCGCGACCTGAATGAACTGATTCCCGTCAACTCCGGTTGGGTGCTCACCGAGGCGCGCGGCGTGAATGACGCCGGTCAGATCGTTGGCAACGGTCTGCTCAATGGTCAGCCGCGCGCGTTTCTGCTCACGCCGGCTGCCGGTGCGGACACCAACCCGCCCGTCGCCGTGCTCGTGGCGAACAACATCACGAACATCCAATCTGGCGTGCAGTTCTTGCAGATTGTGTTTTGGGATGACAGCAGTGTGCTCGGGGCGAGCATCAGCACGAATTCAGTCCGCGTGACCGGGCCGAACGGCTTCAATCAAATCGCCACCTTCTATCCTTACTCGCCCACGCCGCCTTACCAGCTGATGGCCACAAACAACGCCATCAAGTTCGCCGCCAATTTTTACGTCACGAACGGAAACCAGCTTTGGAACGGCACGAACAATGGCGTTTATTCCGTGGCGATCGAGCCGAACACCGTCAGCGACACGAACGGAAATTTCATGCCCGGCGGCGTCATTGGCACGTTCACGGTCGCGGCGGAAACCAAGCCCGTGATCGGCCTGAGCGTGTTTTTCAATCCGGTGATGAATGTGGCGACGAATTTCACGCTCACGGCACAGAGTTCGTTCCCGTATGCGCCGGATGATATTTTCAACTTCTCGATTGATTGGAATAACGACGGCAGCGACGTGCAAAATCTCAGCGGAGCCACCGGCACGCAGGTCACCCACACCTTCACCAGCATCGGCGCGCATACCGTCCGCCTCACGGCGACAGATGGGCATGGCGTGGCCAGCGGAAATTATTTCACCTCCATCGGCGTGGTGAATCCGGCGTTCCCGATCGCCTGGAGCACTGCGCCCGCGCTCGCCACGGGTCGCCGGCTTGCCGTCGGTGTGAACTCGAACGGCACGTTGCTCTGCTTCGGCGGACTGCCCCTCAAAAGCGGCAAGCTCGGTGTGCAGTCGCTCGCGCACGGCGGACCCGGCTTTGCCGACGCCACGTCCGTAAGCGCCACGACCGCCGGTCTGGGCGCAGGAATGGACGCCTTGAATCGCATTGTGGTTTTTGGCGGCATCGAAAACAATGCCGCGACGGCGAATACCAGCGGCTACGTTTACACTCCCGGCGGCGGCAAAGGCGCGGCCATCGCCTCCAGATTTTTTGCCACCCATGACTTCGCATTCTGCGCGGATAATCTCCACCGGCTCTATGCGATCGGCGGCGCGGTCGGCGCGGGCACAGCGACCGGCACAAATGCCGTGGAACGTTACGATGGCAACGCTAACGCCTGGACGATGCTTGCGCCGCTGCCGGTGATACGCGTCAACGCCACCGCGACTTACGACGGCCTCGGCCACCTCCTTGTCATCGGCGGCGTTGATCCCGCGACGACTGGGCCGACCACGACCGTTTATTCCTACGACATCGCGTCAGACAATTGGTCGTTGCTCGGTAATGCGCCGTCCAGTTCCTTGGGCGCAAACGCCGGCCGCGTCGCGATACTGGGCGCAGATGGAATGGTTTATCTGGTTGGCGGATTGAACTCGGCCCTGACGGCCACGGCGGAGGTTTTCATTTTTGACCCCAAGCTGAACGAATGGTTTGCCGGCCCCAGTCTCGCGACACCGCGCGGCACGCCGGCCATCACG
>CAISVF010000400.1 GCA_903888765.1 uncultured Verrucomicrobia subdivision 3 bacterium | reverse complement strand
CTTTTTGAGGCTCTGATTCTCCTCACGTCGTCTCCTACGGTTTTGAAAGTGCCTCCGATGATTCAAAACAACGCGCGCACTACCGGCTTCGTCACCTTGCCCATCGCATTGCGCGGAAGTTCCTTTACCACGCGTAAGCGCTGCGGGATTTTGTAGGCGGACACCCGACCTTTGCACCAGTCGCGCAGGGCTGAAAGTTCGAGCGGGAAGGACTCCTTTAAAACCACCACGGCAGTGACAACCTCGCCCCAGGTATCATCCGGCAAACCAATGACGGCACACTCGTGGATGTTCGGGTGTTCGAGTAACACCGCTTCGATTTCCAGCGCGGAGAGTTTGTAACCCCCGCTCTTGATGATGTCCACCGAGAGCCGGCCCATGATGCGGTAATAGCCGCGCTCGCGCACCGCCATGTCACCGGTGCAAAACCAGCCGTCATCAAACGACTCCAAACTCGCCGCAGGCCGATTCCAATAGGTGCGGAACACCCCCGGACCGCGCACCTGAATTTCCCCCGGCTCATCATCGCCGGTGACGATGACGCCGGTTTCAGTTTTCAATTGCACTTCCACACCGGGCAAAGGAATGCCCACGGCACCGGGACGGCGTTCGCCGCGATATGGATTTGAAATCGCCATGCCAATTTCCGTCATGCCGTAGCGTTCGAGCAGTTTCTGACCGGTGAGCGCGGTCCATTGCTCGTGCACCCTGGCCGGTAGCGCCGCCGAGCCGGAAACCATGAGCCGCATTTTCGCAAAGCCCGCAACGATGGCGGCGCGGTCAGCGGGAGAGGCAGCCTCTAGCGCTTGAATCAATTTCACGTAAATCGTCGGCACAGCCATAAAGAGCGTGTAGGCATCGGCGCGCACGCGGTCGAGAATGGTTGGCGCATCAAACCGAGAAAACGGCTCAATGGTGGCGCCGCTCCACAGCGCGCAGCTGACGAGGTTGATAATGCCATGGATGTGATGCAGCGGCAGAAACATCGGGATGCGGTCAGCCGGGGTCCATTCCCACGCCCGCACGAGGCTCTCAATCTGGGACTGGATGTTGGCGTGAGTGGTTAAGACCCCCTTGGGTTTGCTGGTTGTGCCGCTGGTATAAAGGATCATTGCGCCGCGTTCCGGCGAAACTTCCGGCAACGGCTTGACCAGAGCGGTCGTGAAGGAATCCAGATTCACCAAGCGCACGCCAAGCTTTTGGCACAGCGGAGAAATCTTTTCCGCCATGGGCGCGTCCACCATCAGGATGCTGACGCCGGAATCCGTCAGGGCATATTCCCATTCCGGCTCGGTTGCCGAGAGGCACATGGGGAGTTTGATGCCGCCCGCCCGCCAGATGGCCCATTGCGCCGCCGCGTATTCAAAACCGGGAGAAACCAGCAACGCGACGCGCGTTTCCTGTAAATCGAGGGCTTCGCCGAGCAATGCCGCCGCGAGGGTGGCGGAGCGATCAAGCAGGTTCTGATAGGTCAGCGCCGTGGTCGCGGTGCGGAAGGCAACCGAGTTGAGGTGCGAGCGGGCACGGGCGATGAGGGGCAGTTCAGTCATATTAGAGCAGTTCCATCAAATATATAGAGATGCGCCTTTGGTTCCAAGAAGCAACGGTCTTTTTGTCGGCGGGAGTTCAAAAGGGGATTTTTGCGGGAGTTCAAAAGGGGACAGATTCAGAGCGAGTAATTTCCGAGGATTTCGGGCCCGGTGTTGAGCGGTGGTTTTGGTGGTTCTGAGACGGCCCAGAACTGGCGGCGGGGGTGATGGATAAGGGTGATCGAGGATTTTTTGGTGGGCGCGATCGGCCAGCTTTGGCCGAGAAAGTCGATTTGGTTGTCAGCGTTGACCCGGCGTT
>CAISVF010000399.1 GCA_903888765.1 uncultured Verrucomicrobia subdivision 3 bacterium | reverse complement strand
GGCATGGTCATTACCAAGGCATTCTCACAGCAAACTCGGGACAAAAATTTGCGACCACGCGTTCGCCGGTGGTGCGGCTACCAAGTTGCCAGACCAATCGCCTGCCAATTGATCCACTGCTTGAACTCGCGTGCTCATGTCGCGAGAAATAAACGCATTTCCCCGGCTCCGTCCAGCCTGAACCGACGGATAAACGAGCTTCAGCCTTTTTTGTTGCACCTCACCGCTGGCTGGATGGAGACGAGCGCTAACAAAAAAAGCCGCAACAGAAACACGTTCCCCTAAACCACCTTTTTCGCCTTTCAGAGCAAAGATCGGCAGGGCAGACAGATGCCGTCTGCGTTGGCAAGCGCAGCGCAACACCGCTTTCGCCCGCACAAGGGTTCACGGATACCACCGAATCGCCGCCTACCACTAACACGATATTTCACCTATCGTAAAACCACTTCACCCAGATTGCGGCGCAGCAAGGCGTTTAATTTCCCGGGGGACCTCACGGTTACCGTGCTGCCTTGCACCATGATGAGATCCTGCCCGCGGAATTTGGCCAGCGTCCGGGAAAGGGTTTCGCTCACCGTCCCCAGTTCCGCTGCCAGCAAACGTTTTGTCATGGTCAGTTCAATCTTTACCGGCTCATCGCTTTGGGAATTCGGGCAACGCTTGATCAGCCAATTGGCCAGCCGCGTTTCAACATCCTTGAGCGTCAGATCCTCCAACTGACCCACCAGAGCCCGGAGATGGGCACTCATGGAACCGAGCATCCGCAAGGCAAGTTCGGGCTGCCGTTTCAGCAGCGCCAGAATCCCGGTTTTTTGCACCAGCAATACCTGGGTGGATTCCAGCGCCCGCGCATCGGCCGGATAGCCGGCGCTGGACGCCAGTGCCGCCTCGGCAAAAGAATCGCCGGCGCGAAAAATGTGGATGACCTGCTCCTTGCCCGCCGCCGTCACCCGATGAACATTGATGGCCCCGCGTTGGACAAGGTAAAACCCGCGCGCCGCCTCGCCTTCTCGAAAAAGATACTCGCCTTTTTCCAATGCCCGGGAGACTGCCAAACCCGCAATCGTGGACAAATCCGCCGGCGGAAGCCCCGCGAACAGCCGACAGCCCTGCAAGGTATGGAGCAGGGCGTCTTTTCTGAATTGAGCATGCGATTTGGCCATGGACATATTCAACCAACCCGCCGGAAAAAGTAAATCATCCAGACCCCACCAGACCTCGTGCGGCCAAATGCGGATTCACATGTAGCAAATCATGCAACTACGGTGGTTATAAATTTTGTGCCGCTTCCCGTTTCATCCTGGTTATTCCCAGTTTGCCTCTCCCGGCTCGGATCAAACATGCCGCCCCGTTTTAAAAGGTATTTTTCATCCAATAAATGGCCGGTTTTGGCCGGTTTTGGCGCGTCCTTTTTTTGCGCGCCATTTAGAAAACACATTTTTAGACCACCAAACCTCGACTACTGCTACAGGAGCCAGACCACCAAAAGAATTTCACCAGCTTCTTTACCTTTTCTTTACCACTTCTGTTTTAGACGGGCTGTCGCTGAACGCAGGATAGCCGACAAAAAGTCAGATGCGGTTCTGGGAATGGGGCCGTTAGCCGAATAGCTTTACTTTTACGCCGTCAACCTCCTGAAAAGCTAATAACCATTAGCGCCTGAGTTAAGGACTTGAAAATTGAATAGATGGAGGTGAAATGTCGGGAATCGATGCGAAAAACAATTTGGCGATGCCCTGCCTGCCACTAAACATCAATCACCGGCCCTTTACCACCACCGGGTGGTTTGGGTGGTCCTGAAGGTGCCCGACGGGACATAGATACCCGGGCATTGCCGGTGAGCAGGTTCAACGCTATCGAAATAACGCTAATGATGATGGCCCCTAAAAACGCATAGCGAAAGCCATCCACTTCAAACGCAGGCTTCAATAGATAGCTGACGAAGCTTAGCAATAGGGCGTTGATGACAAGTGTGAAAAGTCCCAGGGTGAAAATCAGCAAAGGCAAAGCGATGAGCAGGAGTATCGGCCGCACAAAAGCATTTAAAATCCCGAGCAATAGCGAAGCGATGAGCAAATCCGTATTGCTGGAACAATGAATGTGTCCTTGCAAAATCTCCATCGCCGCCAGCACCGCCAGGGTGTTGACGGTCCAGCTTTGCAGGAAGCGTAAAAATTTATGTGTGCCAGACCGCATGGTGTCTTTAATCCGCACCGGCAAGTTGCTTCAGTCCCGATGGAAAAACAAGGAGCGATTTTTATGGTCTGGCTCCCGGATTGAGGGCAGATTTTCAACTGCTTATGAAATCTTGCGTTATCGCATTATGTCTGGCGGTGACACTGAAGCTCGGTGCCGGGGTGGTGGCGCCAGGGGCCAAGTTGCAAAAACTCGCCGGCGGTTTCCAGTTTACCGAAGGCCCGACCTGCGATGCCCGAGGCAATGTTTATTTCACTGACCAGCCCAATAACCGCATCTGGCAGTGGAGTCTGACGGGAGAACTTTCGATTTTTCTCCAACCTGCCGGGCGCGCCAATGGCATGTTCTTTGACGCTCAGGGAAATCTCGTGGCCTGTGCCGAGGCCAAAAACGAGTTGTGGCGAATCACACCAAAGCGATCAATCACGGTGCTGGTCACCAATTATTCCGGAGCAGTTTTAAATGGCCCGAACGATGTCTGGGTAGCCCCGGACGGCTCCATATACTTCACCGATCCGCTTTACCGGCGCTCCTGGCATGACTCCAATGCAGGGCGTGTCCCGCAGGAAAATGTCTATTACCTTTCCGCTGGCGGAGACAGTTTTCGCGCGGTCTGTTCTGATTTGAAAAAGCCCAATGGCCTCACGGGCACCCCCGATGGGAAAAACCTGTTTGTTGCCGATATTGGCGCTGATTTGACGTGGCATTATGATATCCAGCCAGATGGTTCGCTTGCTCATAAAAGCCTCTTTTGCCGCAAGGGTTCGGACGGGATGACGATTGATGCGGAAGGTAATCTCTATTTGTGCGCCACCGGCACGACCAACGGGGTAAGCGTTTTTGATAAAACGGGCAGGCAGATGGACCATATTGATGTACCCGAGCCGTGGTCGGCCAACGTCAGTTTTGGCGGCGCAGACCATCAAACCCTCTTCATCACCGCCAGCCATTCACTGTATTCCATCCAGCTACGGGTGCGGGGAGCGAATCCCGCCAAGTAGCCCGCGGGCCGGACCGCCAAGGCGAAGCCTGAACATAGCGGAGGCCAACGAAATCCCCCGACCAATTGCATCGCACTTTACTGATCGGCGGGGCCGAGGGCGTGAGCACCTTGAGCGGTTGCAAATACACATCCATCGCTTCGGCGGCGCTCAAGTGCCCACCGGAAAAGAATCATTACGCCCATTTGCCTGTAACAAACCGGCAGATTTCTGTAAGATCAAAGGGTATGGTGGCAAATTCAACCGGCAGTTCCTCCTCAGCCCGCCCACAACCGGTGTTTGTGACCACGCGCTGGTCGGTGGTGCTGGCGGCCAGCGGCAGTGATATCACCGATGCCCGCGAGGCCCTGGCTCATTTGTGCCAGACTTATTGGTATCCGCTCTACGGCTATGCCCGCCGCTGCGGTTGTTCGCCGCATGATGCCCAGGATCTGACCCAGGAATTTTTCGCCCGCCTGCTGGAAGGCAACTGGATCGCCCGGGCGGATCAGCAGCGGGGCCGGTTCCGCTCATTTCTGCTCTCCGCCATGAAGCATTTCATGGCCAACGAATGGCACAAGGCTCAAGCCTGGAAACGCGGAGGGAGGCAGCGGGTGCTATTGCTCGACGAAGCAGCGGCTGAACAACGCTATCGGCTGGAGCCGGTGGATGAAATGACGCCGGAAGTTCTGTTTGAACGCGGCTGGGCCCTGGCCCTGCTCAATGATGTGCTGCGGCAATTGGAGCAGGAATATGTGCGCGAGGGGAAAAAGGCGTGGATGGACGCCATGCGCCCGGCACTGACGGCGGATCGGGAGTCCATCCGCTATGATCAACTGGCCGGCCAACTGGACATCAGCGAAACCGCCGCGCGCGTGGCGGTCCATCGGCTGCGCCAGCGCTATCGCCGGCTAATCCAGGCCGAAGTGGCGAATACCGTTACTTCGCCCGACCAAGTGGCGGAGGAAATGCGTCATCTTTTTCAGGTGCTGGCGGGACGATGAATACGGGGCCAAGTGACCGTTACATCTGAGGCCGAGCTAACGGCTGCAATTAAACCGGAGGGCAGCTATGCGGGAGGCGGTTGCACACCTACAAACCAGTGCGTTGGTAAGGCTGGTGCACGGTCAAGGCGCACCGGCCTGACCGCGGTTCAAATGCTGGAGGCGATGGGAGAGCACCGCGAGACCTTCCGCAAGATCCTCCTTTTGATCCACCACGTCACCTGGCAGCACTAACTTAGTGGCGGTGAAATTCCAGATGCCCTTGATGCCGGCACGGACCAGACAATCGGCGGCTTGCTGCGCGGCCGGGGCGGGCACGGTCAAGACGCCGAGCTGGATTTCCCCGCGCCGGACAAAGGGGATCAGCTGCTCCATGGCTTGCACCTTGCGCCCGTGAATCCACTGGCCAATGATTTTGGGATCGTGGTCGAAGGCGCCGACAAACCGGAAGCCGAAATTTTGAAAGCCATGATAGCCCAGCAGCGCGGTGCCAAGGCTGCCCACTCCCACCAGCACCGCCTTGGCCTGGCTGTCCCAGCCTAAAAACCTTTCGATGGCGGTAATCAGTTCAGGGATGCCAAAGCCAATGCGCGGCGTTCCCACAGCGCCGGTCATGGACAGGTCTTTGCGCACAATGACCGATTCCAAATTATGCACGCCGGCCAGGACGGTGCCGGACACATACTCGCGGCCCTCCGCCTGCAAGACGCGCAGCAACTGCAAATACGCCGGCATGCGTTTGACACAGGCCAGACTGGCCTGACGAGCACCGGCCGCCTGGCGCAACATGGTTTCGGGAAAGGCGGCCTTGGGTGCGGCCGGGCCCACGGATGATTTTCCGGTGGCGGGGCGGCGCTGGCGCCGCGCAGGAACGGGTATTTTCATAAGCAGAATTCTGGCTGATCACAGGGCGAACCGCTATGGCAATCACGATACGGCGCGGGCGGGTTCAGGGCAATCGAAACCCGGGATAGCGGCACCAAAAAACAGGCGCAGACAACCTGGAGCAGCGGCATAACCTTTATTTATAGTTTGTCCAGCACTCCCACAACTTACTAATGCGTTTCATGGCATGGGATTATATCTGCTTCCGGCGTCGCACAAGCAGTTGACAAAATCCGGAATCCGGTTTTAATAGAGAAAGTTTTATTGATAACAGATTCACGATATGAATCTCAAAACCCAGCTCAAACAACCGGACGGAACGCCGCTGAAGACGGTTCCGGAGCCGACGTTAAAGCGCCTGCCGCTTTATCACCGCTTTCTCAAGGGGTGGCAGGCAGGAGGGCATGAGACGGTTTCCTGCACGGACATCGGCCGGGATCTGGAGCTGGACCCCACGCAAGTGAGGAAGGACCTGGAATCCATCGGCGCGGCGGGACGACCGCGCATCGGCTATGTGCTCAAGAATTTGATTGAGGCATTGGAAACCTTTCTCGGCTGGAACAACGTCAATGAGGCTTTTCTCGTCGGGGCCGGCAGCATGGGCTCAGCGCTTTTGGGGTATCGCAAATTTGAGCAATGCGGTTTGAAGATTGTGACGGCCTTTGACCTGGATCCCTCGAAAATCGGCACGCGCATTCACGGCAAACATGTGCTGCCGCTGGATAAATTACCCGGCCTAGCGCAGCGGATGCACATTCTTATCGGCATCATCACGGTGCCGGCGGCAGAAGCGCAGGGAGTCGCAGACATGATGGTGGAAGGCGGCATTCGCGCCATCTGGAACTTTGCGCCGATCCGGCTGCAAAAGCCCGAACGCGTGATCGTTCATAACGAAGACCTGTATTGCTCGCTGGTGGAGCTCTCCCAAAAACTTTCGGCCAATCTGCAAAACACTCCGCCAAAGCGGGCAAATCTTTCCCGGACCGGAGCCACGGCGGCTCTGGCCATTTAATCACCCACAAATAATTCAATGCGCGCTCAAGCAAAGCTCGATAGCAACGGCAGAAAGCTTGTGAAAATTTTCACAATCTTGGACAAACATGAACGCAAACCGGCGCGGCTGGTGCCGATTCTCCAGGCGGTGCAGGAAGAATACCGCTACCTGCCGCAGGAGGTTTTAACCTATGTGGCCACGGCGCTGGATATTTCACCGGCGCGTGTTTTCGGCGTGGCCACGTTTTATTCGCATTTCGCCATAGCGCCGAAGGGCAAACATCTGGTCCGCCTTTGCGATGGCACGGCGTGTCACGTGAAGGATTCCGTGCCCATTCTCGACGCCATTCGCAAACGCCTCAAGCTGGAGGGCAAAAAGGTGACCACGGACGACATGCTGTTCACCGTCGAAACGGTCGCGTGCCTCGGGGCGTGCGGCCTGGCGCCGGTCGTGGTGGTGAATGACCAGGTTTATGGTGCCATGACGCCCGCCGGCGCCGTGAAGCTGATCGAAGAAATCATTGCCAGGGAACAATCGTAATCATGAATCATCGAATTTTGAATATTCTCGATCCGGCCGCCGGCAATGGCTGCAAAACCCAGCGCCGGGTCATTGTCTGCGCCGGCACAGGCTGCGTGGCAAACGGCGCCTACCAGGTGATCACGGCGTTCAAGGAGCAAATTGCCGCCGCGGGTATCAGCATGACCACGGAATTCAAAGCTGAAGAATCGTCCCATGATTTGCGGCTGAACAAGAGTGGCTGCCAGGGTTTCTGCCAAATGGGGCCGCTGGTGACCATTTTACCAGACCAAATTCTCTACAACAAAGTCACGGTTGCCGACGTGGACGACATCGTTCGCCAAACCCTGGTCGGCGGCAAAGTGGTGGACCGGCTGCTCTACGTTGATCCCACCACGAGAAAGCCCTGCCAGGGCATCCAGGACATCCCGTTTTACCAGCGCCAGCAGAGGTTCGTGCTGAAAGAATGCGGCGTGATTGATCCGGAAAGCATCCTGGAATATCTCCACCACGGTGGTTACGCGGCGGCCAAAAAGGCGATCTTGCAAATGACTCAGGTCGAGATCGTGCAGGAGATCACCCGGTCCGGCTTACGCGGTCGCGGCGGCGGCGGATTTCCGACCGGACGCAAATGGGAGGCGGCGCGCACGCAGAAAAGCGCGAAAAAGTATGTGATTTGCAACGCCGACGAAGGTGATCCAGGCGCATTCATGAACCGCAGTGTCATGGAAGGTAATCCACACAGTGTGCTGGAAGGCCTGATGATTGCCGCGCGCGCCATTGGCGCCGATGAAACGCTGATTTATGTGCGCACGGAATATCCGCTCGCCGTGGCGCGGATGAAACGCGCGGTGGAAAAAGCGCAGCAACTCGGTTTTCTGGGCGACAATATTTTCGGCTCCGGCCAGGCGCTGCACTGCGAAGTCATGGAAGGCGCGGGGGCGTTTGTCTGCGGAGAAGAAACCGCAATGATCGCCTCGATTGAAGGTCAACGCGGCATGCCGCGCCCCAAGCCGCCATTTCCGGCGCAAAGCGGATTATGGGGAAAGCCGACCATCATCAACAATGTGGAAACGCTGGCCCACGTGGTGCGGGTGATCAATGAAGGCGCGGATAAGTTCAAGCAACTGGGATCGGCGGCCTCCCCCGGCACCAAAACGTTTGCGCTGACCGGCCATGTGGCCAACACAGGGCTGATCGAAGTGCCATTCGGGACCACTTTGCGGGAAGTGGTGATGCAGATTGGCGGGGGCATTACCGACCGGCGCGGCAAAGTGAAGGCGAATGGTTTCAAGGCGGTGCAAATTGGCGGGCCATCTGGCGGCTGCCTGACGCAGGAACATCTGGATCTGCCGCTCGATTACGATTCGCTGCGCAGCGTCGGCGCCATGGTGGGATCCGGCGGATTGGTGGCGATGAACGAAAAAACGTGCATGGTGAGCATCGCGCGGTTTTTCATGGACTTCACGCAGCGCGAAAGCTGCGGCAAATGCGTGCTCTGCCGCGAGGGCACGCGCCAGTTGCTGGCGATGCTGGATGATATCATTGAGGGCCACGCCACGGGCGAAACCATCGCGCTCATGGAGAAGCTCGCGCTCGCGGTGCAGAAAGGCTCCCTGTGCGGCCTCGGCAAAACCGCACCGAATCCGGTGCTGTCAACGCTGCGCTACTTCCGCGCGGAATACGATGCACATGTTTTCCACAAGCATTGTCCGACCGGCCAGTGCAAGGCGCTCGCCAGGCCGAGCATTGACCCAGCCAAATGCAAAGGCTGCATGGCGTGCGGGAAAAAATGCCCGGTGGGCGCGATCAGCGGCGAACGGAAACAGCCCCACGTAATTGATCAGGGGAAGTGCATCGTATGCGGAGTGTGCGCCGACACCTGCAAGCTGGACGCGGTCACCGGCGTCTGATCAGCAACCGCAACTTTTGACCTGAAAAATTCATGAACACCACGGTAACAGCCAAGACATTGAATATTGACGGCGTGGAAGTGCCGATCAACGGAGAGCGGAATCTGCTGGAATTAATCCGCCAAGCCGACATTGACCTGCCCACGTTTTGCTATCATTCCGATTTGAGCGTTTATGGGGCCTGCCGGTTGTGTCTCGTGGACATCGCCGGGCGCGGCATTCAAGGCGCCTGTTCGACGCCGCCGGAACCGGGACTGAAAGTGCGCACGCAGACCGAGGAAATCCGGGAGATCCGCAAGATCTCAGTGGAACTGCTGCTGGCCAACCACGAGCGCGAATGCACGACGTGCGGCAAGAGCGCCACGTGCCAGCTGCAGGCGGTCGCGCGCAAACTGGGCATCCAGAAAGTGCGCTTCCAGCCGGTGCACCAGCCCAGACCCGTGGACCGCTCCTCGCTGTCGCTGGTGCGCGATCCGAACAAGTGCGTGCTCTGCGGAGATTGCGTGCGGTTCTGTTCGGAAATCCAGGGAATCGGCGCGATTGATTTTGCATATCGCGGCCACGATGCGGCCGTATTGCCGGCATTCGGCAGGGACCTGGGCGAAGGCGAGTGTATCAACTGCGGCCAGTGCGCCGCGGTCTGCCCCACGGGCGCGCTGACACCAAGGCAGGAAATTGACGAAGTATGGAAAGCGCTGGGCGATCCGACGAAGATGGTAGTAGTGCAAGTCGCACCGGCGGTGCGCGTGGCCATTGGCGAACAATTTGGCCTGCCCCCGGGCGAATCCACGCGCGGCCAGATGGTCGCGGCGCTGAAACGGCTCGGCTTTGACCGCGTTTATGACACGGCGTTCAGCGCTGATCTGACGGTGGTGGAAGAGGCCAATGAATTTTTAACGCGCAAAACCAAAGGCGGCAAGCTGCCGCTGTTTACGAGCTGCTGTCCGGGCTGGGTGAAATTTGCCGAACAGTATTTCCCGGAACTGCTGCCGAACCTGTCCTCTTGCAAATCGCCGCAGCAGATGCTCGGCGCTCTGGTCAAGGAACTGCTGCCGGCGGAACTGAACCTGGATAAGAAGAATCTCGTGATGGTTTCCATCATGCCCTGCACCGCCAAGAAATTCGAGGCCAAGCGCCCGGAGTTTGCGCAGGACGGCATGGCGGAAGTGGATCATGTGCTCACCACGCAGGAACTCGCGCGGATGATTGAGGAAGCCGGCCTGCGCTTTACGAAGTTGCAGCCGGAATCGTTCGACATGCCGATGGGGTTCAAAACCGGCGCGGGGGTGATCTTCGGCAATTCCGGAGGCGTCAGCGAAGCGGTCTTGCGGTATGCGGCGGAAAAAGTCACCGGCAAAAAGTTGGCGAATCCGGATTTTCATGCCGTGCGGGGCGCGGACGGATTGCGCATCGTCGAAGTGCCGGTGGGCGATATCACCTTGAAACTGGGCGTCGTGCACGGCTTAAAAAACGCGCGGACGCTCGCGGAAAAAGCGCGGCGAGGCAAGTGCGACCTGGACCTTATCGAAGTCATGGCGTGCCCCGGCGGCTGCATCGGCGGGGCAGGCCAGCCGGTGTCACGCGATCCCGACATCCGCAAGCTGCGCACCAAAGGACTTTATGAGGTGGACAAAAACATGGAACTGCACAAGTCCCAGGAGAACCATTTTGTGACGGAATGTTATCAGCGGCATCTCGGCGAGATCGGCGGCAAGAACGCACACCGCCTGCTGCACACGCATTATCGCAACCGCCGCCGCATGGCCGGCGAAACCATCACGCTGGGCGATGGACCCGAGTCAGAAAAGGTGAAGGTCAACGTTTGCGCGGGGACAAATTGCTTCATCAAAGGATCACAAGGCATTTTACATGAATTGCTGGATCAGGTGGAGACGGAGAAACTACAGGACAAGGTGTCCCTCAATGCCTCGTTTTGCTTTGAGCAATGCGAGCACGGACCAACCGTGAGCGTGGACGGCAAAAAGATGCAAAGGTGCACCGCGCACGCCGCCAAGGCCGAAATTCTGGAAAAACTTAAAGAAAGAAAATTATGAACAACCGGCTTCCCCAATTGAAAACCACCATCATCAACGAGGCGGAGATAAACGCGATTCTCGCCGTGGCACGCCAGTCCGAGCCCGGCCGCGTGCGGGAAGTGCTAGCCAAGGCACGCCAGATGGAAGGCCTGAATGCGGAAGAGGTCGCCGTGCTGATGGAAATTCAGGACGCGACCTTGCGGGAAGAAATGTTTGCCGCCGCGCGGTTCGTAAAGGACGAGATTTACGGCAACCGGCTGGTGCTGTTCGCGCCGCTGTACATCGCCAACCTCTGCAAAAACGAGTGTTCCTACTGCGCGTTTCGCGCCGGGAACACGGAGTTAAAGCGCCGCACGCTGACGCAGGATGAAATTGCCGCCGAGGTTAAAATCCTGATTGACCAGGGCCACAAGCGGCTGCTGCTCGTCTCCGGCGAAGAGTATCCGAAGGAAGGATTTCATTATGTCCTCAAGGCAATTGACACGATTTACCAAACCAAAAGCGGTCGTGGCGAAATCCGCCGCGTGAATGTGAACATCGCACCACTGACGGTGGATCAGTTCAAGCAACTCAAAGAAGCCGGCATCGGCACGTACCAGTTGTTTCAGGAAACTTATCACCGCGAAACCTACGCGAAGATTCATACCGCGGGCGCAAAGAAGAATTTTGACTGGCGCGTGACGGTAATGGATCGCGCGATGGAGGCAGGCATTGATGACGTCGGCATCGGCGTTCTGTTCGGGCTCTACGACTGGAAATTTGAAATGCTGGCGATGCAGCAGCACCTCCGCCATTTGGAGGAAAAATTCGGCGTCGGCCCGCACACCATCAGCGTACCGCGCATTGAGCCGGCGATCGGTTCCACCCTAGCCGGGCGTCCGCCGCATGCAGTGTCGGATGACGATTTCAAAAAGATCGTCGCCATTCTCCGCCTCGCCGTGCCATACACCGGCATCATCATGTCCACCCGCGAGAATGCCGAGACGCGCCGCGCCACCTTTCAGCTCGGCGTATCGCAGATTTCCGCCGGCAGCCGGTGCAATCCCGGCGGCTACGCAGAACTCGGGGACGGTCATGACGCGGAACAATTTCAGTTGGGCGACCATCGCTCGCTGGATGAAGTCGTGCGGGACGTTGCCTCGCTCGGTTACACACCGTCATTTTGTACGGCGTGCTACCGGCTGGGACGCACCGGCGCCGACTTCATGGATCTGGCCAAGCCCGGTTTGATCAAGGAACATTGCAGTCCGAACGCACTGTCGAGCTGCGTGGAATACCTGATGGGCTACGCCTCGGCGGACACCCGGCAAGCCGGGGAGCGGCTGGTGAAGCATGAGCTGGCCACGATGCCCGGCAAAATCGGCAAAACGGCCAATGAACTCGTGGGCCGCGTCCGCAAAAACGAGCGCGACGTATTTGTTTGATTGCCCATGAAGGAAGCCTTTCGCATTGAACGGGATTTGCTCGGCGAACTGCCGGTTCCGGCGGAGGCGTTGCATGGTATTCACACAGCGCGCGCGCTGGAAAACTTTTCCCTGGCCCGCCGCGCCATTCATCCCCAACTCGCCCGCGCCTACGGCGAGATCAAATTGGCCTGCGCGAGAACGAACCGGGCGCTGGGAGCGTGGGCCAATAACCCGGCGAAAGCTGATGCCATAGAACGCGCCTGTCGGGAACTCGCCCATGGCGATCTCGGCGGTTGCATCATTGTGGACGCCTTGCAAGGCGGAGCCGGCACCAGCACCAACATGAACGTGAATGAGGTGCTGGCCAATCGCGCGCAGAAAATTCTGGCCGAGCCGCCTGCCGCCAGTGGCAGCGATGAGGTTTCCCCGCTCGACGAGCTTAATCTGCATCAGTCCACGAACGATACCTATCCCACGGCGCTGCGGCTGGCGGCGATCCGGTTGTTGCAAGTACTTGAAAAGGAAGTGGTCGCGCTGCAGGAATCATTCCAGAAGGCGGAGAAAAAATTCGCCCACATCGTGAAAGTCGGCCGCACGCAGCTGCAGGACGCCGTGCTGACGACGCTGGGGCGGGAGATGAGCGCATATGCCGAGGCCATGAATCGCGATCGCTGGCGCATTTACAAATGCGAGGAGCGGCTGCGCGTGGTGAATCTAGGCGGCACAGCCATCGGCACCGGCCTGGCCGCGCCGCGAAAATATATTTTCCGGGTGGTGGAAGAGTTGCGCGACTTGACCGGCATCGGTTTTGCCCGCGCAGAAAACCTGGTGGATGCCACGCAAAACGCAGATGTGTTCGTCGAAGTGTCCGGCATTTTAAAGGCGCACGCGGTTTCGCTGCTAAAAATCTCCAGCGATCTCCGGCTGTTGTCGTCGGGTCCGGAAGCCGGTTTGGGGGAAATCCGGCTGCCGGCACGCCAGGCGGGTTCTTCGATCATGCCGGGGAAAGTGAACCCGGTGATACCCGAAGCCGTGAGCCAGGCGGCGATGCTGGTAATAGGGCATGACGCAACCATCACTATGGCGTGCGCGGCGGGAAATCTGGAGTTGAATCCTTTTCTACCGCTGGTCGCGGATTGTCTGCTGACCAACCTGGATCTGCTGGCCCGCGCGGATGACATGTTATGCCGGCATTGCATCGAAGGGCTGGAAGCCGACGAAAGACGTTGCCAGAGGCAGGTTGAAAATTCCACCGCCGCCACGACGGCACTAGTGCCTATGCTCGGCTACGAAAGGGCGACTAAGGCAGGCGAACTGGCGCGTGTAAGCAATCACACCATTCGCGAAACGGTCATTGCCCAAGGCTGGCTGACGGGGGGCGAGTTTGATGCCCTGGTCAGTCCGGAGGCGGTTTGCCGCCTGGGCACACCGGAAAGGAACGGCCGTGACCACAACTCCTAAAAGCCTGCGGCTGCAGATCGCGTTTTTTGGCCGGCGCAACGTCGGCAAATCGTCCCTGCTCAATGCGCTGACGCGCCAACAGGTTTCGATTGTATCACCGGTTGCAGGCACGACCACCGACCCGGTAGAGAAATCAATGGAGTTACTACCACTGGGGCCGGTGCTATTCATTGACACTGCGGGCCTGGACGACACCGGCGAACTCGGCGCTTTGCGCGTGCAGAAAACCCGGCAGGTGTTGGAACGCACAGATCTGGCCGTCCTGGTCACCGAAGCCGGTACGTGGGGAGATTTTGAAGAGGCAATTCTGAAGGAATTGAGCGCGCGAAAGACGCCGCTGGTGGTAATATTCAACAAAATTGACGCCGCCTCCCACGGCGCGGCATTACCCGCCACATTAGCGGATCAAAAAATCCGTGTAGTCAAGACTTCGGCAGTGCTGGGCAAAGGCATCATGGAACTACGCCAGGCACTGCTAGATGTCGCGCCGCCGGATTTCATAGAAAGTCCGGCGATCCTCGGCGATTTGGTAGGGCCGGGAGAAATGGCGG
>CAISVF010000398.1 GCA_903888765.1 uncultured Verrucomicrobia subdivision 3 bacterium | reverse complement strand
GTTTCGAAATATTTTTGGCAAGCATAGCTGGTTAACGGTAAACTCAATCTATCTTACTTGCCTAATGCCTTGGTTCCATTCTAATACAGGCAGCAAGCCAATGCAAGGATTATTTTACCACTTATGCAGTAGTATGTTAACCCACTGCTCTTTTGCAGGAAGTACAGAAATCAGTTTTAGTTTTTTTGAAAAATCGCCACCAAAGTCTTCTGGAAAATTCCGTTTTTGATCGCACCACGACATCACTAAAAATTTAGCCCGCAAAAATTTAGCTTGGCAAAAAAATAATTCCGCGTAGAAATAGAACGTTCTTTGAAACGGGCGAAATAAATGACGCCCATTGCAGTCAAATGTCTGGGAATCCGGTTAAAATCCGGAACGGTTGCGCCACTGTAACGGCTACAAGTTCCAATGCCACTGGTAAAAAACTGGGAAGGCGGAATAAGGCTAGAAGCCGAAGTCAGGATAACGGTTTGACTACACTCGTCCGCTCCGAACGTTTCGGAGCACTTCTCCGCAAAGAGAAGGATGAGGCCAGTCCGCCAAACTGTTTTTGGCGGGACTCGTCGAATGCCTTCATTCCCCGATTTGCCGGAGCTTGAAGGCATTTTTGTTTTCAGGCTACCCGCTGGTCTCTCAACTAAAATCGTTCCCTGCATGGTTATGCCCGGGACCAAATTGAAAGATCAGCCCATGAAAATCTGTACGCTAGCCTTGGCCAGCCTGTTTGCCAGCCAGCTCGTCCACGCGACGACGCTCACCGAAAATTTCAGCACCAACCCTGTGCAACACGGCTGGCAGATTTGGGGCAATCCAGATTTGTTCCGGTGGGATGCCAACCAGCCAAACCTCGAAGTCACCTGGGATTCCACGCAGCCGAACAGTTATTTTTATCATCCGCTCGGCACCGTGCTCACCACGAACGACGATTTCAGCCTCGCTTTCGATCTCCAACTCGCCGACGCGACGGCCAGCGGTTTCTTTGAGCTGGCCGTTGGTTTTCTTAACATCCGGAGCGCCACCAATGCCAACTTTGCGCGGGGCACCGGCACGGATTCACCCAACCTAGCCGAATTCAATTTTTTCCCCGATACCGGCTGGGGCCCAACGCTCTCGGCCACAGTAACGGATACGAACAGCACATTCAACTTTCTGGAAGATTTCAGCGGGCTGGACAACGGCGTGACTTATCACATCGCCCTGCAACACGCCGCCGGCGCGGCGACGGTCAGCGCCCAGGTCTTCAGCGGCGGCAAATTGTACAGCACCTTGCCCGTGCCGTATCTCTCCACCAACTTCCTGGATTTCCGTCTCGATACCATTGCCGTGAGCAGCTATACGGCGACGAATGATCCGTGGGGCGACGCCCTCCTGGCACATGGCACAGTGGCGAATCTCTCCGTAACGCTGCCGCCGCCGCCGGTGCAAAACCTTTCCGGCCAGTTTCTTTCCGGCCAGTGGCAGGTGCAGTTCTTGAGCCGCACCCACTGGCAATATGCGCTGGAACGTTCGACCAATTTGCGCCAGTGGACCACCGTAGCCGAGGGCATAGCCGGCAACGACACCAATGCCATCGCGGCGGATCCGGCACCGCTGGCGGGCAATTGTTTTTACCGCGTCCGCGCAGACCGGCCATGAACTCCGCAAACTTCCATGATCCCGGATTATGTCCGCTGTGCGGCGAGCCGAATGACTGCCAGCTTTGCGTGCCGGTCGCGTCCAACGCCTGCTGGTGCGCCCAAGTGGAATTCCCGGCCGAGCTGATTGCGCGAGTCCCATTAGAATTCCGCAACCGTGCCTGCATCTGCCGGAATTGCCTGGCGCAGCATCAACTCACTGCACCTGCCCGGCCGCGCACCACGCGCCAAGCACCGGCGTTCACTCTGATTGAGCTACTGGTCGTGGTGGCCATCATGGCGATCTTGTCGGCCATACTGCTGCCGGCCATTGTCCGGGCGAAGACCAACGCGCAACGCGCTGGATGCGTCAGCAATATGCGCCAGCTTGGATTTGCCACTGAAATGTATCTGGCCGACAATACCGGCCAGTTTTTCCGCCGGTGCGAACCGTTGACCGTATCGGGCCAGCAATGGTGGTTCGGGTGGCTCGCCGCCGGAGCAGAAGGCCAGCGCACCTTTGACCTCACCACCGGTGCGCTGTTTCCGTATCTGCGCGGCAGCAACGTGCGGGTATGCCCCTCGCCGGCCTGGGCCTCGCCACAGTTCAAGGCCAAGGGCACCAACGTCATTTTCAGCTACGGTTGCAACTCATTTCTTTTCGCGGGATCAGGCCGGCCGGCCGTGAATGCCAGCCGCGTGGCGTCCCCGACCGGCACAGCCCTCTTTGCGGATGCCGCGCAAGTAAACGTCTTCCAGGCCCCCGCGTCGCCGGCGAATCCCCTGTTTGAAGAATGGTATTATCTGGACCTGCAAACAAATTATTCCAGCTACATCAACCAGCCCAACGGCCATTTTCGCCATGCTCTGCGGGCGGAAACCGTATTTGCCGACGGCCACGTGGATACAGAAAAGCCGGTGCCGGGATCTCTGGACCAACGCTTGCCCGCCCAAGGGATTGGGCAATTGCGCCCGGAAATTCTGATGCTCCAGTAAATCCAGCAAATTATCCCTGGTCAAGGGAGCTGGGTGTAGCTTGACACGGTTCTCAATTGCCCATGGGCCCGGCGCGCGGCGTTTACGCCGCTTCACCCTTCGCCAGCCCGCAGGTTAATCGATCGGCCTTCGCCGGTTTGGACGCTGAAGCGGCGTGAACGCCGCGCTCCAAGAACAGGGTCAAGATGCGCCCAAGTAAGTTTGGAAGGGATGTTGGGATTTCTTTTCTTCTGTGCCGACAGGCTTTCTTTTTCAAGGATTCCAGCACCGCCAGTAGTGATTGGACATTTTTATAACCAAATGCTCGCAAGCGGCGTCTAGAAGCAAACAATTTGTCCGGTCGAACACCGATAGTTTTATCATATGAACCAAAAAAACGGGCTGCTTATTTTATTGCTGGTTATACTGGGTGCCATTTATGCGGTTTGGTTTACCGATTGGTTTCAGCCCCATTCCATTTCAATTTTCCACACCAGCCGGGAATTGCGTGGCCGCAAACAGCCTGCCGGGGCAGTTCCAAACCTGATCTTTGGCCTGGGACGGCAGGTTAAACTCACCGAAATCAAAGTTGTGCCCCTGGCGGCATTCCAGACCAATCCCGCCGTTCTTCCAGTTTGGCACATTGTTTCGGATTCCAACTCGATCCCGATGAAGAGTTTTTTTTACGGTCAGTTCATCCGTGGCCTCAAGCCGGCCGTGCCCGGATCGCGGGCGAAACCTCTGGAAAAAAGCACGCCTTACCGACTTATTGTAGTAGCTGGAAAAATACACGGCGAACATGACTTTGAGGTGCAATAGCGTCAACGGGACTTCTGCCCAACGGGAAAAAAGGGCTCACAATTTGATTGACGCTGGCATGGAAATGAAGTAATAATTAACTGGTCGTTGAAAAATCTATGAAATTACAAAGCCAAAAAACAATTTTGATTTTAAGTCTGGCTTCCGCCGTGGTTTTTGCTGGTTTTAGTGCTGACATGCCGGTGAGTGCTTCACTGAACGCATTAAAATCCGTTACCCTGGCAGAACTGCCTCATCAGGCTGCTACATTAGTGGCGGCGGCGGATGAAAAAAACCTTCAGAAGACGGTTGAAGATGTAGTCAAGGCTGCCGTGGGCTTGAATCCGGCCGCGGTGCTGGCAATCGTGGGTGCCATTGCCTCAGAAACCCCCGCTGCCGCAGCCACTGCCGCAGCCACTGCCGCTGCTCTGGTTCCCAAGTTTGCCACCATTATTGCCAAAACCGCTGCCGAAGCCGCCCCCAAAGAAGCGGCGGCGATTGTTAAGGCAGTTTGCCAGGCCCTGCCTGATCAATATAAATCCGTAGCGATTGCGGTTTCCGAGGCGGTTCCCGCTTCCTCGCGTGAAATATTGGCGGCCTTGGCGGCGGCGGTGCCTGCGCAGGCAGTATTCATTAATAATTCTCTGGCCAAAAACAAAGGACCGGCCCCGTCGGTGGCCATGACGCTGAGCACTCCCTCACCCTCTTTTGCTTCCCTTCGTAGTGGAGGTAGTCCTTATGGTGTGATTGTTCCTCTTCTGGGAACTAAAACTGGTGGCGGCGGCAGCGGTGGTACTACTAATGTAATTGATCCGGGCACTGGTGGAGTTGTCTCAACGAATTCGGATTATTCCACTCCCAACCCCACGCCTGCGTCCTTTGGCCTGCCTCCGGGTTGATTTGAGTGAATCTTAGTTTACTTAACCCGTCCTCCTGTGAGGACGGGTTTTTTATTACCCGATTAATGATTGTGGGCTTCTCGTTATTAGATTAAATTTACCCTATGGCTGAGTTTTTGGTGAAATGGAAAATCTGGTTGCTGGCGGCGATAATACTGATGGTTGCGGGTATTTTTGCCTTTCGTCCGGCCAAAAATTCCTATCGCTACCACAAAGAGCAGCACAGCCTGACAATGGCGACAAATTTCTTCGCCAAGGCCGATTATCGCAATGCTGCCTTGAGTGCGCGACAGGTGCTCCAGTTAAATCCCACCAATGTCTTCGCCTGCCGGGTGATGGCTAATATAGCCGATATTTCCAAATCGCCGGCGGCACTGGACATGCACCGGCTATTGGCTGAAGTGGAGCCAACGACGGAAAACAAGCTGCGATTTGCTGAGGCGGGTCTGCGTTACCAGAGCAGCCCCTATCCGGTGACGTCACAAATTTTGAAGGAACTGGCAACTTCCCCGGCCACCAATCTCGCTTTTTTTCATGTCATTGCGGCGGAATACGCGCTCGCCTTTCGTCAACTGGATGCTGCGGAAATCCACATGTCGAAAGCGGCCGCCCTGGAACCCACCAACCGGCTTTACCAGCTCAATGTGGCCATCATCGGCTTGCATAATACTAATGCCATGGCGCTGGATAATGCGAGGGCGGGTTTGCAAACTTTCCTGGCCGATACCAATTATTCAGCCGCCGCGCTGCGCGCGCTGCTCACCGACCGGCTGGCGCATGATGATAGCGTGGCGGCGCGCGGGTTTTCGGAACAACTATTGCTGACGCTCCAGGCCACCCTGCCGGATCGGCTACAAAATCTTTCCATTCTGAAAAAAATTGCTCCGGCTGATTTTACCAACCAACTCGTCGCTTTACAGAGCCAGTCTGCCACCAACGCCGCCAACGTGGCACAAGTGGGCCGGTGGATGAATGGCAATGACCTGGCGGTGGAGGTGATCCGCTGGATAAATTCCCTGTCCAAGGACCTGAGAGCGGTTTCCGCCATCAGAATTGTACAGGCATCCGCCTTGGATATAACGGGAGACTGGACTGCCCTGCGGGAATTTTGTGCGCATGGCAACTGGAAAGAATCCGAATTCGTGCGGCTTGCCTTGCTGGCTCATGCTTGGGGCAAATTGGGCGACCTGTCCGTTTTCCGCGGCAATTGGCATGCGGCCGTGGATGCCGCGGGCGGGAATTTTGGGGCACTGGCGAACTTGCTGGATATGACCACGCGCTGGCAACTGGTCCGTGAACGGCAGGACCTTTTATGGACCATGCTAAAGAAGTTTCCGCGGGAGCGCTGGATTGTGGCCGCGCTGGAAGAGCAATACTACCGCGCCGGCGATACGGCCGGCCTGAATCGGGTTTACCGGCAAATGTTCTCGGTAACCCCGGAGAACATTGAATTCAAAAACAATCTGGCCTACACCTCCCTGCTCTTGCATACCAACCTGCCGGAAGCACAAAAGCAAGCAGCGCAGCTTTATGAGAAAACCCCGGATAACCCGGCGATTGCCTCGACACAGGCTTTTGCCCTGCATTTGCAGGGGAAGAATGATGAAGCCTTGGGGGCTCTAAAAAAATTGAAGCCCGCCTTTCTGGAGCGACCCTCGCTGGCGCTGCATTACGGGCTGCTGCTGGCCGCCACCGGTGATCCGGCGGGCGCCGAGCATTACCTTGGGCTGGCGCGCGCGGTCTCCGGTCTGTTGCCGGAGGAAAAACGATTGTTGGAGGGACATTGATCATCGGTCACCGCAGCCGCTCAATGGATGCAAAGGCCACCCACAAATAGTTTCAAGCGGAACCTCTGCGTGCCTTGCTGGCACCGGTGCCGGGTTGACTTTTCCTTGGCGCTACTGATTTTTTTGACGGCCGGCTCCCTCAGGGCCAATCTTTTGGTGGTGAATACCACGAGCGACAGCGGGCCTGGTTCTTTGCGGCAGGCCATCCTGGATGCCAACAACAATGCCGGAGCGGATACCATCAATTTTCAGATTCCCGGCACCAAACCCTTCACCATCAATCTGCTCACGCCGCTTCCGAACATCAGTGATCCCGTGACCCTTGATGGCACAACTCAACCGGGTTATACCAGCACCCCGGTAGTGGAATTGAATGGAAGCGGCGTGGCGAGCGCGGCGGGTTTGCAACTCAACCCTGGATCGGGGACCAGTGTGATTCTGGGCCTGGCCATCAATCGCTTCACCGGACCGGGTTTGATTTTAAATAGCAGTTCCAACGTGGTGCGCGGTAATTTTATTGGCACCGATACCACGGGTGCGCTGGTTCGTGGGAATAGTTTGCCAGGCATTTGGGTGGCGAGTGCGGGCAATCTGATCGGCGGCACCAATACCAGTTCCCGTAATATTGTTTCCGGCAACGGCCAGAGTGGCATTTATCTGACGGGCACCGGTGCGACCAATAATCTGGTTCAAGGCAATTTAATAGGCACCGATTATTCGGGCAGCTTCGCGCTGAGCAATGGCGGCGATGGCATTAGTCTCACTGGAGCCTCGGGCAACACCATCAATGGCGGCAACGTGGTTTCCGGCAATCTGGGGGCGGGCATTGCACTTTCCAGTGCTACGCTGAATGCCATTACCGGCAATTATATAGGCTTGGACCTGGCGGGAAAGGTGGCCTTGGGTAATCACCAGCACGGGATTTATCTGACCAACAGCACGATCAATACCATCGGGGGGCAGTCGGCGGTTGCCGGCAACGTGATTTCCGGAAATTATCTGAATGGCCTGGTATTGACCGGCGGCAGCAGCACCAATCTAGTACAGGGCAATTTAATCGGCCTGGCGGTTGGCGGCACCAACGCCCTGGCGAATCAGCAGGATGGCATATTTATAACCGGTGGCGTGGCCAATACCATTGGCGGCGCCAGCCCTTTGGTGCGCAATGTGATTTCCGGCAACGGCTTGAACGGCGTGGAAATCGCATTAACGAATGATGTGCGCAACGTCATTTCCGGCAACTACATCGGCACCGACATCGCCGGCAAAAAAGCGTTAGGCAACACCAATAACGGCGTGGCAGTTTTGGGCTGCGCCAATGTGATTGGAGGCACGAAGATTGGCAACGGCAATTTGATTTCCGGCAACGGTCTTTATGGGGTTTATTTGCAGGGCACCAATGGCTGGCTGGCGGGTAATCAAGTGGCGGCCAACGTGATTGGCCTGGATGCCACCGGGACTAATATTTTAGCAAACGGCAAAGCCGGTCTGGCCATGGTTAATAGCGCTGGCAACCAGATTGGGGGCATGCTCGGGAGTCAGCGGAATGTGATCTCCGGCAACAGCACGGATGGTCTCTATTTATCGGGTTTGGGCACCAGCAACAACCTCATCCAGGGGAATTACATTGGCACGGATATTACCGGAACCACCGCCTGCCCCAACGGATTTCAAGGGATTTCGGTAATATCCGTAACCGGTAGTAATCTCATCGGCGGTTCAGTGACGGGGGCCGGCAATGTGATCTCCGGAAATACGACACTGGGCATCACGCTTTATAACGCAACCGGATTCTGGATTCAGGGCAATTATGTGGGCTTGAATGCCGCTGGCACGACTGGAATCAAAAATAACAGCGGCGGCATCTTTATCAACGGGGCTGGCGCCACCAATTGGATTGGAGGTTCGAGTGCGGGAGCGGGCAATGTGATTTCTGGCAACGGCGGCGCGGGTGTTTTTGTGACCAACTGCCTGAGCCAGGTCGTGCAGGGAAATTTTATTGGCACGGACGCTGGCGGTAATTTTGCCGTGACGAATGCGGACCAGGGAATTGATCTGGAAAGATCAACCAATTGCCTGCTGGGGGGGCTGGGGGCCGGCAACGTGGTTTCCGGAAACGGTTCATTATCCTATCCGGCGATTATGCTCTACAACGCTGCCCAAAACTCCCTGCAAGGCAATTATGTGGGACTCAATGCCGCCGGCACGGCGGCCATCGGCAATGGCGGAATGGGCTTGGTGCTATGGAACACCGCGAGCAACCAGATTGGCGGCACCACCACCGGGATGGGCAATCTTATTTCCGGCAACGGGTCGGACGGCATGTTTTTTACCAACGCCTCCCAGAATACCATTCAAGGCAACTTGATTGGAGTGGCGGCCAACGGCACCAGTCCGCTGGGAAACATCGCCCATGGGGTTGAATTTGGCGGCAACTCCACCAACAACCTCCTGGGCGGCAGCTTGCCCGGGGCCGGCAATTGTATTGCCTATGCCAAAACAGCCAACTCCATCAATTATGCAGGCGTGCGCGTGCGCGCGGGGGCCTTCAATAATCTTATCAGCGGGAATGCGATCTATAATAACGCGGCCTTGGGGATTGATCTGGGAACGCAGGGCGTCAATGCGAATATGGGTTGCGAAACCGGTGTGACGGCAACCGACCCCAATCATTTGCAAAACTATCCCGTCCTGACCACTTCCGCATCCGGTCCCCTCGGCACGTTGATCCGGGGCTCCTTTGACAGCATGGCGGGTAAGAATTACGTGCTGGAATTTTTCGCCAGCACCAACGGGGATTCTTCGGGTAACGGAGAAGGGCAGGTTTTTCTGGGCCGGACAAATCTGGCGCTGGGAACAACCTGCTCCACCAATTTTTCTTTTACCTTGCCCTTCATTGTCCTGGCTGGCTGGGTGGTGACAGCTACCGCCACAGATCCCGCAAATAACACTTCGGAATTTTCCAACTGGATTACGAACCAGCCCGCGCCACCACAGGCCAGTCTGGCGGTTTATACTCGCAGCGCCGGCTTTTCGCTGAATATTCCGATCACCAACCTGATGACCTACTGGAGCGACACGAATGCTCTGCCGATGCGGCTGGCCGGCATTAATTTGCTCACCACCAATCAGGTCACCTTGCAAACCAATGCCACTTCAATTTACTACCCGAGCAATAGTCCGAATGTGAATGACCAGTTCAGTTATCTCCTCACGGATGGCTTTGGGGTCAACACGGGGCTGGTCAACATTCTGCTGGTGGGATCCATCACCGGCCTGGTGAACAGCGTTTCGGCAAACAAGGGCGTGACCAAAGTGAATCTTACCGGCATACCGGGGTGGGCCTATAACGTGCAGAGAACCACCAATCTGACGACCAAAATCTGGGTGACCCGTTTGGCTACCAATGCTCCGTCCGGCGGTGTTTTTCAATTCACCGACGTGTTTAATGATCTTGGAGGAATTCCGCCTGCTTCCGCTTATTACCGGATCGGGTGGCACCCGTAACCGCACTCGCAACCTTCAGTCGCGGCGCGGCGATGCCGGTCGGCACTCGCCCTGGCATAAGCCAGGCGGAAGCCGGTTATTCGTTGTGCGGAATTTGGATGGTACTGCCGCCAACAAATTCCCGAATCACGGCGTCGCCGGGAATGAAGTCGGCATCAGCCACCTGCTCCCGGGTAAAGCCAGCCACGGATTCCAACAGGGCTTTCACGCGTTCGTAACGGATGCGCGCGTCGAGAAAACCGGCATAATTGGCAAACTCTTGCGGCTTCGGCAACAAGCCATTTTCGCCTAGAAAAAATGGCTTGAGGGCGGGCAGGTCAAAGGGGAATCCGCCGTTCACTATATGATCGGCCAACCCCATGAGCGGGAGAATGCTGAAAAGTTCGCCGGCGCGCACGTAATGCCAGTGTAACAGTGTTCCCAGAGCGCTGTGGTTGCGATGGCGCGCGTCGCGCAACATCCGGCGCACGAGCCGCACATCGGTAAAATGGGTCAGGCGCTGCGTGCTGCCGTCGCCTTCGTAGAGCACATTCTGAGTTTCAATAAAGAGGCGGAATTGCGCCGCCGCGCTGATGCCTTCCGTAATGGGGGGATAAAATCCATGCAAGCAGTCCAGGAGTAAAATCTGATCGCGCTCCAGTTTGACGGACTTGACTCCCAGCCGGCGCCCTTCCTTGAAACTGTAAACCGGTTTCTCAATGGTCCGGCCATCGAGCAGATCGCGCAGGTGCTGGTTGAGCAATTGAAAATCAAGGGCTTCGGGCGTCTCAAAATTCCGGTCGTTAATCCAGTCGGTGGGATGTTCGACGAGCGACCAGAAATAGTCGTCCAGGTTGAGCATGAGAAATTTAAGGCCATGTTTTTCCAGCCGCTGCGTCAGTTTGACCGTCGTGGTGGTTTTGCCGGAAGAACTGGGGCCGCTGATCCAAATCATGCGCAAGGGATCCGCCCCCGCCAGGCGGGTGAGAATTTTTTCGGCGGCGGCAGCCAGGGATCGTTCATAGGCGGCGAGGGAGGCTTCCATGACCGGCCTCATCTGGCCGCTCAATACGGCTCCGTTTAAGCCGGCAACCGTGGCCACGCCAAGCTGGCGATTTTCCGCCAGAATGAGTTCCATGCGCTCCTGCGGAAAGCCGTTCCCGGCAAATTGATCGGGCCTGATGGCACCTTCGCGCAGCCAGTGCCGGCCCCAGCGATAGCATTCGTAGGCATCCGCCGTGTTTTGAAAACCGTAACTGCGCAGCGCGTGGAGCACTTCGTCCTGAATCGTCTCAATGGAGGGCGGAAAATTGGAAATGAGATGATGCGGGTCACCATTCAGGCAGACAATAGCGGCTTCGGCTAGAAACGTGGCGATGCTTTCATCGGTGGGATGGGCTTGAAAAATCTGGTCGTTGATTCCCGGCAGAAAATCGCGATGAAACCCACCGATGGATTCTGCCGCCCGCGAAATGGCTTTCCAGATGCGGCTGGGATCGAACTTGACCAGCGCACGGTTACGCCTCTGGATTTTGACAATGAGATTTTGAACGGCCATGTCAAAAACTATACCGCGAGCCGGCTGCGTAACAATTCCTTTTACCAATAAACCGATGACGGGAATGAGGGGTTTTCGGGAACGGAGATTTTGCCTGGCGGCGGCAGCGCGAATGAGCATGATAATGACCGAGCAGAAAGGATCGCCGCACCTTTCAAAATATCCGCCAGACTTTGTGACATTTAACTATCCCGAAGCCCAATCTTGGTTGCGCATAATCAAATGGCTGCCTGCGACACGATGGACGGCTGCTAATTAGCCGTGGCGGAGCTCTCCTCTTTTTTTCAGAGTGTTTTTAACTTATTTGTGCTACTTTATTTGAAAATCCAACGATAAAATCACCGCAAGTTTTTGCCAAAAAACTTGACACAGATCACGGTCCAATGGTATCTTACAAATGTTGTGGAGAAAAAAGCTTATTAAAAAGCTAAAAAAATAAATTTTGAATGAAAACAGCCTTTAAAAGGTCTTTTGCAATCATGGCGTTGGCCATTGTTTCCAACGTGACCCATGCCACGGATTCTTATAACAATCTGGTGAATGGTGCGCCTGGCTTATATTTTGGCATTGCAAATAATCAGCCGGTTGGACAACAGATTTTTCTTAATACCTTTAATCTGGCTACCCATCCGTATTTGACCAATTTCACCTTCCAATATTGGAGTCCAAATGCAACATTTGCTGGTGGCGCCAACGTGCAATTAGACATAAAATTTATTAAAAATGATGGTGCTCTCCTGCCCTCAGGTTGGTACAGACCTGGAACTGTTTTTTATGATACCGGTTTTTTTCAGATAAACACCCCACTGGAGGACTTCGGACCAGGACATACTATTGAAAATGTTTCTTTAAGTATAAATGATGGTGGGTTTAATGACTTATATGATCCCAACGTAGTCACCACTCCTTTAACACTAGTTAATTTGCCAAGCACTTTTACTATTGTTTATACCATTGAAGGATTGGCTGGGGGCGATACCTTTGGCGTACCCGTTTACAACCCTCCGACGGTTGGGACCAATTATGGTAGCTACTGGATTGATACCGGCGGAACATGGTCCTTGCTGACCAACAGTCTGTCACCAGTGGGTTTTCCTTTGCAGCTTGAAACCACTCCGGAGCCTTCGGTAATGGCCATGGGTGCCGTGGGAGCAGTTTTGCTGGCACGGATGCTGAAGAAGAAAAACAGTTAATTATTTTGAATTTTTAAACCCCCTTCAGCGTGTCTGAAGGGGGTTTTCCTTTGGGCCGTCTGACAAAAAGCGGAGGACTGAATTTTTCAGTATTGTTCACTCCTAACCAATTTAGCTCTGCCGATTGGAAGATTATTTGAGGCGCTTTCAAAACCTTAAGAGACGACATGAGGAGAATCTAAGCCCCAGAGCGGATCGGCATGAGGCCAATGAACTCGCTCTGAGGTTGTGCCAGGCAGGGCGCTTTACTCCGTGCACGCCGTCTTCGCTTGCAACCTGCCCCGGCGCGCACGGAGTGACGCGCCCTACCTTTGCTGTTCGTTGGCAGTCTCTAACATTGCGTAAATTTGAGCCTCATCACCTCGGCTCCTACAGGGTTTTGAAATTGGCTCATTTGCTTCAATAATCCGCTTCCCGCTTCCACCTGAACTTCAGCCGGCACCAACACCGATGCCGGCAGAAAGCAGTTGCTCGAGCTAACCAAGATCGCCAGCGGCACCTGGACCCTTGCCGACCCTCGCAATTATCGCGGCGCGACGCTCGCCGGCGCGGGCACGTTGCAAGTTTCGGGGACCATCACTACCACCAACTTCCTCATCGTGTCCAATACGGCCACGCTTGGTTTGCCGGGCATTGTCAGGGCGAACACCGTGCAGATCAACTCCGGCGGCACTCTCACCGGCTGCGGGGCTATCAATGGAAACTTGTTGAATAACGGCACCGCCCTCGCGAACTGCGGCGCAACGCTGGCAATTTCCGGCAACCTCACTAATAACGGCACGATGGAATTAATCTCCGGTTCCGGCCTCTCGATGAGCAGAATCTTCGTCAACAACGGGCTACTCGACGTGCTGACCGGCGCGCAAAATCTGCCTCGAAATTTGTTCAATTACCGCACCGTCCTCCTGGCCACGAATATTGTGGTAACTTCATTCACCAAAGCCAGCGGCGTCTTCAACCTTTCTATTCAAGGTTACGGTGGTCACTCCTTTCAATTGCAACGCACCACTGCGGTCGCACCAACTAGCTGACTGAATGTGGGTCCGGCCCATGACGGTGTCAACACCGTATTGACCTTCACCGACGCAACAACCAACAGCCAGAAATTTTACCGCGTTGCCGTTTTGCCGTGATGATAAAACCCGACACTATCCCATCCTTATGTAGATGAATGGGATAGTCCGGGCGCAACGCTGACGTGCTGATCGGTTCAGGTTTAGTCGGCGCTGCCTGAATGGGCGGACACGGATGAAAATGGCTTTCAGGTCGTTCAAGCATTGGGTGTAGCGGAGCCAATTTTCGAACGCCTTAATTATCCGTGTCCATCTGTGTCCATCCGTGGTTGAACTGCAGTTTCAAGGATCAATGATATTTCCCGAAGCTTCTCATATTCTCATCCGCAGTCGGCAATATTCTAAAAATGCAATTAGCAACTTACGTCAGAGTTACCTGCACCATATTGGTATTCGGAAAGGTGCTCACGGCTGTGAAATGCCCGGCTGCCAAAATTATGTCGTCTCATCAATCGCGTGTGAATGCGGGCAAACCCTTGCCGGCGTGCGTGGAAACGATGTCGCCTTGTTCCAAAGATGGTTCACTGGCGGCACGATTTCCAATACCACTAATATTTATCATAAGCCTAAAATTAAGCAAACGCTTTAGAGCACTTAAATTAAGCGAGATGTCTAGTTGAGTCATTCTGCCAATAGAACTAATCCACAGCCGTGTTAATCTCGTATCAGATTATGAACGGCAAACATAATATGCAGGCGGCGGTGGAGAATGATTTCCGAGTGATGACCGGGCTGATGGGGTCGTTCATCCACGCGGCCATCTGCGATGACCTGAAGGTCACTTATGCCTCCTGCGTGAGAAAGCCAGGTCAACGGGAAAAGTCGGGTTTACGGAGTAGAAAACAACAACAAGAACAACAAAAAGCAGTTAAGACAAAAAAACAAACAACAACAGCAGTATTAAACGGAAATAAAAACAACAACAAACAAAAACATATGAAAACAAATATTATCCTCAATACGAACGGCAAACGTCAAGCGAGTGGCTTTACGCTCATAGAAATGATCGGGGTGCTGGCAGTTATCGCGATTCTCGCCGCCCTGCTGATCCCGAAAGTAACGAGCGCCATCAGTGACGCTAAAATCAACAATACCCTCGGGGCCTATGAGGCGCTTAAAACAGCGGTAACCGACCACTATGCCAAATACAATGGTTTTCAGTTAACCACGGGTGGCGCTACCTG
>CAISVF010000397.1 GCA_903888765.1 uncultured Verrucomicrobia subdivision 3 bacterium | reverse complement strand
TGAAGACATGAAGCCGGACAACGGCTTGTTTCTCGAATTGCTCGCATGTGAAGGCGGCTGTGTGAACGGCCCGAAGGTGCGGAAACGGGATGCGACGGTGATGAAACGTCACCGGGTCTTGCGTGCGGTGGTCATACCGCAGATTCCGTTTCCCCGTCCGCCGACGATGGACACGCCCACCGATTTCAAGGTGGCGCCATTGCCGGTGGCGCAGTATCCGGATTCCCAAATTCGCGAGGCGCTGCGCCTGGTGGGCAAATTATCGCCGGACGACGAATTAAACTGTGGCGGCTGCGGCTACGACACCTGCCGCGACTTCGGCATCGCCTTGATCGGCCAGAAAGCCGAGCGCGCCATGTGCGTGACCTACATGCGCCAGCTCGCATCCAAAAAAGCCAATGCGCTGATCCAGAAAATGCCCTCGGCGGTCGTCATCGTGAATGAGGCCATGCGCGTCATCGAGTTCAACGCCGCATTTATCCATTTATTTGCGCCGGAGAAAGCCACCGGGGCGGCTTCGATTGAAGGCGTTGCGCTGGCCGAGGTGATGCCGTTTGCCAGCCTATTTCACAGCGTGTTGAAAAGTGGCGAGGATATTCTGGATCGCGATTTGCGGTTTCAACACACGATTTTGCATGCGACGATTTTCAGCATCGAAAAAAACTGCCTCGTCGGCGGCATTATCCAGGACATCACCAAACCGGCGGTGCGCAAGGAACAAGTCATTCGCAAGGCGCGCGAGGTCATCCAGAAGCAGATCGCGACGACACAGCAGATCGCCTACCTGCTCGGCGAAAACGCGGCCGATGCGGAGATCACGCTGAATTCGATCATTGAATCCTTTTCGCCGCCAAAGCCAGACGAACCGAAGGAAAATAATGATTGGCGAAAGCTTTATCGACGTTGATTTCTGCCGGCAGGCGAAGTCCGGCCAGGTGGTGGCCGGCGATGTCTTTCTTTCCCGCAAAATCAAGGAGGAGGGCCGCATTATCACCGTGTTGTCGGATGGGCTAGGCAGCGGCGTGAAGGCTGGCGTACTTGCCAATCTCACCGCGACGATGGCGCTGCGCTACACCGCCGCGTTTGTGGATGTGCGGCAGAGCGCAAAAACCATCATGGACACGCTGCCGGTTTGCGAGAAGCGCCAGATCAGTTATTCGACCTTCACCATTGTGGATTTGGACGGAGATGGGAAGACCCGCGTGATCGAACACGGCAATCCGCCCCTCTTGCGGTTGCGCGGGGCGACGCCGGTGCCGATCGAGCGAGTCAGTCTCACGCTCGAGACGTGGAAAGACCGGGTGATTTATTACAGCGAATTCGATACACAGCTCGGCGACCGCATCGTTTTTTTTTCCGATGGTGTGAGCCAGTCCGGTCTGGGATGCGCCGGATTGCCGCTCGGCTGGGGAGCGGATCGCGTTACGGATTTCTTGCAGCGACAAATCCTGGTGGAAAACGAAATCTCCTCGCGGGAACTGTCGCGCAAGCTGGTCGCCGAAGCCGTGATCAATGATGCTCGCATGGCGAAGGACGACATCACTTGCGGCACCATTTATTATCGCAGCCCGCGGCGGCTGTTGGTCCTCACCGGACCGCCGTTCAACCGGGAGCGCGACGGCGAGCTAGCCGAGCGGGCGCAAGCTTTCAACGGGCGCAAAGTGATCTGCGGCGGCACTACGGCAGGCATCGTTTCCCGCCTGCTGGGACGGCCGGTTACCATGAATCTGGCGCAGCTTGATCCGGAAATCCCCCCGCCAGCGGTGATGGCGGGAATAGATCTGGTGACGGAAGGCACCATCACGCTGGCCAAGGTGGCGGAGATTTTGGAACAGGCCAACCTGGGCGAGCCCAGACGAAAAAATGCCGCCAGTGACCTGGTCTTGCTCATGTTGCAAAGTGACATTGTGGAATTCATGGTCGGCACGCGCATTAACGAAGCGCACCAGGATCCGAACATTCCGATGGAACTGGATTTGCGAAGGAACATTGTGCGAAAGATCGCGTTGCTCCTGGAAACGCGCCATTTCAAAGAAGCGCACGTGGAATTCATATAGCCTTCCAGCCCGTCTTTGCCGGCTGCAGGGGGATGCTTTTTGGCGGCAGAGCGGTTTCTGCCTGAAGGCGGGTTTATCCCTGCTCCGTCAGACCATTTTCATCGGGTGGCTTAGCCGTGAAGCCCGCGATAGGCGAGATTGTCACTCCTCCACCGGCACTACGAGACTGTCCATGATGTAATCTTTTCGTTCTGGCGTATTCTTGCCCATGTAGAAATCAAAAATGGGCCCGGACTCGGCGCGCGGGGCAAATTCAATTTTGCTCAGGCGCATGCCCTTGCCGATGAATTGTTGAAATTCCTTGGGGCTGATTTCGCCGAGACCTTTGAAGCGCGTGATCTCCGGTTTGCCGCCGAGTTCCCTGGTGGCCTGGTCGCGCTCGGTTTCACTATAGCAGTATATGGTTTTTTCCTTGTTGCGTACGCGGAACAAAGGCGTCTCCAGGACATACACATGACCGTCGTGGACGAGTTGCTCGAAAAACTTGAAAAAATAGGTGATCATCAGGTTGCGGATGTGCAGGCCATCCACATCGGCGTCGGTGGCGAGGATCACTTTTTCGAAGCGCAGGCTTTCGGTGGTGTCTTCCACGTTTAAAGCCTGCATCAGGTTGTACATCTCGTCATTCTTATACATCACGTCGCGCTTGAGGTCCCAAACGTTGAGCGGCTTGCCCTTGAGCACAAACACCGCCTGATTGTTCACATCGCGGCAGCTCGTGATGGAGCCGGCGGCGGACTGCCCTTCGCAGATGAAAACCATGGTGCCCTTGCCTTTTTCCTTCTTTTTGTCGAAGTGATTTTTGCAATCTTTTAACTGCGGGATGCGAAAGGTGATGGCTTTGGCGCGGTCGCGCGCCAGCTTTTTTACGTTTTGCAATTCCTTCCGCAATTCCTGGGTATCCTTGACTTTCGCCAGGATGGTCTCGGCGATCTGCTTGTTGCGCTGGAAGAAATGGAGCAGTTCCTCGCGCACGTTATTGACAAGCTCCGTGCGGATTTCCGTGTTGCCCAATTTGTTTTTCGTCTGCGATTCAAAGACCGGATCTTTCAACCGGATGGCCACCGCGCCGACCATGCATTCGCGCACGTCGTCGCCCTCGTATTTGCCGCCGCAATACTCGTTCACCGCTTTGAGCAAACCTTCCCGGAACGCGCTCAGATGCGTGCCGCCATCGCTGGTGTACTGGCCGTTAACGAAGGAATAAAACGTCTCGCCATACCGGGAATTACTGTGGGTAAAACAAAATTCCAGCGTTTTGCCGCTATAATGTAGCGGCGCATAAATGGGCTCGCTGCCGTCGCCGGCCAGATCCTCCATCACCAAATCCATCAGGCCGTGCCGCGATTGAAAGGCCTTGGGCTCCGCGCCCGGTAGATTCAAGATGAGCTTCAGCCCGGTGTTGAGGTAGCTATAATGTCGCAGCCGCCGCTCGATATGTTCGAGCCGGAACTCGCTGTCCTTGAAAATATCGGGGTCCGGCTCGAATTCTATAAGCGTGCCGTTGGGTTCCTTGGTTTTGCCGGCAGCCTCGTTTTTCAGTTTGCCGATCTTGAAGCTGGCCTCGGCAAATTCTCCGTCGCGATGGCTCCGGACAAAAAAGTTTTTCGACAAGGCATTAACCGCCTTGGTGCCCACGCCGTTGAGGCCCACGCTGAACTGGAACACTTCGTCGTTGTATTTGGCCCCGGTGTTGATCTTGGAAACGCAGTCCACGACTTTGCCGAGGGGAATGCCGCGCCCGAAATCGCGCACGGTCACGCGGTTGCCGTCGAGACTGATGTGAACTTCCTTGCCGTTGCCCATGATGAACTCGTCAATCGCATTGTCCACGACCTCCTTGAGCAGGACGTAACAGCCGTCGTCCGGGTGGACGCCCGTGCCGATGCGCCCGATGTACATGCCCGTGCGCAGGCGGATGTGTTCCAGCGAAGATAGGGTTTTGATCTTACTCTCGTCGTAAACTTGCTTT
Organism: uncultured Verrucomicrobia subdivision 3 bacterium; assembly: GCA_903888765.1. Taxonomy (GTDB): domain Bacteria; phylum Verrucomicrobiota; class Verrucomicrobiia; order Limisphaerales; family UBA11358; genus UBA11358. The sequence continues at coordinate 413 of CAISVF010000397.1, read as the reverse complement.
GGTTTTTCGGCCATAAAATTAGTGCGGCGGAGAAATTAGACGAAGCGCGGAAAATGAAAATGCGAAAGTGCAACGACGTACCGCAGTGTCCGACGGGAGGACGAAGGGAATTTATGACGCCAAAAGATTGCCTTCCCAACCGCGTCGCCGGACCGTGCTGCTAAAGCGAAGCTCCGACTGCCTTGCCGGGCTTAGAAAAACGCGAGCTTGAGGTTGGATTTTTTTATTGCTGCGGAACCGTAACGGGCAATAATCCGATCCGCCATGGTCCGCCCCAAGCCAACCGCCTGCAGCCCGCCACGAGTTTCTGAACTGGTGGCCCAATTGCTCGTTTGGTTTGCCGGGAATGCCCGTGATTTGCCTTGGCGGCGCACCCGCAATCCCTACGCGGTATGGGTAAGCGAAATCATGTT
>CAISVF010000396.1 GCA_903888765.1 uncultured Verrucomicrobia subdivision 3 bacterium | reverse complement strand
ATCTGGCTTTTTCCCTCAAGGAAATCGGCGCAAATGTGGTCCCGGTCAACATTCTGAATCCAATTACCGGGACACCTTTCGCCAATAACCCGCCCTTGCCCGTTTGGGAAATTCTGAAGACCATCGCGTGTTTCCGTTTTATCCTGCCACGCCAGGAAATCATGATCGCCGGCGGCCGCACCGTAAACCTGCGGGACGCCCAAAGCATGATTTTCATGGCTGGTGCCAGTGCCATGATGGTCGGCAACTATCTCACTACCCTGAACCAGCCGGTGGAAAAAGATCTTCAGATGCTGCAAGATCTGGGTCTGGATCCGCACTGGGACAGCCATGACTTCAGCGATCAGGAGCAAAGCACCGGCGGGAAGGCCGTTTGCAGCTAACCCCATCAATGCCATGGCATCCAAGCCAGCCAGCCCCGCGCGATTGGAGTGGCCATAACGAAACTGCACTTTTCACTGGCATTGCTGTAACCTGCTGAATGTTTCACGTTGAACCTATCACCTCCCTCGACCGGCCAGAACTGGCACCTTACCGCACGCTGAAACGCTCGGCAGCACACGCGGCACTTGGCATCTTTGTGGTGGAAGGCGACAAAGTGCTGGACCGCCTTCTGGAAAGTAATGTTGCGGTCATATCTGTATTGCTCATTGAGGAACGGCTGGAGGAATATGCGCCCCGACTGCAAGCTCGGCCGGAAAAAGACATCACGGTTTTTGTCTGCTCCCGCGCAGTACTGGCCGATCTGGCCGGGTTTGAAATTTATCAGGGTGTGCTGGCCATTGCCCGGACACCGCCCCCATCCACGCTGGATAACATCCTTGCCGCCAGCCCGCACCCGCATTTTCTGGTAGCCATGGACGGTTTGTCCAACGCGGAAAACGTGGGGTTGCTCATGCGCACCTGCGTGGCATTTGGCGTCTCTGCGCTCATCGCCGGCGAAACATGCAGCAGCTTGTTCCTGCGGCGCACCGTCCGCAACTCCATGGGTGCGCTGTTTAAATTGCCCGTACTGGAATCCCCCAATCTGGTCCAAACTATTCGCGAGTTGCGCGCACGCAACCTCCGCTGCTTCGCCGCTCATCCGCATACGAATGATAAAAGACTGTCGCATGCGAATTTCACGGGCGATTGCTGTGTGGTCTTCGGTAGCGAAGGTCACGGCTTATCGCAGGCCGTACTGGATGCCTGCGACGAAGCGGTGGTCATCCCCATGGCCAACGCCGTGGATTCCCTGAATGTGAGCGCCGCCGCTGCCGTGTTCCTCTACGAAGTGAATCGCCAACGCGGTCAAGCCTGAGTTGCACAAGCGGTCCACTTGGTATTGGCCTGCGATTCCGCGCAGATGCCGCCTGGTTCAAACGTGCGCCTTCACCAAAGCCTCGCCCCGACTGCCCACCTGGCGAGGATTCAGGGCAATCGCTGAAAATGCTCCAACACCACGGCTGTGCGTCCTCGATTAGCGTTCGCCTGCAACGAGGTGAAGAGTCCCAGCCAGAATCCGACTCCATAAAAAATGTGGCTAGCCACCAGCAGAGGCAATGCCAGCAGCGCCCGACCCACTCCCGTAGTCCGCAGCGAAGCCATGGTCTGCCCGATCACCGCGCACAAATAAAACCCTAGCGGCCCCCAGAGCCCCCACCGCAACAGCGGCGGCAGGCTCAGCAAACCCGATACCCCGAGAACCAGCAGGTAGATACAAAAAAGCGGAGGCACAAAATTCAGCAACGAACCCCAGGTGGGATTCACCCGGAACTGTTCCGCTCGGCCGCGCCCATAGGTTCGCAACATTTTTAGAAAAGCCTTCAGGGTGCGGCGCGGACGGCGTTGCACGAAGATTTGCGGATCATAAACCAGCCGCCGGCCGCGCTTTTGCAATTCATCCATCAGCGCATTTTCCTCGTTGGGATAAAGCGCCTCATTGAAGCCACCCAGTTCCAGCAAGTCTGCGCGCCGCGCCAGCAGATTGCACAAGATGAGTTCCTTTTCGCCGGCATCCCGGGCGGTACCTACTGGCACGTAGCGCGCCCGGCTGGGCCCGAAGGCTAGCCAACTGCCCAGCACCGCGGCAAAAACCTGTTCCATGGCGGGTGCCTCCGGCGGACACATATTTGGCCCCCCCAACATCGCGACCTCTGATTGCGCAAAAAAACGGGCGGCGCGACTAAGATTGCCGGTATCCGGCAAGGCATCGTCATCCAGAAAATAAATCCACTCGCCTTGCGCCGCGCGCAGCGCGATGTTGCGCTGAATGGAAGGCTGCCGGCCGCGCGCGATTATGATCTCCAGACGGCCAGCGGGATAATCCAGCCGACGCGCTTGGTTGGCGGATGGAACCTCCGCCTGATCCGGCGGGGCGGCAATGATTACGGAGACAATGGGTAACGACTGGCTCACCCCGAGAAATTAAGGCCCCGTGGCAGCGCTTGAAAGTCAAATTCAGAATGAACATGGCGACATCGGTAAATCCGGCGCTGCATTTTCTGGAAATTTCCCTTAAAATGTTTTGACTTACCGCCCAAAAAAACTAAATTAGCTGTCCGTTTTGTGGATGGGGTCATAGCTCAGTTGGTAGAGCGTCTGAATGGCATTCAGAAGGTCAGGAGTTCGAGCCTCCTTGGCTCCACCATCCCAAAACTACGTGACTTTCATTTTTAGAGATTTTCCAGTATTTATTTTTTCCACTTATTCAAGTATAAGGCCTACGCCCCCTGGTCAACCAGTGGAGTGAGTTCACCGATTAGCGCGCCACAGCAGCACTGCGCCCACGCCCTGGAATAAAAAGTTTGGCACCCATAAAATAAGGTGCGGATAAAATTCCGGCCGGCCGGCAAGGGATTCCCCCAGCATAATGAAAGCGTAGTACACCACCACCAACAGCAAAGCGAGGGCGATGCCGATATTCGTCTCACGCCGGTGAACCCGAATGCCCAGGGGAATGCCCACCAGCGTAAAGCCGAAGCACGCAAAGGAAAAAGCGATTTCCCGATGCAATTCGACCTCCGCCCGGCTGATTTCCTGGCGGCGAAGTTTCTCGGCGGTCTGCAGGAACATGGCAGCCTCGGCGGGAGTGGCGTTGGAATTGACGGAAAGGTTCAAGCGCTGCAGATTTACCAGTTCAGGAGTTGAACCTGGACCAGCCGGAACGAGACTCATGGCTTTCAGCTCATGTAATTCCTGCCGGAGTTGCCCGAAGGTCATGTCACTGATTTTGGGTTTCGTTACGCGGTTCGTCACCGCATCAAGACTCAGATTTATTGGATAATACGGCGTGGAGCTGATGTTATGCATGCCGGCAGCAACGCTGTGAACATCATACAATTCGAGGGCTAGCTGATTTTGGGCGCGGTCGGCATTGAAGCGCCCGGTGGCAGCGTGGATGGTATAATCCACATTGGTTTCATTTTTGAGATGATAAATCGTCACATTCTCAAGCTGGCCGCCGTGATTTTTTTCAACGTAGAATATGTAATTGGTGAAATTGTTGATGAACCGGTCTTCGGGAATCTCGGCATTCATTGCCACCGCGCGGAGATTTTCGGTCAACCCTTTGAACGCCACTCGGCTGCGCGGGCCTAGCTCCAGATTAAACAGCGCACTCAGGCCGCTGCACAACAGACCCAGCAGGACCACCGGCGTTACCAGCGATAATAAGCTCACCCCGCTCGCCCGCGCTGCCGTCAATTCCTGATCGGCGCTGAAGCGTCCAAACACCAGCAGCGCTGCCGTGAGCATTCCCATGGGCAGGGCAAAAACCCAGACAAATGGCACCAGGTACAATAATGCCCGGAAGATAATACCGACGCTGACATGGCTCGTGACCAGCAGTGTGAGTATCTCGCGCAGCGCGTTACCGACCAGCAGCACGGCCGTAAACACCCCAACCGTGAGCAGCAGTGCAGCGAGCACCTGACCGAAAAGATATCTGGGCAGCGTTTTCAATAAATGTTTTCCCCGTGCAAAATGACCGATTCAGCCCGCCATGCAAAGTGAATTCACCGTTGTGTCGCCGTCGCTCCTTTTCAAAATCCCTGCCCCCATCAGCTCCTCTTGAATATCGCCCGATGCCAGCCGGGTAGCCGTTAAAATTGAAAGCGCGTGCGCCCGGCCATCCATGAAAATGCGTATGTGCGCGAGGCGCGATGTGGAGGCAACCCGGCCCCACCATTGCAGCACTTTTTTCAAAATTAATTGCAGTTATTCGCGAATGACGATCGGGTTTGCTCGGATATAGTCATCCACTAATTAATCCACTCAATAAATGAAACGACTTATCTGTTCCCTGCTCGGCGGCATTTTAGCCTTTGCCTCGCCACTGGCTGGTTTTGCTCAGACCACGATTTTTAGCGACAGCTTTGTTAATGGCAGCACACTAAATCCCACAGCGGCCAGTCCCGGGACGCTCACCGCCAACCGCACCGCCTACGAAATTGCGTCGTCGAAAGGTGCCACGGCAACAGCCATCACCAGCGGCGCGTTGACCTTTGGCAATTTCAGCACGAGTTCCGGTTACTGCGAGGGGCAGGCGCTATTCACCGCCTCCCCCATCACGCTCTCGTCAGCGGGACAGTACATCGAAGTTTATTACACGTTCACCGCCACCACGACCCTGTTCAACGGCAACGCCGGCGACAATGAACAGATTTCCATCGGGCTGTATAATTCCGGCAACAGTGCGCCAACGAACGGTACTTTGCTCTGGAATTCCGGTCTGGCCTCTAGCGCGATTACCGCGACCAACGGCGGAACGAAAGGCTGGATAGGCTATTGCGGGATGATTGCCTATACCAAATCCGCCGCCGCCCAGGCTTCCGCTCTCTACACCCGGCCGGCGCAAACGGGCACTAATAATTTAAATCAGGGTTTATGCCCGGTATCCGGCTATTCCGGTGCCTCCAACCTTAAACAAATTTCCGGCATTACTAACGGCCAACCCCAGCTCACGGTGGGCAGTAAATACACGCTGGCGCTGAAGCTTACTTATGTCAGCCCGACGTCCATTGAAGTGACCGAAACACTCTATAACGGTGACGGCATTGGCGGTTCGATCTATTCCACCAATGCCAGCAACACGACCTTCACGGCACTCTTGGACGGCACCGCCACGCCCAACACTTTCACCTTCGATGGCCTTTGCATCGGCTTCCGTCCGACCTCCAGCCCCACCACTGCCGAAACCATGCAAATCAACAACGTCACCGTCATTGACTATATTCCCTCGCTGCCGACCATCAACAACCTGACCAATACCACGGTGGTCGCCGGCACCAGCCCAACCTTGACTCCGTGGGTCACCGGCGTGCCCACCCCAGCGTATCAATGGCAAACCAACGGCGTGAATATTCCCGGTGCCACCAGCGCTGCGCTGATCTTAAACAATGTTCAAATCGCGCAAAGCGGATATGTCTATTCTCTGATTGCCAGCAATCTGGTCGGCCAGGTGACCAACAGCATGACCTTGAGCGTCATCGCTGCCCCCGGCATTAGCGGACTCGGCAATCAAGCTGGGGCAACCGGCAGCACCATCGTCATGAGCCCCACCGTGACCGGCACACCCACTCCCGCATTGCAATGGCAAGCCAACGGGGTCCCGCTCACCGACGGGGTGGATGCTAATGGCTCCACGATTTCCGGCAGCGCCACTAGCAGCCTGACCATCGCCAATGCACAACCGGCTGACAGCGGCACTTACAGTCTGGTCGCGAGCAACAGCGCCGGCATTGTGACCAATAGCATGACCTTGACGGTCTCCGGCGGCAACGTGCTGCCCAGTATCACTGGTCTGGCCAACCAGACGGTAATTCAAAACAACAATGCCACCTTTACGGCTTCCGCCAGCGGATTGCCGGCCCCCACTCTGCAATGGCTGGATCAAACCGGCACACCCATCCCGGGAGCGACCGCCACCACCTTGACCTTGAATAATGTTACCTATTCCCAGAACGGCTTCACCTACTCGCTCGTGGCGAACAATGTGGTCGGGAGTGTGACCAATAGCGCAACCCTGACGGTCCTGGTGCCGCCCACCATCACCACCGAACCGGCCAGCCTCATCGTCACCAACACCCAGTCGGCTTCGTTCACGATAGCCGCCTCTGGCGCGCCCAACCCCACGTATCAATGGTTCGCCAACGGCAGCCCGATTTCCAGCGCCAATAATCCAACGGCGACCAACGCCACCCTTTCCCTCGCCAGCACCGCTCCCACCAATTCGGGCACCAGCTTTTATGTGCAGGTTTCCAACAGCGGCGGTATCACTAACAGCGCCACGGTCACTCTCACGGTGAATTCTGCGATGTCCATAGCCGCTCTGGTGCCGGCCAACGGTGCGACGACTGTCTGCTATGACACGCCGCTGTACCTCACGTTCAGCCAAACGCCGACGTTGCACCCGGCTGGCACCATCAAAATTTTCAACCTCAACAACAGCGCCACGCCGGTGGACACCATTGACTTGAGCCTTTGTGTGACGCCCAACGCCAATGCCAAAAATGTCCAGCCGCGCCAGATTGGCGGTGACAACTTTACGAATTATCCGGTCATCATCACCGGCACTCAGGCGGCAATTTATCCGCATGCGGGAATGCTCACTTCCAACCAGACCTATTATGTCACCGTGGACAACGGCACCTTCACCGACCCTGCCGGGGCCAACTTTGCCGGCATCACCGCGAGCAATGTCTGGCAATTCACCACCAAGGTGGCTGGCCCGGCCAATCCGGTCAACCTGTTCGTCGCCAGCGATGGCACCGGCGATTTCGTCACGGTGCAGGGCGCGATTGATTTTGTCCCCTCCGCCAATACCACGCCCCGGATCATCACGATTAATAACGGCAACTACGTTGAAATTGTCAACGTGAAGGCCAAACACAACCTTACGCTGCGCGGTCAGTCCCGCAATGGCACCATCATCGGCTACGCGAACAACGCGAATCTCCAGGGGAGCACCCATTACCGCATGGCGATGAAGATCAACGCCAACGATATCGCCCTCGATAACCTTACTCTCACCAACCGCACGCCCGCCGGCGGCTCTCAGGCCGAGGCGCTGATGCTCGAATCCAACGCCAAACGCTTCATCTTCAACAATTGCAATCTGGGCAGCTTCCAGGACACGCTGCTCGCCAACGGCGGCGGCCAGGCGCAGGCTTATTTCAACAACTGTCTTATCACCGGCCAGTTCGATTACATCTGGGGCGGCGGCGTTTGCTTCTTCACTAACTGTGAACTGCGCACTGTCTATGGGAGCGGATCGTCGTGGAATCTCGTCGCCTCGCGTACCGATAATTCCGTCGGAGGCACCTGGGCTGGATACAACGGTCTTCTTTCACTCAATGGCTTTTCTTTTGTAAACTGTTACCTGAGCAAAGTCACCGGCGTCGGCATCGGTAGCCCGACGCTCGCCGCTAGCAACGGCACGACCAACGGCGTATCGGCCTGGATCAACTGCCGCATCCAGAAAGATTACGTAGCTCCCTCCACCGCCGTCCTGAATAGCGAACTCCTCTGGGAATTCGGCAACACCAACAACGATACCGGTAATCCCGTCACCTACGGTTTGAACAGCCTCACCACCAGCGACCCGCGCTATCTCGCCGCCTCCAGCGCCACGAACTGGCTATATGCCTGGCAGCCACAGCTCGTGCCCAATATTCTCACGAATCCCGCGAGCCAGACGGTTAATTTTGGTGCCCCCGCCACCTTTAACGTCGTGGCCACCGGCATTCCGGACCCGACCTACCAGTGGCAGTTGGACGGCACCAACGTATCTGGCGCAACCTCGGCTACGCTCAACCTCCCGGGCACTGCCCTGACGGATGCGGGCGCTTATTCCGTCGTCGTCACCACCCTTGCCGGTAGTGTCACCAGCAGCCCTGCCGTCCTCGTGGTGAATGCGCCGCTGAATACCGCCCCGACCTTCACCGCACCCATCGCCGGTACGAATTTTGTCCTCAACGCCGGGGTGAACCTCACCGTAAATTGCAGCGCCACGGATGCCGACATCCCCGCGCAAACGCTGTCTTATTCCCTGCTCACCGGCCCGTCCGGTGCAAACGTGAATATTGCCACCGGCATTTTCACCTGGCGGCCCTCCGTAGCTCAGGCAAACTCAACCAACCCGGTCACCTTCGTCGTCACGGATAATGGGACACCACACTTGAGCGCCACCAACCACTTCACCATCCAGGTGAATGTGCTACCCCTGCCCGGCGTAACCGCCACTGCGCTCGCTGGCGGACAACTCAGCCTCACGGTCACCGGTCAAACCGGACCGGAGTACACCGTCCTGGTTTCGACCAATCTGCTGACGGGCTGGAGTACGGCATTCT
>CAISVF010000395.1 GCA_903888765.1 uncultured Verrucomicrobia subdivision 3 bacterium | reverse complement strand
GTCGGGTCGGGAATACGCATCGCCTGCTGCAGTTTCAGCTCAGACTTTGCCTGCTTTAAATCTGCTTCGGCGGCGAGCACATCTGCCCGGGTGGCATTGGTGCTGGTGGCCAGGGCTGGCAGCAGGAAGGAAGTCATTTGTGCCAGGGATTCAGCCGGTTTCCAACGGCCTTTGGGTTGCCCCACCCCCAGCAGAATTTCTACCGCAATCCGCGCCTGCAAGGCTGCCGTCTCGGCGGACCGGGCTTGCAATTGAAAAACCTCGGCGCTGTTTTCCATTTGCTTCGCATCGGAGTCCGAAATGTCGCCGGTTTGCAAGCGGACCTGGGCAATGGCCACTTCATGAGCCAATAGCCCGGCCGATTCATTCAGAATGCGTTGGTTTTCCTCTGCCAGAATCGCCGCCACGTATGCTTTCGTCACCCCCTGCTCCAACAATCGCCGGGCATCGTAGAAACGCGCACGCGCACCGTCAATGCCAGCCAGGGCCGATACTTTGCGATCCCGTCGTTTCCCGCCGATTTCGATGAGTTGGTTGATGGCAAAAATCGTATCGTAGCTGCGACTCCACAGTCCGTTACCCGACGATGTGCCGTTTTCATGGGAACCGATTTTTGCGGTTGACCAGGAAAAAGTAGGATTAGGAAATTCTTTTGCCACCAGCAACTGCGCCTGAGCGGCATCCAATCCGCATTTGGCGGCCAGCAAATCCCAGTTGCGATCGAACGCCATCCGCCTGGCGTCGGCAATGGAAAGCAGGTTGGTCGAGCTCGGGGCGACCTGCGCCAGCAGTGGCGTCAAAACCATGCCCCCGCCCGCCGTCAACAGCAGGCGGGCCAATCGCGCTCCGGTAAATAATGTTTGCAACCGCACATAGTATTGTGTGCAGGTGCTGCGGTTTTAGGCTATCAGGCGCGGTATAATTTTCGCATAGGACATTACCCTATATGCCGTCAGCTTAGTTCGTCGGATGGTTTTCCTGCCAGCGCACAGCTTCGCGCAACAGTTCCGCAGCGTTGGCCAGCTTGAGCTTTTCCTTGATGTGCGCGCAATGCGCCTGCACGGTTTTCATGCTGACCTTCATCATTTCGGCTACTTGCCGCGTTTCAAAACCTTTGCCTAGCAGTTGAAACGTTTCCAGTTCGCGATCGCTCAATTGTTCCACCAGCGAGCCGCTGGCCGACAGCCGGCCATCCACAAATTTTTCCGCCAGCAGGGCCGTCAGATTATCGCTCATGTAAATTTTACCGGCCATCACCTGCCGGATCGCTGCCACCATTTTTTTGGCAGTCTCCGACTTCATAATGTAGCCGCGCGCTCCGGCGCGCAATGCCCGTTCGGCATAGAGGCGTTCGTCATGCATGGACAGCACGATAATGGCCATGCCGGGATGCAATACCTTGAGATTTTTTATCAACTCAATGCCGGAGCCATGCTTGAGGGAAATATCCACAATGATCACGTCTGGCTTCATTGCCGTGATGGCCTGGAGTGCCGGCGGGCCGTCATCGGATTCCC
>CAISVF010000394.1 GCA_903888765.1 uncultured Verrucomicrobia subdivision 3 bacterium | reverse complement strand
GTCATCTAGCTCGTCCATTTTGGCGATTTTGAATTCCAACGAGAATCCCGGAATCATATTCAAACGTGACATTTTGGTATCAAAAAACTTCTTTTTCAGCATTTCCTCCGTCTCCGTTGTCATCGTAATTACGTTGTTGTCGGTCAGCCATTTCAAATACGCCGAAACCTCGCTTTTCTTCTGCTGGCGGATTTTGTGGATGTTTTCTTTCCAGAATTGCAAAAAATGGGCGGCATCTTCCGATGGAAACCCCATCAATCCCTGAGCCTTGAATGCGACATGAAAATTCGGGCGGATTCTCCATTGGGTATTGTCAAGTTGGCTGACGTTGGGGGACGATTCGTAAAACGCTTTTGCTTGGCGTTGAGTATCACCGAAATATAAACCGAGTGTCAGAAATGAATCACCGCCATCATCGGCGGCAAAAAGACACACACGTTCAACAGCATCAAACGGAGTCTGTATGTAAGAGTCACCGCCCTTGCGACAAACAACTTTGCTCTCATCCTTGGCAACAGCCTTTAGCAAATTAAATATACTCAGGTCGCCAGTTGAATGGAAAATTTCTCGCGGAGGTTGCCTTCGCTGCGGTTCAGTCGGCGGTGGAACATCCAATTTTCCGCATTGAATCATCGAACGTAGTTCGAGAATTTCAATTGTTGAGGGGCAGTTCTTCCAATCGTGAACCCAACATACGATGACATCTGTTTTGACTTCTTCTCTCAGGTGCGATTTGAAGCCGGAACTGCGGAATTCAAATTCGATATTTACCTCCTCGTAGCGGCCATCACCAATGTTGCGAGCAGCCTTGCAATCAGGATAACCTTGTCGCACCAATTGCACTCGGAAACCCAATTTTTCCGCCAACATACCAAAAAGGAGAACAACGCCTTGTTCGTTTACGGGAGCGTGAAGCAGTCCGCCAAAATTGATAGGTTCACCGACAATATTTCTGTGCTGTTGTTTGCTCATGTTGCCGTTAAATGGCTCTGTAAAGAATGATTGAATTTTAAATTGTTCCCGCTGTTATTCCACACCGGCTCAAGAACTGAATCTTCAAGAGCATCCGAGGATTTTGGACCTTCTTGACGAATATGGCGAGGGTTTTTGGTCATTTTGCGTCAAATCGCAGGAACCAGCGTCCAAATCTTTTCCAAATCGGGGTCATTCAGAGCTTGCTGTCGGATGTCTTCGTTTTGACTGGCGAGGTCACTCGCTTGCTTTAGTCGCTCCATGGCAATTTTAATTTGTCCCATCACACAAGCATAGCACGCAAGGTTGTGTCGGATGACCCACAATTTGGGGAACAATTCGGCAGCTGGCAGCAACAAATAATACGCCTCCTGTGTGCGTTTCAATTCGTGCATTGCGTGGCTCCGTTTGATCCATGCGTCAGAAATTTTGGGAAGTTGTTCACTCTGCATAATCGTATTCACCCTTTATGTGGCAGGGGACGTATTGAAAAAAAAGATTGAATTTACGTTCAGATCGAGAGTTCAAAGATTTTGAAATTTGTAAAAAATTGAATGCTGATATTTTGAAAGTAAAACACGACATGGAATATCAAATTGATACAACTGCACCTTTGCCAATGCAAACAGCAGAACGAATTCATGCAAGGTTGACGAATTCCTTTCAGCCTGACATGCCATTCCTAAACTGAACGGCCGTAACCACGAACGAAATATTTGCCGTCAGCGCCAAATAACTTTCGCCGGGCACCGGTTTCTGCCAGCCTTTGCCTGCATGACGCGCACGGAAAAGTTACTGGCGGAACTCATCGCGCTACCCAGCGTGAACCCCGCTTTTTTGCCGCCGCGCCATCCCGCCGGGGGCGAAAAGCGCATGGCGGATTTTCTGGCCGCCACCGCCGCGCAAGCCGGGCTGGATGTGGAATTTCAGAAGATTTTACCCGGTCGAGCCAACCTGATCATCCGGCTGCAGCCCCGGGAGCGGGTCCGCCAGACCATCCTGCTGGCACCGCATCTGGACACAGTGGGCGCCGATGGGACCGGATTCATCCCGCAGCGCCGGAACGGCCGGCTGCATGGGCGCGGTGCCTGCGATACCAAAGGCTCGGTGGCGGCCATGTTCTCGGCGCTGGTGGAACTGGCCCGATCCCGCGCGCGCCCGGCAACCACGGAATTGGCTTTTGTCGGATTGATTGACGAGGAAAATGCCCAAGGCGGCTCCCGCGCGCTGGCGGCCAGCGGGTTTAGAGCGGATCTGGCCATTGTGGGCGAGCCGACCCAATTAAAGGTGGTCACCGCGCACAAAGGTGATCTGTGGCTGGAGATCGAAACCCGCGGTCAGGCCGCCCATGGCGCGACGCCGGAGCTGGGAAAGAACGCGGTGTTGGCCATGGCCCGCGTGGTTGAAACGCTGGAGACGGATTACGCAGCACAATTGAAGCGCCGGAAGCATCCGCTGCTGGGCACAGGCTCCGTGAATGTGGGCACCATCGCGGGAGGATCACAGCCTAACATCGTCCCGGACCGCTGTATTATCAGCATTGACCGGCGCACGCTGCCGGGCGAGACCGAAGCGGGGGTGCACCGGGAGATTTCCGGATGGCTGCGGACGAAAAAATTGCCGGCCACCATTGCCAGTGTGAAACTGGCGCCGTGCCTGCCGCTGGAAACTGATCCCAAACTGCCGCTGGTCCGGCAATTTCTGCGCAGTGCGCAGCAGGCCCGGCCGCTCGGGGTGGATTATTTTTGCGATGCAGCGGTGCTGTCGGCGGCGGGGATCCCGAGCGTGGTCTTCGGGCCCGGCCACATTGCCCAGGCGCACACGGCGGATGAGTGGATTTTGCTCTCCGAACTGGAGCAGGCCAAGGATTTGCTGCTCCGTTTCTTGCAATCACAACCCTAGTTTTTCAGGCCCTGACCTTGATCCTTCCCAGTTCGCCACGAGAAAAATGACCCAATCCACACCATCCACGGGCCCCAAACCGCACGCGGCTTTTTTCCGGCAGAGCGGCTGGCTGATGATCGCGAACATTGGCGGCGGCGGCATGTTTTACCTGGTTCATCTGCTGAGTAAAAAAATCTCCCCGGCGGAATACGGCGCGTTTGGCGTGATGCTGGCGGTGGCGATGTGCGTGCCGAATATGCCGCTGCAAATGGTGTTTGCCCAGCAGACGGCGCAGGCGCGGGTCACCGGCCGCGAGCGCGCACTGGCTGGGATGTTGCGGTGGACGTGGCTGGGCGCCCTCGGCCTGGCCCTGCTGCTGGCGGCGGGGGTGTGGTGGTGGCAGGCGCAAATCCTGTCCGCCTGGAAATTGCCGGATCCGGCCGGGCTCTGGATCACGGTGGCGGTGGTGCTGTTTTCGCTGTGGGTGCCGATGTTTTTAGGCGTGATGCAGGGGCAGCAGAATTTTTTCTGGATGGGCTGGGTGAATATTCTCAATGCCGGCGGCCGGCTGGGGCTGGCGGTGCTGCTGGTGGTATTTTTTGCGGGCGGTTCCACGGGCATGGTCACTGGCGTCGGTTTCGGTCTGGTGGTGGCGGTGGCCATCGGCATCTGGCAGACCCGCAGCGTGTGGTCGCTGGCGGCGGAAAAGTTTGCCGCCCGCGAGCTGCTGGCGCAGGTGGTGCCGCTGTGCCTGGGTTTCGGGGCGCTGCAATTTTTATTCACGGCGGACACCTTGTTTGTGAAAGCCTGTTTTTCCGGGGATGAGACCGGGTTTTATGTCGGAGCGGGAACGCTTTCCCGGGCGCTGCTGTGGCTGGTGCTGCCGCTGGCGACCGTGATGTTTCCCAAGATCGTGCATAGCGCAGCGAAAGCGGAAAAAAGCAATCTGCTGGGGATGGTGTTGCTAGGCACCGGCTTGCTGGCGGCGGGCGGCGCGCTGGGCCTGACGCTGCTGGGGCCGTGGATTGTCAAGTGGGTCTTCCAGGATTCCTTTGTGGCGGTCGCGGTACAGGTGCTCCCGTGGTATGCCTGGGCCATGGTGCCCTTGTCCCTGGCCAATGTGCTGGTGAATAACCTGCTGGCGCGGTCGCAATTCCGCATCGTCCCGGTGCTGGTGCTTCTGGCGGCGGCGTATGCCTTTGCCCTGACCCGGTTTCACGCTAGCCTGGTGCAAGTGCTGCAAACCCTGGGGATTTTCAATCTGCTATTGCTCGCCGCCTGCGGCTGGTTTACCTGGCGGGAGAGCCGGCCCAATGCGGCTTAGAGCATTGACAGAAAAGATATAGCGATGGGCAGCGAGGATTTTTGGTTTTTGGCGAAGTTTTAGCGAAGGCGCAGGTTTGAAAACCCTGCAACTGAGCTGAAACAAAGCCAAAAACCAAAAAGACCGCTGTTTCTTGG
>CAISVF010000393.1 GCA_903888765.1 uncultured Verrucomicrobia subdivision 3 bacterium | reverse complement strand
TTGAGGTCATTGATTCAAAAACGCGCCGTTAGCGTTTCTTGCGGATCGGATCGAAGAGATCTAAAAAAGAAACCTTAAAGCGCTTTAATAAAAAGTATCTGCAAATGCGATATTTGCACAATTTTGCAAGCGAGGCGAATCTACTGGTCGCACTATAGTTTGTCATAAAATTTAACTGAAGAAAAACTGCTCTATATGTAAGTTTATTTTGCTTGCCCTAGTTTCGATGTAAACGGCGGCTGAAAAGTGCTGCACCCTCTGGGCAAAGAAAACTTGATTTAAGGGTTTTCGTCAAGCTGTTGGTTTCGCTTCGAGGTAGAAGCAGCAGAGGGGGAACTTCGAGCCCTTAGCTCGCCCCCTCCTGCGGTTATCGCAGCTCGTCTGTCGGTCTTGACACCTCAGCCTCTCCTGACCAAAGCCGGTCAGTGATCGAAAATTGGAGTGTTGTAAAATTGGAGTTGTCACGCGCCGTTTCTTTGTTACAATGTTTAACTCTGCGTGGCTTGTAAAAGTCGCGCGGACAAAAACGGCCGTTTGCCTTCGTGTGAAGGCAGCAGGCCATAACAACACCAAATAACAATCCCGTGTTCCGCGGGATGCCTTGAAATGATTCGAGGTTTTAACCAAAGGAAATTGTGAGCACTATCGGAGTAAAAGAACTGTTGGAAGCCGGCGTCCATTTTGGACATCAGACGAAACGTTGGAACCCCAAGATGAAGCCATTCATCTTCGACGCGCGGAATGGCATTCATATTATTGATTTGAGCAAGACCGAAGCTCAGTTGCACGCGGCTTTGGATTATCTCGCGGCGACGGTCCGCAAAGGCGGAAAAATTCTCTTTGTCGGCACCAAGAAGCAGGCCCAGCAATGCGTCAAGGACACGGCCAAGGAAACCGGCCAGATGTTCGTCACCGAGCGTTGGCTCGGCGGCACGTTGACCAATTTTGCCACCGTCAAGACCTCTATCAAACGGCTCAAGGAAATTGAGAAGTGGGATACGGATGGCACCCTCGCCACCTACGGCAAGCAGGAGCAGTCCGCCATCCGCCGCGAAGGTGCCCGGCTGCACAAGTATTTCGACGGTCTCCGCGAATTGGATAAAATGCCCGGTGCCCTGTTTGTCGTGGACGTGAAGCGCGAGCACAACGCCGTGGCTGAAGCCAAGAAGCTCGGTATTCCGGTCGTGGCGCTGGTGGATACCAACAGCGATCCCGATGACGCCCAATATCCGATTGCGGCCAACGATGACGCCATCCGTTCCGTGCGTTTGTTGCTGGGGGCGGTGCTCCAGGCTATCACCCAGGCTCGTGCGGAGTTTGAATCCAAAAAATCCCGCCGGGTGAATGAAGACGCCGCTCCGGCGGAAGCGACTGCTCCGGTGGCCGCTCCCGCAGCTGCTCCGGCGACTGCCTGATTGATTTAATCTGGCGGACGGAAAGCACCTTTCCGTCCGCCGCAAAATTTAACATTCAACTTTTTACCTTCAACCAATATGGCTGAAATCACTGCTGCAAATGTGGCCAAGCTCCGCGAAATGACCGGCGTTGGCATGATGGAATGCAAAAAGGCCCTTGTGGAGGCCCAGGGCAATATCGAGTCCGCCGTGGATTTGCTGCGCAAATCCGGGGCCGCCAGCGCGGCCAAAAAAGCGACCCGCGAAGCCCGCGAAGGCGTCATTGCCCAATTTATCGCTCCCGGCGGAAAATCCGGCGTGCTGGTCGAGGTCAATTGCGAAACTGATTTCGTGGCTCGCAATGAAGCTTTCCGCGCGTTTGCGGACGAGATAGCTAAAAAGGTCGCAGCCGACGCCAGCGTCAATCTGGAAGCGGACCGCGAAGCCGCAGTTGGCAAGATGGGCGAAAACATCAAAATCACGCGCAATGCCCGCCTGGAAGTTTCCGGTAACGGATTGGTGGCCGCCTATATTCATACCGGTGCCAAGGTGGGTGTGCTGGTCGAAGTCGGTGCCGGCAAGACCGAAACGACCACCAAAGATGAATTCAAACAGTTGGTGAAAGATATCACCCTCCAGATTGCCGCCGGTTTCCCGCACGTGGTCTCCCGCGAGAATGTGTCGCCCGAAGTCGTGGCCAAGGAACGCGAAATTGCCGCGCAGTCCGATCGCTTGAAAGGCAAGCCGGCCGCCGCCATGGAAAAAATTCTCGCCGGGGTGTTGGACAAGTTTTTCCAGACCTACTGCCTCGTGGATCAGGGCTTTGTGAAGCGCAACTCGGAAGTCAGTGTAAAAGAGCACGTGGCCCAAGTTGGCAAGCAATTGGGCGATGAAATCACCATTCGCCGTTTCGTTCGCTTTCAGGTGGGCGAAGCCACGGCTTGATTTGAAAAACGAATTATTGAAAGGCGTCCGGCAACGGACGCCTTTTTTTATTTGCAACTTTTTACCAGTTGCGTTGTCTATTACAGGAGCCCGCTGAGAAACTTAAAAATTCCGCTGAATCCAAGTGGTTCGGTTAAGCTTTTAAAAACGGGTGGGGCGGCAGGTTGATTATGAACGAAACAGGCGCAACCATTGCGGAAAGTTTGCCAGGGCAGACAAGTGTCTCAGCCCGGCCCGATACTGCCGCCTTGGCCGAGCGTGTCTTGCCGGCTGATTTTATCCAGCGTCATCAGGTGCTTCCCCTCCGGATTCAGGATGGCGTGCTCCACATCGCCACGGCAGATCCCGGCAACCAGCGGGTGATTGATGATATTCGTCTGCTGACGGGGCTGGAGGTGGAAACCGTCGAAACTCCGGCAGCGGAAATTGCCGGGAGAATTTCCACCAATTCGCAGGTCACGGTTGAAAGCATGATCGATGACCTCAGCACGGAGCGCAGCGCCAGTGTGGAGGGCAAGAATCTTCACGACATAGAAGTCATGGCTAACGAGCCAACGGTCGTGAACCTCGTTAACCTGATCATTTCCACCGCTATTCGCGAGCGGGCCAGTGACATCCATTTGGTCCCGTTTGAAAATTCCGTGCAGCTGCGCTACCGGGTGGATGGGCTGCTGCAGGAAAAACAGCCGCCGCCCAAGCCGCTCCACCCCGCGCTCGTCTCGCGCATTAAAATCATGGCGGATATGAATATCGCCGAGCGCTTCATGCCGCAGGACGGCCATATTCAAATTCACCATCGGGGTTCGCGCGTGGATATCCGGGTGGGCACCATGCCCACGATTTACGGCGAAAGCCTGGTCATGCGGCTCCTGGAAAAAAGTTCGAAGGTGCTGACCGTGGAGGAACTGGGGCTGGACGCCGCGCGCGCGGCGCAGCTATCGCGGCTGGTGGAAAAACCGCACGGGCTGTTTCTCACCACCGGTCCGACCGGCAGCGGCAAGACCACGACGCTGTACTCTATTTTGCAGGGCATTTACACGCCGGAGCTGAAAATTCTGACCATTGAGGATCCGGTCGAATACGAACTGCCCGGCATTGCGCAGATCCCCGTCCGGCCCGGGCGCAATTTTACTTTCGCCACGGGCTTGCGCGCGATATTGCGGCAGGACCCGGATGTGGTAATGGTCGGCGAAATCCGCGATTTTGAAACCGCTGAAATTGCCATTCGCGCCGCGCTCACCGGGCATCAGGTTTTCAGCACCTTGCACACCAACGATGCCACCGGTGCGGTGACGCGCCTGATTGACATGGGGGTGGAGGCTTTCCTCGTTTCCTCCGCGCTGGAAGGCGTGCTGGCGCAGCGGCTGTTGCGCAAAATTTGTCCGGTTTGCCGCGGGGAAACCCGGATTGAGCCGGCCCTGCGTGACAAACTGGAAAGGCTGGGCGGCAAGGCGATTGCCGATAAATTTTATCGCGGCGCCGGATGCGATGAATGTCGCGGCACGGGCTATCGGGGACGCGTGGGCATTTTTGAACTGCTGCCCGTCACCACCCCCCTTAGGGAGCTGATATTACAGCGGCGCTCCAACACGGAGCTCAAAGGCACCGCCCAGAAAAGCATGGTCACGATGCATCAGGACGCGCTCCAGAAAGCTGCGGCCGGCATCACCACGGCGGAGGAAATCCTGCGCGTTTCCTCGGGGGACCAGCTCGAATGATCTCCTTTCGCTATCAGGCCATCGGCGCCGGTGGCACCGCCGTGCAGGGCGTGATTGAGGCCGAAGATCGCCGCTCGGCTTTGCTCCAGCTGGGCCAACGCGGTTTGTTTCCCTCCAATCTGGAATCATGTTCCGGTCCAGCAATAATCGCAGCCACCCCCACCTTGCCGGTCGCGGGTGGCTTCCAACTGAGCTCCGGCATCCGGCGCAAGGAAATCACCGCGTTTACCCAGGAGATGAGCGCGCTGCTCGGGGCGGGTATTCCGATTCCGCAAGCCCTGGCCAGTCTCGGCGAGCAGGAGGAAAATCTCCCGCTGCGCGCGGTCATTTTAAAAATTGCCGAGGCCGTGCGCAAAGGTGAGGCCTTTTCTTCGGCGCTGGCGGAGCAGCCGAAATTGTTCGGCAAACTTTACACCAGCATGATTCGCGTCGGCGAGGAGGCTGGCGTACTGCCCAAGGTCATGGCCGATCTGGCCAGCCTGCTCGAACATGAGGATGAGGTGCGCAGCGAGGTGGTCGCCGCGGTGGCATATCCGGCGTTTGTCCTGCTCTTTGGAGTTTTGACGGTCACCATTTTGCTCACCGTGGTGCTGCCGCGCTTGTTTGGCATGCTGCAGGAAATGCTCACGGTGCTGCCGCTGCCCACGTTGATTCTCCTGAAAGTCAGCGGCGGCTTGCATCAGCACTGGTTTTTGCTGCTTGTCTCGGTCGCAGTCGTGGTCGGCGGATCATTCTGGTTTATCCGGACGCCGGCGGGCGCGGCGGCGTGGGATAAATTCAAATTGCGCATTCCGGTGGCGGGGGCCGTGTTTCGTTCCGCAGCGTTGGGGCGATTTGCCCGGACGCTGGGCACGCTAGTGAAAAGCGGCGTCTCGCTGCTGCCGGCCCTGAAAATCGTGGAGAACACCATTGGCAACCGCGTGCTCGCCGCGCAGATTGCCCAGGTGGCGGAGGAAACGCGCGGCGGCGATTCGCTGGCCGCCCCCTTGCGCAAGCTGGGCATTTTTCCCAAGACCGTGGTCCAGATGATTGATGTGGGCGAAGAAAGCGGCAAGCTGGACGAAATGCTCTTGAAGGTTGCGGAAATGGAGGAACGGCACATGCGGGCGAAGACCAAGACCTTGATTTCACTGCTCGCGCCGATTTTGATATTGATCGTAGGCGCATTGGTCGGCTTCATGGTCATTGCGTTGCTGCTGCCGATTTTCCGGATGAGCAGCGCCATTCATTGAATTTTTCAGCACAAATATGAACATGCAAATTAACCGGAAACGTAATCGCGGGTTCACGCTCGTGGAAATCATGGTGGTGGTGGTCATTCTCGGCATTCTTGCTGCGACCATCATCCCCCAATTCATCGGCACCACCAAGGACGCCAAAGTGAGTGCCGCCAAGGCCCACATCGCTGAGTTGGAATCCGCGATTGAACGCTATTATGTGCATATGGACCGCTACCCTGCCGCCGAGGAGGGACTGAAAATCCTGGTGGAGCCGCCCGCCGGGGACGACGGGAAAAAATGGCGCGGCCCGTATATCAAGCAGTTGCGCGATGATCCCTGGGGAAATCCGTATCAATACCAGATCCCCGGGACACACCATTCCACCAGCTTCGACATCTGGTCGCGTGGGGCCGATGGGGCGGATGGCGGCGAAGGTGACAATGCGGATATCGGCAACTGGTAATAAAGGTCATGCTGTCCGCGCATTTGCCAAACTGCCGCCGGGGCCAGGCAGGATTTACCCTCATGGAACTGACGGTGGTCATTGCGCTGATTGCTATTTTGACCGCTTTGATCATTCCGGAAATGCGCGGCACTTATGAGGATGCCCTGCTACGGGCCACCGGCCGCGAATTGGTGAACACGTTTGAACTCGCCTCCAGCCGCGCCATCAGCCTCAACCAGCCGCATCGCGTGCAACTGGATCTCAAGACCGGCCACTATCAGGTCGCCCGCAAAACCCGCGTCGCCGGTCAGGAATCATTCGTTCCCCTCACCGATGTTTCCGGCAGCGAAGGGGCCTTGGACCCGCGCATTACCTTGGAAATGCAGGCGCCAGACGAGGCTGTGCCAGCGGATGCTGAAATGGCGGTGCCCACGGAGCCGGGTCATTTCATGTTTTATCCGGATGGCACTGCGGATGCCGCTGCCATTCAGTTGCGCGATCGCGCGGGCTTCCGGCTGCAACTGGTATTGAATCCGGTCACCTCCCGCATTCATCTGACGGAACCGATCCGGGAATGAACTATCTGGCTCACAACGCGGGGTTTTCGCTGGTCGAAGTCATGGTGGCGATTTTGATTCTCGGGATTGCTTTGGCCGGTCTCACCACCGGCATCACCACCGCTCTGGGATCCAGCAAGGAATCCGAACAGCAAACGACGGCAGCCTTGTTTGCTGCCGGACAAATTGAAACCCTCCGCGCCGAGGGCGGTCTGGTGGATGGTGAAAAAAATGGTGTGTGCGGTGCGGGGGATGCCCCCTATCGCTGGAAGCAAACCATTAGTCCCACGACCATAGAAGGTCTGCATGAAGTGGATGTGGTGGTGGAAAATTCCGGGGATGGCCGTTTGATTTTAGATTTAAAAACCATGCTTTTTGAGCCGGTCGCCGATCCGGCGACAGTGCGGGAAAATGCCCGTAATAAAAAGAAACGGAGCGCCGACCGTTGAAGACTGCCCGCTCCCTCAGCCATGCCCCGGCGTTCACGCTCATTGAGGTCGTGATTAGCGCGGCCCTGATGGCATTGATTTTAACCGCCGCGTATTTGTGTCTCAGCGCGGGCATTGCCGGTAAAAAACTGGTGGAGCCGCGCGCGGATATCATTCAAAACGCCCGGGTTGCCATGGCCCTGCTAACGGCTGACTTGCGCGGTGCCTGCCCGCTCTCCAAGGACTATGCCTTTCTTGGCCTGCAGCGGAAGATTGGGGAGACCGAGGCGGATAACATGGATTTTGCCACCCACAATTACACACCGCGCCGTCCACATGAAGGCGATTTTTGCCAGGAAAGTTTTTACCTCGATAAGGATCCGCTGACCGGACAGTTTGGCTTGTGGCGGCGCCGGAATCCCGTATTTGCTCCCGATCCGCTCGCCGGCGGAAAAAAGGAGGCCATCGCGCAAGGCTTGCTGGGGGCAAGGTTCGAATATTCCAATGGCACGGATTGGTTTGATAACTGGGGGGAAATCAAGGGTAAATCGAAGGCAGAAAATTCCAACCGCGACCAGCCAAATCTGGCCGGCATGCCCAAAGCAGTGCGCATTACCCTGATGTTTGATTCCAACCCGAAAACCAAACCAGCGATGGCGGCCGCCGAAGTCGCAACGGAGCCGCCACTGATTTTTCAATCCGTTGCCCGGCTCAATCTAGCCTCTCGCACTGCCGATGACGCCTCCGGGGTGGGAGACAATTCGGGTGGCCAGCCCGCTGCGGGCGGAGGCATTAATTGACCTATGTTCCAGCGCGCTTCCATTCTGGTAGGCTTGCTGTGGTGCGTGGCCCTGCTGTCGTTGCTGGTGGTGGGCGTCTTGCATACGGCGCAGATGGATTTGCGGGTCGGAAAAAATTTCACCGATCGGATTCAAGCCCATTATCTCGCGCTGGCAGGGATTGAAAAAGCCAAGGCGCTGCTATTGCAAAATGCCCGTGAGCGCAGCCATGGGGGGAACAATCACGACGGCCAGCTTTACAATTTGCCGGCCCAGTTTCGCGACGTGGAATTCAGCCGGGGAACTTTTTCCGTGCTGCGCCGCGCGCGGACAGATGAGGGGGGCGGGGTGGTTTATGGCGTTGATGATGAGGAAAGCCGGCTGAATGTGAATACCGCCGACGCCGACCAGTTCACGCGCCTGCCCGGCTTGACTCCAGAGATTGCCACGGCGATTTTAAACTGGCGCGGCGGCGGGGAGAATTCTGTGGCTGAGGCGGATTATTATGCCTCGCTTCAGCCGCCGGCGCAGCCTCGTTTTGGACCTTTTGAAACCCTGCGCGAATTGTTAATGGTGCGAGGGGTGACAGCAGAACAGTTGCTGGGCGATGATGAGCATCTGAACGGGATGACGGAGGTAGTCGGGGAGGATGCTGCCGGCCTGCCTCAGTTTGAAGCCGTGCCGGCTGATGAAAATCTTGGCTGGGCATTCAGCCTGACGGTGGATTCGGCGGTGAAGAATTTGAACGCCACCGGAGAAAAACGCGTGAATATTCAAACGGCGGATGAATCCACGTTGACCACCGTGCATGGCATCACTCCCGAGATAGCGCGGGCCATGGTGGCTTATCGTGGAAAAAACAAGTTTCAGAGCATTGCGGATTTGCTGGATGTCACGCCGCCACCAAGTCCCCGCGGGCGGGGAAAATCATCCGGTTCCGATGCGGTTGCGGGTGGCCCCAATGTCATCAGTGAAAGCTTATTGATGGATATTGCCGACGACGTGACGGTGGCGGACGACAACGCCCCGGCTGGTAACATCAATATCAATACCGCAGGATTGGCCGTGCTGTGTTGTTTGCCGCAAGTAGATCGCAATCTGGCCCGGCAAATCATTGGTTTCCGGCGCTCCAGCGGCTTTTTCAAAAATATTGCCGGCCTTTTAAAAGTGGAGGGATTAAACCGGCAAATATTCAAGGCCGTGGCTCCGCTGGTGACGGTGCGCTCGGAAACGTTCCGGATATTGTGCGAGGGGCGGATCAAATCCACCGGAACCCGGCAGCGGGTTCAGGAAATCGTCCGGGTTGGGTCTGATGCTGTAAAAACCCTTTCCTATCGGGAGGATGATTTGTGATGGATTTTTCAATAATTAACCAGGAGCCGGTATTGCTTGAGTTTTCCGCTGGCACGCTCACTGCCGTCCGCGGAAGTGAATCGGTGAACTTTCCGCTGGACCGTCTCCCCTCGGGCGGTTTGTCGGCAGCTTGCCGCGAAAAAGTGACCGCCGGCCTGCAACAATTCGTCGGGCGAAAACAATGGCAGCCGCGGGTCCGGGCGATTTGTGCAATCGGGGCGGCCGGGCTGGCGCTGCGGCGCTTTAATCTGCCAGTGGCATCCGGGGAGGAATTCCAGCGACTGCTCCGACTTAAAATCGAGATGGAATTTCCGCTAGCGCCAGAGGAGCTGGCTTGGGGCTGGGTGGCGCTATCGGGCAACGTATCCGGCCAGCGCGCAGTTCTGGTGGCGGCAGTGCGCAAGGACGTCGTTGCTGAATACGCTGCTATTCTGGCCTCGGCGCGCATGCAGACTGTGTTTACTCCGGCGGCGCTGGTGCGGAGCGAACTTTGCGAGGACTCGGCTGCCGCCGGTGCCATGCTGGAAGTGGGCGGCACGACCTCGGAATTGGCAATTTTCAATGGCGGCACGGTCGTATCGGTGCGGATAATCGCCGGAGGAGCGGCGAATCCGGAATTGTTGCCAGGGTCCGTGCTAAAAGCGATTAGCCCGGATGGGCTGGCCAAAAAATGGTTTGTCTCCGGCAATGCGGCCGGTCTGGATCAAGTGCTGGCGCAATTGCGACGGATCGAGCCGGTGGCCGCTGAGGCATTGACCATTCCTGCCGGTAAAACCAGCGCCATTCTTGGGCTGGAACAATGCCGGGCAAAAAGTATTCCGCTGCTCGCGCTGGAAACCTCGTCCAAAACGACGGCCGCCCGGTTTGATTTTTCAGGCACGCAAACTCAATTCTGGCTGCGGCGCGCTGTGGCGCTGCTGGCTGTGCTCCTGCTTTTGCCCTATGCCGAGGCTTTGCTTCTGCAGCCGCTGGTGGCCAAAAAGTACGCTGCGGCCAAAGCGGAGCAGGCGCGTCTGGTTTCAGTGGTGGATCCGGAATTGCGTTTTCTCCAGTTTTTAAAGCAAAATCAGCCGCCTTATCTGGACGCGTTTTTTCTGTTTGCCCAAGCCACGCCTCCGGGCGTCCGGCTGGATCCGGTGACATTGAATCAGCGCGGCGAGATTTCGTTGCGCGCAGTTTTTCAAAACGCCCAGCAGGTGACGGATTTTCGGTCGAAGCTGAATACGGGTGGATATTTCACGAACCTGGTGGTGGAGGAACAGTCCCCCACGCCGGATCGGCAGCGGCTCAATGTACGGATTTCCGCCCGCTGGAACGTCGCGGTATTGCGCGCTGGTTTGAAAAGCGAGTTGTCGCCATCGGAAAGCGCGAAAAAACCGGCCGGCGATTTGCGGCCAGCGTCCGTGATGCCGTCGGAAAAATCTCCCAAACCGCCAACCCCCTGATTGCATGCGACCTTTAACCTCCAGTGAACAGCGGACGATCCGGATTGCGGCCATCGGTTTGGCCGTGTATCTGGGGCTGTTTGGCGCCGTGAAAATCGGCCAATATTTTCAGCATCGGCGCGCAGCCTATTTGCAATTGGTCGCCGACGCCCAAAACTTGCGTCGCGAACTGCAGCCTTACGATGACAAGGTGGCGGTGGTGAAAAAGTTGATGCAAAATTTTAACCTCGACCCGGCGCGGCTTTCCCGGTCAACGGTCGTGGCCGAGGCCAGTGCGGCGATTCAGAAGGCGGCTTCTGGCAGCGGCATCCAGGTGGGGCCGATTCGCGAATCGCCGGCGCAACCTGCGGCCAAGGCGCTGGGTACCATTCAGTTTGAAGGCACGGGGCAAGTGTCAGCACTGATGGCCTTGTTGAATAATCTGCCCGCCTTGGGGTATCCGCTCCTGGTGGATTCCGTAGCCATCGCTTCCGAGCCCACCCGGCCGGGACAGATCAAACTCAGCCTTACCATCATTGTGCTCGATTTTGAAATATGGAAAAAAGCGGAGGCGCCTCATGCTTAATCAGCCAGAAAAAATTGTCCGTATCGTTTGTCTCACCCTGGGGGCGCTGGTGTTGTGGCAATTGACAGCGCTGATCTTCCGGGCGAATCCTCTTGGTCATCTGACGATTCCAACCGTCCCGACACTGTCCACCAATGGGGATGTAACTGCCAAGCCAGCAGCCGCGCATGCGGGTTTCATGCCAAGCCAGGCGACGAATGCGGTGGTGGCAAAACCCCCGGCCACGAACGGGAGTGCAACGAATACCATGGTCCTGACCAATCCGGTCCTTTCGAGGGCGGCGAATACGCAGATTGTGGCGGCCTTTATCAACTCGACAACCAATGCAGTTTCTAGTGGCACCAATGCCTTGGGTGTCGTGACCAATAAGATGACTGGCCGTGAAACGAGTGGGGTCGTTGCCTTGTCTGGAACGAATGGGCCGGATAAACCCAAACGGATTCTGCTCGAAGGTATGATGAATCCCGCCGCCATGTCGGGAATGCCGGCAGGAATGGGCATGTTTCCGCAGCCTGGAAAAGCCAGTGGCAAACTGACTCCGGAAATTCAGTCCCGGGTGGATAAAATTGTGGATAGCGAAATGTTTGCGCCGGTGATACATCCGTTGCCGATGGCCCTGATGGGCATTGCCGGCGAGTTGGCGTTTTTACGCTCAGCCAGCGGGCAGACCGGACTGGTGAAACCCGGCGATTCCCTGGGCGAAATCAAACTGCTGCGGATCGGTATCAACCGCGTGCTAATTGAAGTAAACGGACAAAAACAAGAGTTGACCATTTTTGAGGGCTACGGAGGTGAAAGCCTGATGCCCAAATCTAACGACACTGCACCATGAAATCATTCCATAATTTTTATGCCCGCATGGCGGGCCGAAACCAAATTGCCATCGCCGTTTGCCTGGCTCTAATCGGGTGGGCCGCCAGTTCATGGCCACTGTTGGCGCAAAGCATCCGGATGTCGCACGGTGGTATGCCGCCGGGCTTTGTTATGCCCGGCGGAAATTCTGGTTCGTCCTCCTCCTCCGACTCTGGTGGAAAGGATTCCGGCAGCGGGCCGTGGATTCCGTCTGAGGCTCCCGCATCGGCTGCCGTCGCCGGCGCGACCAATGCGGATGGCTCCAGCCTGAATTCCACCAATGAAATCCAGCTGAGTTTTCAGGGGGCCAACATTGACATGGTGGCGCAATGGCTGGCCCAGACTACCGGCAAATCCGTCGTCAAGCATCCGCGAGTGCAGTGCCAATTGACGATCATTAGTTCCAAGAAAGTGCTGCCCCGGGAGGCGGTGAACATGGTTTATCGTGCCCTGGCGCTGGAAGGCTTTTCGGCGATTGAGTCTGGCCGGTCCATTCTGATCGTCCCGAGCGATCAGGAACCGAGGATGAGTCCTGAACTCGTGGCCGGTTCGCTGAAGGATATTCCCGAAGGCCGGCAGCGTTTGGTGAAGGTATTTTCGCTCAAACATATTCAAGCCGACGACGTGAAAGACCGCGTGCGCACCGCCTTGACCGACAAAGGCACGATTGACGTGGATCAGCGCGCCAACCGGATTATTCTCACTGATTATAATGACAATATCCGGGTGGCCGGAGAACTGATTGATGCGCTGGATAATGATCAGCCGCAGGATGTGGCCGTGCGCGTTTTGCCTTTGAAGCATATTGCTGCCGATCAATTGGCCAAGGAGATGTCGCCGCTTTACCAGAAAATGACCGGTAAAAACGGCAGCCAGGAAACCATTGATGTCGCGGCGGATGACCGCTCCAATTCGTTGATCATTCTTTCCAGCCAGGCAGCCTTTGCTGCGATTGAAAAACTGGTGGCCATGCTGGATACGGAAGACGCCAAGGAAAAGGTGACGCAGACCTTCATACTCAAAAATGCCGATGCGCAGGACGTCGCCAAGCAATTGCAGGAATTGAATCAACCGGCGGGGCAGACTCCATCTCGGTATTCTTATTTTTTCAATGGCTCCGGCGGTTCCGATATCAACGCTAAAAAAACGAGCGTCGTGGCGGATCGGCGTCGCAATGCCGTCATTGTGCAGGCGCCGCCGGCGCAGCTGGAAAATCTGACCCGGATGATTAAGGAGTTGGATGAGCCCATCTCCGACGACAGTCTTGCTCCCAAGATTTATCCCCTGAAATTCATCAGCGCCACCGACATGGAGGATGTGTTGAATGAGCTGTTTTTGAAAAAGCAGCCGCAGCGCAGCTACTGGGATTTTTTCAATGGAGATGAAGGTGATTCAGGCTCCTCTGCCCAAGACGCTGGCCGGCTGTATGGCAAGGTGCGCATCACCAGTGAGCCTTACGCCAATGCCATTATCGTGACCTCAAATTCCAAGGAAAACCTGGCGGTGGTGGAGGATGTGCTCAAGCAGTTGGATCAGCCGTCTCAGGCCGGCGAAAGCACTTTGCGCGTGGGCTTGAAATTCGCCAAGGCGGATATGGTTGCGAAAAACTTAAACATCCTGTTCGCCAAAAATGGCTCGCCGGCGCTGCATCCGGCCGCGCAGCCTGCCCCGCCGAATTCTGGTGCGGCCCAGCCTAACCAGGGGCAGAGTACTGCTTCGCAAACGGGCTTTGATCTGGCTCAGGAGACGCGCGAGGAAGGCTATTATCCCTGGCTTGGCGGTCAGCCGGATAATACCCGCACCTCGGATAACCGCGGTTCCTCGCGGGCGGTCAGCGATCTGGTGGGGCGTGTGCGTACCGTGGCGGATGATCGCGGCAATGCGGTGTTGATTTCCGCTAACGTTCATTTTTTTCCGCAAATTTTGAAGCTGGTGGAAGATTTAGATTTGCCGGCGGATCAGGTTTCCATTGAGGCCCGCATTGTCGAAGTCTCCAGTGATTTTCTGGATAAATTGGGCGTTCGCTGGTCTCCTGATGGCACCAAGGTGTTTACGGCGGCGGATTATGACAATTCCTTGCTGGCGAGTTCCAGCGGCAGCCTGCGTAGAGGCGTGGGGCCCAATACTGCAGTGAACACGCCATCCGGCGAAAACGTGGTCCAGACGCTGGCCAGTCTCCGCTCCGGCGTGGTGGGTAGCACTCTCAATATTGATTACCTCGTCCAATTCATGCGCAAAACCACTGATGCCACGGTGCTGGGTGAGCCGTCTATTACCATTGATAACAATGAAACCGGCAAACTGTTTGTGGGGCAGCAGGTGCCCACTCCGGATAATACGCAAGTCTCAACTGCCGGTTCGCAAAACACGAGTTTCAAATACAAGGATGTCGGCGTGATGCTGGAAGTCACCCCGCACATCAACAGCGCCGGGGATGTGCAATTGAAAATTCATGCGGAGTCGTCCACGGTCGTTGCCGGCGAAACGGTCCTCGGCGGCGCGGTATTTGATACCCGGAATTTCCATACCGAAGTCACGGCCAAAAATGGCCAGACGCTTCTGCTTGGCGGGATCATTCAAAAACAGGTTTCCGATACGCTGCGCAAGACGCCGATTCTGGGCAGCATTCCCGGCCTGGGCTGGGCGTTTAAAAAGAAGGACAAGGAATCACGCGAAGTGGAACTGATGGTTTTTCTCAGTCCCCGGATCATTCATTCTGCAGCCGAGTCGCAAACGCTGCTGGAGGATGTGAAAAACCGGGTTCCCCTTTTGAAGAAATGGGATCAGGAATCCAGCCTGGAAAAGCATCCTTGAATCAGCCTTCGTCCTTGGGAATTGTTGTTTGAAGATTCTGGGACCATTGATTTCAACGTCAGCGGCAGACCCGCAACAGTGGGTGCTGGATCTGGAAGTGGTGTTTCTATATCACGGATCTTTTGGAACTTATCCGCAGCCGGTAGAGTCTCTTGCGCGCGAGTTGGAAGCCCAACTTGATTAGGCGCATGCCGCGCTAGCTAGCAAAGCTGGAAGATGCTGATGTTCATTCGCGCTTCGTTGGATTGGCTGGTAGTCGGCGCGTATAGAGATGGTCTCCCAGTTCCCGCGTGACTTTGGTTAATTCGTCGTAAGGTGTATCGGTGACATCCACAAAACCAATGGGAAAATTTTCGCCATCCGCCCGCCCGGTCAATGGCTGATCCAGGTATTGAAACCAGTGCGTGCCGACGATCAAAGGATTGTCCAGTGCACCGGTGAGGTAATACCAATAGCAATCTGCGCGTTGCACTTCACAGAGCCGGCCACAACCAGATCGGGCGGCAAAGCTGCGATCCCAGGCGGGGAAATGAAATTCTCCTATGATGATAGGACGATCCAATCCATCCGGCAAATTGAGGTTGCGGATGCTGGTATTGTATTTATTAAAACTCACCACGTCGCAATATCTGGCAGCTGCGCGAACGGCGCTAGGGTTTACTGTGTGGAAACGCGAGCCAAGGTTGAGTTTATTCGGCATAGCTAGTTTCAATTCAGCTTGGCAAATCTGATAATAATGTTCCGCCAGCGTTTCATTGAAAGCTGTAAAATCGGGGAGCGCTAGCGTGGCATCCACCTTGTTGGTGCTGCGGAGAAAGTTGTCCCAGGAGGCATAAGTTGTATGCCAGGCCGCGTTAAGTTCGGCGACGGTGGCATGACGGTGTTTCAACAAGCTTATAAGCGCCTGCTTCCCGGGTTGTTTCGCCGGGGCCATCAGAACTTCGTTGATCAGGTCGGGCCCGTTACGCCATTCCAACTCGTTGCCGATGAAGTAACCGATGCACCAAGGGTCATTCCCGGTGGAATTTTGTTCGCCAGCCAAAGCGCGGCGGGCATTGCTTCGAAAAGCCAGATCATATGGATCTGACAACTTCAAACCGGGTGCCAGTCTCGGTCCGCCAAATTCCAGCATTTTCGTGTAGGGAGTTTTATCAAGGGCGGTCACCTTCGGGTCCGACCAACTTGCCAGCGTATTCAATCCCCAGCTTGCCAGACGTTTGTGAGCCAGGGTGGCGGCCGTGTTTTCGGCGCTCACGCCATATTTGAGCTTCAAGTTGGCTAGATACCAATTTACGTTCGTAGCGGATTCCTGGTTTAACGCTGGAAGTTCGGCAAAAAATTTCTGGCGCCCCTGCACCGGAGTGGAAGACGAAACCCCAACGCCGGTGACGCCATGCGACCAGAAAAGATGCCCATCCGGATCCACCAGCCACCATTTCCCGGCATATTTGGCAACGCGGAAATGTCCACTGGCGACGAGTTGCGGGCCGTCTTGGTAGCCACCGTATTTATCCCAGGAGGTTGGACGCGGGCGGGATTGCAACGCGGTGGCTTCCTGCACCTGCTGCGCGGCAAAATCTTTTGGCGAATGAATTTTGGTCGGCCATTCCGCGTGCCGAAACTGACCAAAAGAATCAATGAACGGGAAAAAATCAGCGGCCAGCAACCGGTTGGCATCGCAGATTCCCACACCGCGCAAACGGTGCAAGGCCAGATGGAGATTAGTTTCTGAAGTTTCCAGTCCCAATACGATTTTAGAGACGCGCGCAGGATCTAGTCCGCTCCAATGCGGCATATAACCATCGGGCAGCGTATTCATGCCAGGAATAAGCCTCAGCAGCGAGGCGGCCGGCGGATTTTTTCGCTTGAGGAAAACCAGGACCGACGTGGTTTCGCCAGCACCTATGCGGGCAACCGATTCCGCAAAATGATGCCATCCGGTGTATTCGGGGTCTTCCGCCCGGCAAATGATGGTTATCGCTTGGGTGCCGCCATTATGAACATCAGCGACCAGGTACAGGTAATGGGAAAGATCCCACGGTTGTGCGCCGGAATTTATGGCGAGACTTTGACTTCTGCCCGCCATTGGTCCGCTGACTTCGGCGCATTCATTGCGGTGGTTCACGCGGAATTCTTTTGGGGTAACCAGATGTTGGAGGGCTTCGGTAGAAGCAAAATCCAGTATCACGAGGTCGTTTGTGCGACTATCCAGCGCGAAACAATCCGAAGGTTTCTCTGCTCTGGCAACGGATGCGTCAACGGCTTGCGCATGCAGGTTTGAGCCGGGATTAGTAAGCAGTAATACGCTGGTTAAAACCCAATGCCAGTTTTGAAAGCAATGATGGGGCGTGGTGTGCATATTAATTTGGTGAAATCCATTTCGTTCGATCGATTACGGTAGCCTGGACTGGAACCGGAAGGTTCCTGAGCCGACGGCATAGATGGCGGCATTATTTTCCATTCGCAAAAATGTCACCCCTGCCGCTTTCGCCGCAGGTTTTCCGGACTCAGTCACTTCGGCGGCATCTTTGGCCGGAACAAAGACGGTCGCCGTCGTGTTGGCTGGGATAACAGCATGAAGGGTAAATTCTCCGTTTTCACTCGTCCAATCACTGATGATGCGGCTGTGAACCGAATTGTAACCGCTGCGCGCCCAAGTCAGGCCGCTCGCCGGGTCGGGCTGCGGGGCGAGGATGAATTTTTTCAATCCGGGACCGGTGGGATCGGGGCAGATACCGAGGACGGACTGATAAAGCCACTGGCCAATCGCGCCGCCGCCTTTCCAGCCTTCGGCGAAAACGCCATCGTGAATGAGTGTTTTCCAGCCTGGATAAACTCTCCAGTTTTTTGCATCCATAAAAATATATTTGCGTCGGGATAGCTCGTGTCGCTCCTATCGTTTGATCGCAAACCATTTCTCAACTTCAGCCTCAACAATCTCATGCCCGCGTGCATTCGGATGGTTCTTTTGTGACATCAAGTTATTAAGCTCCGTGCCACGGGCGATTTCGGATTTGAAGGCAGCCAGCGAGTCCGCCAGGCCAACCTGAAATTCTGCCGCGAGTTTGCGGATTTGTTCTGCATGTTCGTTTAACGGATCTTGCGGGTCGTCAAGTTTGGCTGACTGCTCGGGAGTTGGCGTCAGTAAAATGACTTTTGCTCCGGCAGCCTGCGCCTTTTCAATCATGGCAATCCAATTTGTCCGCGCGCACTCCAAGCCGATGCCCCGGTCGTTGAGCGCATAATCAATCAGCACCACGTCCGGCTTGTGTTCGAGCACGTCCGAGTCGAAACGCGCCGCTCCCTTGCAGGAATTTTCACCACCGATGGAAGTGACGATGACATTGATGACAGCGTTCGTGTATTTCTCCGCCAGCGCCACGCGAAGAAGATTTGGGTAAGCGTGCAAGGAATCCACTACCGGTGTTTTGAAGTAGCCCGACGGAACGCTGTGGCCATGGAAAACAATGTTAACCGTCCGATTTTTTGGCCATGACAGCTGCATCTGCTCAAGGACCGGGGCGAGGTAATTTGTTGGCGAGGCAATTTGCGAGCTTGCTTTCGAAGCAACCAGAAAGCAGAGAAGGGTCGAGGCAGCAATCAGGCCGGCAGTAAAGCTTCGCTTGTGGTAAATTTTCATTTTGTACTCAGTCTGTTTTTGTATTCGGTGGATTGTCTGTTACCAGGTTTTGGATCTGGGATGTTTATTGGTTGGTCTCCTTAATCCTGAAGGTCGCCTTTCCAAGGCTTCGTAATTTTCCTGACGGTTGTAGGCTGAAAAAAACAGGTGTCAAGTTCATTTCTTCCATCGTGAAGCTGATGGGGAACCCGGATAACGCGCCACCAGGCTTCAAGGCCCTTGGGGAGTCCGGCCACCATATCAATGATCTGCGCGTTTTCTGCCGGCCAATAAATTAAGCAAATATTCACTGATCGCCAGCTCGCTGCAGGGGATCCCAATATTTCGAATTTTTCAATTTATTGCTAGCCTGCGGGTTGATTTTATCATCTTTACGCGCTTCGGAATGACCGTCGGCAAAAACCACCACCCCCACGCCACCGTTAATATGGCCGCTGCCGGAGCCACCGTGGCGGCAGGCAATGCCTTCATATTGGGGATTGGTTCCATCCATCACTCCGTTCGGCCAGTAGGAACTCATGCTCCACCACCCCTCGTCGTCGCCGATCATCAAGCAATCCGTGGGGTGAAGGATGGCGGTGCGCTTGAAATGAAGTTGAGGCACATAGTTGACCCCATTGATCGTTCCTGAACCTGAAGCAGGTGTTTGACCCGATCGTGGATCCGGCCAGAATAGAAAATACACATTCGCGGCATACCCGATGCGATCGCCCGGGTTGTTAACACCTTGCCAGTTCCACGTGAAATTGGGGTAATATTGACTGCGAGTTCCCGTCAGCACCGGACAGTGAAAGAGGTTTGAATTTCCGGCCGAATACTTGCCTAAATAATTACCCCACCAGTCATTCATGGCCGGCAAGGTTGGATCCTGCATGCGGCAGGCGGGAAAGACATCGCTGTTGTCGTCGGTGTAGAGCTGGATAAAAAGGCCAACCTGCTTGAGGTTATTCAGGCAGGAAATGGTCTTGGATTTCTCTTTCGCTTTGGCCAAGGCAGGCAAAAGCATCGCGGCCAGGATGGCGATGATGGCGATGACCACCAATAGTTCAATCAACGTAAAAGCCGCCCCAAAGCGACGGCAAAATCCAAAGGGTGGGTGCTTTTTCATGTAATCAAACTTAAATTTGCAGGGAATTGAAAATTATTCAACCACGAGAACTCGTGGTATGCGAAATTCCGTAGTCCATAAATGGTCCGGTTAAAAATTCAGGGGCTCGCTGGTTGTCATTCAGCCAATGACTCGATCCTACAACTGCGTTATTGCGCTGCTTGTCGGGTGACAATCGGCACGTAGCCCACTTCCAAACCCTGGGGCGGCTTTACGATCAGCGCGGCATCCAGGGCGACCAGTTTTCCCCGTTGCGGTGGCGGCATGTAATCACGGTCAATTGGCCAGTTCGCGTGCAATTTTTCCACCAACGCCTGAAGCTTGGCCTTCTTCTCCGCGCTCCAGTGGTATTGTTGGAACGACGGCTGATCTACGAAACGATACCATGAATAGGTGACCACGGAACCATCTGCAAGGCTGGCCGTGAATGGGCCGAGTTTCGGGCCAGGTTGTCCCCACGAGCCGGTGGTTGGCGAAGTGTAAGGTGAACCGGGCCGGGCCAGCGTGAATCGTTGCGAGGTCAATTTGGTTTCCACCGGCACCTTCTCTTGCGCCACCGGCACGATGTTCTGCCCGTCTTGTTTGAAATATTGCGGAAACACACCATTCGGACTCATGTCATTGGTGAACCATTGCAGTCCCCACACATTGCCCTTGAAAATCCGCGTGTCAAAGACGCGTTCGACGCCGGCGATCTTCCGCCCCGCCTGGTCGAAGCTCGGCGTGTGCGTGTTTAGCCTCGGTCTCCACGTGCCATTTGTTCTAAATCCTCCCGAACAGGCGGGGCCGCCGTTGCGCCACGACTTGAAATTGTCGAATAGCGTTGCTTTGGAATAATACGTCACATCTTGCACGAGAACGGCGCGGCCGTGGGCGTCCACGGGAAATTGCAGCTTCGGCAATTTCCAATAGACCGTGCCGTGCGCGTCCGGTGCCGCGAAACCTGGCACGGTGTTCACTTCCATCGCTCCGCCGCCGATGACCCCCGGTCGTGCATCGAGTCCACGACCGTAAAGGTAGGGTTCGCTGAACAGCTTGCCGATCTTGCTCCACGTCTCCGGAATGTAAAAAGCAATCGGCCCTTTGAAATTAGCGGCGTTGAGAAAGCAGGTCCAGCTTTGGTCGCCGGTCGGCGGATCGCCAGCGGTGGGTTCGGTGAACGGCAAAGCCATCCAAGCGTAGCCGAGAATTTCGCCATTGGGATGGCCTTGAAAAGGCAGCCCGTCCGGCGGGATCAAAAGTCGGTTGCTTAATTGCGCCACGCCGAGCCGATTATCCGGAAGTGCCTCTTTGCTGTAAAAAAAAGACCAACCGGGCGAACCGACTTCGTAGTCGTAGCATTGCGGTGTGCCGTTCATGCTGAACTTTGGCGGACCGTAACGAAAGTGATTGCCTCTCCAGTAACCCAATCCGCCTTCCAGAGTTTGAAAAACGCTGTCCCAAGTCGGGCCGCGCTCTTTCCAGTTCCGGGCGAGCGTGCCCTTTGGCGCGAGTGGTATGTCTAGGTCGTCGGAATTGTCGGGCAAGATCCAAGTGCCGGGCAGGCCGATCTGAAAACCGGACAGCGGCTGATCCACCAACGGCCAGACCGCCGAGTAAAAACCCATGCCAGCGGTGGAGGCAGACTGCGGCGGGAATCTTTCGTGGCCGTAGGAAATATAGCCGTGCAACGCCTGATAATTCAGAGCGACCGCCGCCTGTTTCGTTTCAATGCTGGCTACGAGGCCAAGCGCGCCCGTCGGTACACATGCGGCGATGGTGCAAAAAACGATGGTTGAGGTGGCGGCATTTGGAAATCGGGGATGCCAAAAAATTGGAAGGTGTTTCATATGGAACTCCTTCGAGTTTGAGGGTTTCAGAAATGTTTTTCAACCCCGAGCTCTCGGGGCAACAGTAATCAAAAACTATTATGGCATATCTCTCGCCCCTTCCGCATCATGGAAACATTCTGAATTCAGGACAGCATTGGCAGATCGGTTGCTCTGCCTTCCGGATACGAATATGAAATACACGATGCAGATTTTGTTCGCGGCAATGCTGGCGGGCAGCCGTGCCATGAATGCCGCCGATTTAACGCTGTGGTATCAGCAGCCCGCCACAAATTGGATGACGCAGGCGCTGCCGATTGGCAACTGTCAGATGGGCGCGATGATTTTTGGCGGAGTTCAGCAGGAGCATATCCAGTTCAACGAAGAGAGCTTGTGGATCGGCGACGAACAGGACACGGGCGCGTATCAAGCATTCGGCGATGTCTTTGTTGAACTCAACCATGCCGACGGAACAAACTATTTCCGCCAACTGGATTTTCAAACCGCTTTGCACACAGTGACCTACGAAAGTGGGGGGGTGAAATATCAGCGAGAAGCATTCGCGAGCTATCCCGCCAAGGTGTTAGTGTTTCGGTTCACAGCCGACAAGCCGGGTGCTTTGACCGGCATGGTGTTGCTGACGGACATGCACGCGGGCAAGATTGTCGCGGCGAAAAACAAGCTGACTTCGTCCGGCACGTTGCAGGGTTACACATACAAAGGCGGTTCGGCCAATAAAAATCAGGCGCCGTATGCCATCGCCCTGCAATACGAAGCACAAGTGGCGGTGCTAAACGACGGAGGCACAACGTCCATTGACCAGGGCAAAATTCAGTTTACAAACGCGAACAGCATTACCCTGCTACTGGCGGCGGGAACAGACTTTGTTCAGGACCGCAGCCATGGCTGGCGAGGCGAACTGCCGCACAAAAAAGTTTCCGACCGCATTGCCGCCGCAACCGCGCGGAGTTGGAACGATTTGCTGGCGGAACACCAGCGCGACTACACCGCTTTGTTTGACCGCGTAACAATTGATCTCGGCCGGAGCCCGAATTCTGTTTTGCCCACCGGCGAACGATTGATGAAAGCGCATCAGGCTTCTTCGTCTGACCAGGGACTGGAGGCGTTATTATTTCAATACGGCCGCTATTTGATGATCAGTTCTTCGCGTCCGGGCGGCCTGCCGGCCAATCTACAAGGGAAATGGAACAACCAAAATAATCCTCCGTGGCGCTGCGATTACCACACAGACATCAACGTCGAGATGAACTACTGGCCCGCAGACGTCGCCAACCTCCCCGAATGCTTCGAGCCTTACGCGCGGTGGATTGATTCCATTCGCGCGGTTCGCACCGAGGCCACACGCAAGGAATTCGGCAAACGCGGTTGGCTAATGCGCGGCGAAAGCGGATTATTCGGCGGCTCGACCTGGGATTGGGTCCCAGGCACCAGCGCGTGGCTCCTGCAAAATAGCTTTGACCATTACCGATTCACCGGCGACCGCGATTATCTCCGTCGTTTTGCCTATCCGACCATGAAGGAAGTTAGTGAATATTGGCTGGACAGCTTGCAGGCGCAGCCCGACGGAACACTGATCACGCCCAAGGGACTTTCGCCCGAACACGGCCCCGTTGAACCAGGTATTGCTTTCGACCAGCAACAGGTGTGGGACCTATTCACCAGCACCATTGAGGCCGCAGACGCGCTCGGCGTGGACGCGGAATTCCGTGCGCAATTGGCCGACAAACGCGCCCATCTGCTCGCGCCAAAAATTGGAAAATGGGGTCAGCTTCAGGAATGGATGGCGGATCGCGACGATCCAAACGACCACCACCGTCATCAATCGCATTTGGTTGCGTTGCATCCCGGTCGCCAGATCAGCCCGCTCACCACGCCTGAACTGGCGCGCGCGGCAGGCATTTCGCTGAATGCCCGTGGCGATGAAAGCACTGGCTGGGGTGCCGTCTGGAAAATGTGCCTCTGGGCACGCCTTTTTGAGGGTGAGCGTGCTCACAAATTATCAACCTATTTGATCCGTCCCTGCCGTTCACAGAAAGAAGGCTATGCCGGAGGCGGTCTTTACCCGAACTTGCTCGATGCCTGTCCACCTTTCCAGATTGACGGCAATTTCGGTTATACCGCCGCCGTTTGTGAAATGCTTCTGCAAAGCCACGAGAATGAAATTCATCTCCTGCCCGCGCTGCCATCTTCTTGGCCCACCGGAAAAATTTCGGGTCTCCGCGCTCGCGGCGGCTACGAGGTAAGTGAAGAATGGAAAGACGGAAAACTTATTGCCGCCACCATCAAGAACATCAGCGGCTCCGGAAAAATCCCGGTGCGCTATGATGACAAACTCATCGAGCTTTCCCTGAATCCGGGCGAATCGTGCACATTAAATGCCGCTTTACTCAAAATTTAAGCTGCGGTTGATTGGCAGAAAGTTTACCGCGCCAATTTGGCCTTCAAGGTGTTAAGTCTGGCACGGTCACAACTGCCGGAGGATTGGCAGTTGCGCTATGGCATGCGCCTCCGGTTGCTTCACCTTGTACGGATTATCAGCGGGCAATTTTGGTTGCTTGTTTTTGTATTCAGCAGCCCCAGGCTAAGCCCGTAAGTCTGTGCAGGTCTGAACCGAGGCGCTCGGCCCTTGGTTGCCCATCACTATTTCTGGCCCGATAGCCGGCCCATCAGGCGACGAGTCTATTCGCTTATCCCAAGGTGAGCTGTTAAGCTCCAGCTCGTCTAACCGCACGGTTGTGGCATTACGGTTTTTATTACCAGTCATCCGTTCGGAACGGCGAGGCGGGCAGGCCGGCACCGCTGAAAAGATTGCAATCGGGATTCGCCGCCCAGGCGTAGCGCACCGCCTTCGGTGATTTCACTTCCGGGCTGGAGACGATGACTTGGTGGCCTTCAATGCGCGCGTTCGCCCACACCCAATGATGATCTTCCCCCGCGATGGCAAAGCCTTTCAGGTCGCCATCTTTGGCCACCAATCCGCCGTCCGCATGTTTGAAGGACAAATCAATTTCGTTGCCTTTGATTTCTTGTCCGTCCGGCAGCGGGCCGGAGTAAGGAATATTTTGGTCGTAAACTTTCGCGAGCGCCCAGAGCGCCAGCCGATGCCCGACCGCCTGTTTGTTTTTGGGATGAATATTATTTGCCTCACCCACATCCACCGTGATCGCCATTCCCGTGTTTTCTACGGCAAGGGTTTTCAACATACATTCGCGGATAATGCACCAATTGTGGTAATTGGTTTCAACGATATTGGTGGTGCGCGGATGGAAATTCGGCAACTGCACCCAGGCGAAGGGAAATGCGCCTTCGCCCCAGCGTTGCCGCCAATCTTGAATCAAAAGTGCAAGCTGAATGGAATAAAGTCTGGCCAGATCGTTAGCGGCATTGTTTTCACCCTGATACCAAATTGCGCCGCGAATTGCATAAGGGATGATGGGCGCGATCATTCCGTTGAACAGGTTTGCCGGATAATTCTTATCTAGCCGCGGGTCGCCCTTTTTTTGTGGCAGTGGCGGAACGGTTTTTCCTGCCGCCTTTAGTTTCGCCGCGTTGTTCGTCCACTTTTCCAGCGCTTGAATATATTGTGCTTGTCCCTTTTGCTCGTCATAGGGATACAGCGTGGCTCGCCAATTTTTTAACACCGGGACCAATTCTGGCTCGGCTTCCATCTTCGGCATACTGGTCCAAGTCTCGATCGGGGTGCCACCCCACGAAGAGTGGATCAGCCCAACGGGCAGGCCGAGCTTCTGATGCAATTCCCGGCCAAAGAAATAGGCCGCCGCCGAAAAACCGCCGACGTTTTCAGGAGCGCACACCAGCCACTTGCCTTCGCAGTTGGTCTTTGGCGAGGTGGCGGGAATGCGCCCAACGGTGAACATCCGCAGCTGAGGAAATCGGGCGGACGCCTTTTCCTGCCAGGCATTCGTGACATCGTTGACGGATAACTGCATGTTAGACTGTCCCGATCCCAGCCAGACTTCCCCCGCCAAAACATCCTGAATGACGATGGTGTTGTGTCCCGTGACCGTTATGGTCAACGGACTGTCGGCGGCAAGCGCGCCCAATTTGAGTTTCCAATTGCCGGACGCATCCGCCGTTGCAGTTCGGGTTTGTCCCGCTATGGTGACAGTAACTTGCTCACCGGCGTCAGCCCATCCCCAGACGGGCAGGGGAACATTCTGTTGCAATACCATGTGGTCGGAAAAGATTCCGGGCAATTGCACGTTGGCGTGAGCAGAACTGCCCAACAGCAGAACTGCTCCAATGGAGACCAGATAACTTTTCCGGGAGGTGATATTCATTTGTAAAAAATGCTGCTTATTCTTTGATTGCTAGGCGAGAGAAATTTCCAAGGTGTCTCCGGCAACAACTTTTACTGAATTATTGAGTGTGATTAAGACTCGCTTTCCATCGCGCTTCAATTCTGATGCCACCGTTTTGCCGGCGTGCAACACTTTTGCAGAATGCGCCGATTCATTCGCCAGCGCGATGGTCTGCAAAGACAAGCTGCCCCAGCGCACGGTGATTTCCACTTTCTGGCCGCTGGTTTCTGCTTGCTGGCTAAAGCTGCCCCAGCCTTCGGCGCTGGTGAAGGCGCATTTGAAATTCTCCGGCGTCAGCTTCGGTGCGAAACCGATGTGTTGCTTGGGACCATG
>CAISVF010000392.1 GCA_903888765.1 uncultured Verrucomicrobia subdivision 3 bacterium | reverse complement strand
GCACTTCTGGTTTGAAATCGAATTCAAAAAACAACAACCTGCCAAACTTGCAGCGGAACCAAGTCAGGAACTCGCCCGTGAAATCCCAAGCACCACCGTAACCCCTTCTGTCCTCATGCCTATAAAAATTTTGGTTGTCGAAGATCATGACATCAATCGCCGGCTCATTGTTTTGATGCTGAACAAGCTGGGCCATCAGCCGGCCACGGTGGTCAACGGCCAGGAAGCCGTTGATTATTGGCAGCGACATCATCCCGACGTCATCTTGATGGATTGCCAGTTGCCGATCATGGATGGCTATGCGGCGACCCAGGAAATTCGCCGCCAGGAGGCGGCGCAGACCGCAGTCACGAATCGGGTTCAAATCATTGCGGTCACGGCGAATGTCATGCGCGGCGACCGGGAAAAATGCTTTGCAGTTGGCATGAACGATTGCATTGGCAAGCCCATCAATCTCAAAACCCTGGAGGCCGCATTACTGGCTGCCCGAGACAAAATCCGGCCTCGACCATCCCCGCCGGCACCAACCCATGATCAGATGCCGCCCGATAAAACCCCCTGAACCTATATGAGCGCTGAAGAAATTTTCGATGTCGTCAACGAATTGGACGAGGTTACCGGTCAAGCCCCGCGCCGCGAAGTACATGCTCACGGCTGGTGGCATCGCGCCGTGCATGTGCTGGTCTTCAACCATCAAGGCGAGGTGTTTTTACAGAAGCGTTCGATGAAAAAAGACACGGCCGCCGGCAAATGGGATTCTTCCTCATCCGGTCACCTGGACACCGGTGAGGATTACGATGTTGCTGCCGTGCGGGAGTTGCGCGAGGAACTCGGGCTCTCGGTGAAATCGGCGCCGTTGCGTCTGTTCAAACTGGCGGCTTGTCGCGAGACCGGCTGGGAATTCTGCTGGGTTTATCGGTGCGAAAGCGCCGGGCCATTCGTGTTGCATCCCGATGAAATTGAGACCGGCGCGTGGTTCGCGCCCGCAGCCGTGACGCGGTGGGTGACCGAACGGCCGGAGGATTTCGCCAGTGCGTTCGTGCTGCTCTGGCAGCGATTGGCTGCGGCACCGGGGTGATGGAAATCGGCCGAGGCGCCGGCGCGCGATTTTATTTTTCGCCTTCGCTCGCAGCGGCTAGACTTTTGCCATGGGTAAACTAGATCCACAGCTGGATACGTTTTTGCGTCGGACGCCAAAGCTGGGTAAAGGCGTTTTTATCGCCAGCACCGCCGCCGTCATTGGCGATGTGACTCTCGGAGCGCATTCCAGTGTCTGGTATGGCGCGGTGCTGCGCGGGGATATCAACCGGATTATCATCGGGCATCACTCGAATGTGCAGGATAACGCGGTTTTACATCTGGCCGACGATTTTCCCTGCCGCCTTGGCAACTGGGTGACCGTAGGCCACGGGGCCATTGTACATGCCTGCCGCGTGGGCGACGAATGCCTTGTCGGCATGGGGGCGGTCATTCTGGATGGCACCGTGATTGGCAAACAATCCATCATTGGGGCAAAAGCGCTGGTGACGCAGGGGACCAAAATACCGCCCGGCTCGCTGGTTCTGGGCGCGCCCGCCAAGGTTGTCCGACAACTCACCCGGCAAGAGCGGGACGGACTAAAATGGTGGGCCCAGAAGTATGTGGACAACGGCGCCTATTGCCTGCGCCACAAAATCGGCCTCGGTGGTCCCCTGCCAAGTTGATGCACCCTTTACACCGGAAATGCCGTGAGTTGCCCGGGCCGGGAACAAGCCTGATTTTCACTTACCTCGACCGAGGCATAGGCCTTTAACTAGCAAGCGCGCCATGGCCATACTTTCCATTGTAATCCCCTGTTTCAACGAGGAACGGGTATTGCCCCAGCTCTTTCAACGCCTGGATGCGGTGGCGGGTGCGTGGCAGTTGGAGTATGAGGTCATCTGTGTGGACGATGGCTCGCGGGATGAAACCTGGAAAATGCTGCAAGCCCAGCATGCGCGAAATCCCCGCTGGCGCAGCCTCGCGTTCGCCCGGAATTTCGGCCATCAGACGGCCGTGAGTGCCGGCCTTTATTTTGCCAGTGGCGATGCGGTGGTGGTGATGGATGCGGATTTGCAGGATCCGCCCGAAGAAGTCGTCCGCCTGCTGGCCAAGTGGCGGGAGGGTTTTGAGGTGGTTTATGCCACGCGGAAAAAGCGGAGGGATCCGCTTTTGAAACGTGTGCTAGCCTGGGCCTTCTACCGGTTGCTGCAAAAGTTGACCCCGCTGCCGATGCCGCGCGACGCCGGGGATTTCTGCTTGCTGGACCGGAAAGTGGTGGACGTAATGAAAGCCCTGCCAGAACGCAGTCGTTACCTGCGCGGACTGAGGACTTGGTGCGGGTTTCGGCAGGCTTCGGTGGAATTTGAGCGGGCCGAACGCGCTGCTGGCGTCCCGCAATACACCTTTAAAAAATCCTTCCACCTGGCGATGGACGGGCTCTTTTCCTTTTCCACCGTCCCTTTGCGGCTGGCGACCTATCTTGGTTTCTGGGTTTCCGGGTTTGCCATTCTGGGCGTGGTTTTTACTTTTTTTCAAAAAATCTTTGCCAAAGAATTTACTGCACTGGGACTGGAACCCAAATCCGGCTATCCGACGGTCATCATTTCAATTTTGTTTCTGGGCAGCGTGCAGCTGATTTGCATCGGGATTCTGGGCGAATATTTGGGCCGCATCTATGAGGAAGTGAAGGGGCGGCCGCATTGGATTATTCAGGCCAGCATCGGCCTGGAAATCAAAGCCATCTCTAACCCCGGATCCCGCTAGAACTTTTTTGATTTCCCGCCGCCATGCAAAAAGAATTTGAAGCCCAATATCACTTACTGGAG
Organism: uncultured Verrucomicrobia subdivision 3 bacterium; assembly: GCA_903888765.1. Classification (GTDB taxonomy): domain Bacteria; phylum Verrucomicrobiota; class Verrucomicrobiia; order Limisphaerales; family UBA11358; genus UBA11358. The sequence goes on along the minus strand of CAISVF010000392.1, from coordinate 4,815 downwards.
GAAGGACACTGGTGGTTTCAAGGGCGGCGTCAAGCGGTGCATGCGCTGGTATTGCAAAACACGCCGGACCGGGAAAGCCGCATCCTGGAAATAGGCTGCTCGGGCGGGCCTTTATTGCAACAGTTGGCGGCGGATGGCTATACGGCGGTGACGGGCATTGACATCAGTGCGGAGGCGATTGAACTTTGCCATAAACGGGGGTTAACCAATACCCATGTCATGGATGCGCTTAGACTGTCGTTTGCGCCCGGGAGCTTTGATCTGATCATAGCCTCCGATGTTTTGGAGCATCTGTCCGATGCGCCGCAGGCCGTGGATGCCTGGCAGCGGCTGCTGCGACCGGGCGGGCGGCTGCTGGTATTTGTGCCGGCTTTCATGTTTTTGTGGAGCCGTCACGATGAGGTGAATCTGCACTTTAAACGCTACCGCCGTCCTGAATTAAAACAGTTGTTGCAGGACCACGGCTTTGCGGTACGGCGGAGTTCCTATTGGAATTTCTGGCTGTTTTTTCCAGTGACGCTGGTGCGGGTGATTAAACGGTTTTTGCCGGAGTCTGAGGGCCATGCCGGGCATGGCGATTTGAATAAACCACCCGGCTGGATCAACGCTTTATTATTCCGGCTGCTGCGCTGCGAAGATTGGCTGTTTCGGGCCGGACTAAACTGGCCGTGGGGAGTCAGTGTGATGGTACTGGGTCAGAAATAAATTTTAACAGCAGCTTAAATCCGGATTTCCAGATAAAAACGAATGGAGTGCGGGTTTATGCGGGGGTTAGCGGTTGTCCAGAAGTTGGATGGTCGTGGCTGGTCCCAAGTCGGCCGGAGGCGTCCAAGCACGCAAAGCCCAGGTGATTTTTTTATCCGGCGTCACCTCAATGGCCTGAACCGGCGGGTGGTTGGGGTCCAGCTTGCCGCTCCATTGATTGAACCAATTATTGATGAGCGTATTTCCATTCGGCAGTCGGGTGGCGAGTTGCAGGTTGGAAAATTTATAATCCGGCGCGTTGGCTGGAGTCCATTCCCAGATAGTATCGCCGGCATGATTCATTTCGCGCACAAAACCACGGTTGCTCACCACGAGCAGATTCCCGTTCGGGAGCGGGGTGGCGGACCAGATACCAGGCACTTCCCGGGACCATAATTCCTTGCCCGTTAGATCATACTCCGCCACCCGGCCTGAATCCATGTGCGCAACCAGCAGGATGCCAGCAGCCGTGATGCGGGCATGCCGGAATTGAGGATGAATATTGCGGGGATTTTTCACCGGCAACGTAAAGGTGTTTTCGACCAGGCCCGTGGTTTTGTTTAGCATGACAAATCTGGCAGGATCGCCGTTCTGAATAAACCACACGCGATTGGTGCCATACGGTTGCGCCGTGTGAATTTCGGAGTTTGTGGGCGCGTCATAATTCCAGACGACCTCTTTGGCCGCGTTGATTTCGGTGACCCCGAACTGATGGGCAAACAGAATGTTTCCATTCGGTTGCCATAACGCGTCGCTGATTTCACCTTTTCCGTTGTGAGTATAGGACCAGACGATTTTGCCAGCGCGCACAATAAACATCCGCTCTTGTTTCGACTCGCCGGCATAAAAGAAATCATGCTGAGCCAGTCCGTTACCAGGCAGCTTATCTGGACCCGCCACGACCAAAGCGGGCAGGTTCGTTGTCTGAGCCTCGCTGCCACCGACCGAAAGAACCAGGGAAACTGCCACCCCCGCCGGAAGCAACGTGAAGTGGGTGACCTTCCGGTAAAAGCGGTACCAGATCGGTTTCAGAAGATTTTTTATAAAGTGTTTTGCCAGATTCATGTTTTTATCGGGTAATCCATTTAATGCAGTGCCGACCAAGGGTTGCCGGCGGCAGTCGGCTCATCCAGCAGCAGTGCGCTAGAAATGGTTTTTATCGCCTGGCCGCCGGAAAACTTCCAGACCACCCGTTTATCCGGTGTAATCTCAATCAGGTCGGCCGTCTGGCCAAATTGATGGCGATGCCCCAGCCAGTTGGCCAGGAGGGTATTGCCATTCGGCAGGCGTTCTAGTCCAGCCACGAACCGCAGGCTGACGCCCGGCAGTTCATCGCCCTGCACCTGCCAAACCGTTTTACCAGCGGCATCCACTTCAAAAACGCGCGAACCGCCGGGCCCGTCGGCGCAGGAAATCAAAGTGTGGCCATCGGGCAAACGCACGACGCTGTGCGGGCCGCCGGCGGCGGGAATCTCCCAAACCACCTTGCCCGCCGGATTGTATTCGCGAACAACTTGCTGGCCGTAATGCGCCACGAGGTAATTTCCATTATCCAATTGGCGGGCGTTGCGCATGAAGGCATGGCCGCCATCGGTGCCGGAGGGCAATAAGCGCAGTTCCCGAAGAATTTTCCCGGCCGGGTTGACTTCCAGCAAACGGCCCGCGTTGCACTCGCCAACGAAGGTGTTCCCATTCGTCAGCCGCTGGCATGCATAAATCTCGCTGGGCGATTCGTAATCAAACACGATTTTTTGGGAACGAGTGACCTCCTTGACGCCGTGCCCGGTGTTGAACAGCAGGTTCCCATTGGGCAACACCCAGAGATCATTGCTATTGGTGGCCGCATCAAATTTCCAGGTGATTATGCCGTCGCGCGATACGATAAACACCTTGCCTTGGGTATAGTCTGTGCAAGCGAAGGCATGCGCCACCTCCTCGGCAGGACTGGCCGCCGCCAGCAGGTTTACCAGCGCCAGAAAAATAATTTTACGATTCATCTGCTCTAACCGGGTCGCGGATTTATGGTTGGCGGGAGCCTGCCAGCCGGGGCTTCTCAACGAGCGTGGTCGCCCAAAGAAAACCCGCCACGGCTTCCTTGGCATTAAGGGATTTCTTGAATTTGATATATTTGTCGTAGCTGCTTTGGACCCCTAAACCGTCACAAGCACTAGCTAAATCCACCAAACCATGCTCGTTGATACAGGCATTTTCTGTGATGCCTTGATAGCCCTTGGCCACGGCCGGCGCATATTCCAGCGGGTCCAATAAACCCAGTTCAATGCCTTTGGCCAGAGTGTAAGTAAACATGGCGCTGCCGGAAGTATCCGTCCAGTTATCCGGTCGTTCGCCTTTATCCACCACCTGGAACCAGCGGCCGCTCTGCGGATCCTGCGTGTGTTTCAGGCCCGCCGCCAGTCGATGATAAATATCCTCCACTTCCGGCCGCTGCGGATGATTTTTTGGCAAGGCTGCCAGGGTTTCCACCACCACGAGGGCATACCAGCCCAGCCCTTCGCTCCAGACTTCCGGCGATAAACCGGTTTTAGGATCTGCCCAGCCGGGGACACTGCCACCGTGGCCCCGCTCAAAAAATCCGTGCAGGAACAGCCCGGAATTTCCGCGTTCCGCGCGTTTGGCGTAGAGCGTGATCTGCCGGGCAACTTCCTGCCAGCAGTAGTCCCGGTCCCCGATGGATTGGCCGTAGCGCAGTAAAAACATCTGCCCCATGAAGATGCCATCTATCCACATCTGGCCGTTCATGCGCTTATTGTGCCAAAAACCTCCATCCTGATTGCGCGGATAATCGTCAAGGGCGCGGCGGATTTTCTCTGCGGCCTTCCGGTAGCGCTCATCCCGCGTACTTTCATATAGCATCACGAGGGTGTTGCCGGTCATCATGTTATCCAGATTATTGAAACCGGGTTGGGCAGCCTGCCCCTTGTGATTGGTCACTACCAGGAAATTCCCGTCCGCTCCCACGCACTCATCTATGTAGCGCTTGAGATAAGCAAAGTACTTTTTATCGCCGGTGGCGTGATAGAGCATTTCAAAACCGTAAAGTTCGTAGCCATTCACATAGGTCCAGGCGTTGAAATAAGCCCGGGTGAAATCTGGCCACCGCGCCATGACGGTTTCGGCGGATGCAATGGACCAGAACTTCGGCGGCTGCCCCGGGACATAGGCCAGATGCGCCTGCGGGTCGGCGGATGCCGTGGTCCAATGCGGATCCGCGGTGGGCGGAGGATTGGTCCCAACCAGCCCATCCCCGGCGATCACAGACCAACTACAACCGATCGCCAGGAATACCGCAGCAAGGTGACATTTCCGGCGCGCGAATCCGTTGCTAAATTTCAAATCTGGTTTCATCGTTGAATTGTTCCCGGATGGTGATGGCTTTATTTTCGGGTGAAGTTGGGTTTTTTGCCAGCGTTTTGGGGATAAATTTTAAACTGTCCATCATCATGCAAAAGAGGGGCGAAATTTAACACAAACTCCACGCTCAGGAGACCAACAGGGTTTTACCGGATTTCAAAAGTTAGCGATCCACCGCGCTTGGTTTTTCACGCAGTCTTTGTAAGACAAACCGTTTGGCTTTCCGGCTCGTTCCATCCTGTTCAGCCTGCCTTCTCGGCAGCCAAATTGCGAACGAAGAGTTTTGGCCGGAGAATATTTTGCGTTCTTGAAAAACGGCCAAAATCTGCCAAGGCTTCGCGCTCGATGCGTTCGAGCGCGTTCTGGCGACACGCCGCTTTTAAGATTATGGCAACGGTTTAGGATTCAATTGAACGATTAGAATATTGGTGAATTTAATCGCCGTATTCAGGTTCTCGAAATGCGCTTCTAATAAGGTCGTCAAAACGTCTCCCACAGCGCCCTCCACCTTTACCGTGCCATGCGTTCGCGTGATTTTGGAAACAAGCGTTTTTCTGATTAGAGCATTGACAGAAAAGATATAGCGATGGGCAGCGAGGATTTTTGGTTTTTGGCGAAGTTTTAGCGAAGGCGCAGGTTTGAAAACCCTGCAACTGAGCTGAAACAAAGCCAAAAACCAAAAAGACCGCTGTTTCTTGG
>CAISVF010000391.1 GCA_903888765.1 uncultured Verrucomicrobia subdivision 3 bacterium | reverse complement strand
TGCTTGATGTCAATATAACCGAACTGGTCGCCCATCAGAAAATTTCCGCCGGGAATCCGCACGTATTGCGCCGTGAATGGAATGACGGCATTGGATGTGCCGATGGTGGTCGTGAGGGCGATTTGGTCGAGAAAAATCCGATTGCCGGTGGCACTTTCGTTGAACTGAAATCGCAAAGTCAAATTGCTGACCAGCTCGCTCGACTGCAAAGTGTAAATATAGTGCGTCCAGCCAAAACCGTTCGTGGTTTGTCCCGACAGGCGCGTGGTGAAAACGCCCGTGCCCGGATTGATCTGCATCGTCCAGCCGGCGTAGCTGTTCGCGGTGAGTGGCGCAGGAATCTGTAAATAAAAGTCCACCGTGCCGCTGTTGCCTTGGGCATTTATTCCCTGAGCCGTGGTTATCATGCTGTCGGTGAGGTTGGTGGTGCCGCTCTTGAACGACAAGCCACATGGGTTACCGCCATAATTTGCGTTCACATTTTGCTCGAAGGAACCGCCAACAACCGTCCAGGCATAATTGCAACCGGTGCCCGTCGTCCACGGCTTAACGGCGTTGGTGGCCATCGTTTCGAGGAACACCACTGTGTTCGTGCTTGTCGCTCCGAGGCGACCCACAGCCGTTGCGCTTAAAATCCATAAAGCCCAACTCAAAACAAAATTGCGATTTTTCATAAGCTGTAACTTTCTTGTTCCTGGTTGTTTAGCATCATTTGATTGGTTCCTTAAAATTGAACATTACCAAAGCAAACGGTAAAACCGCTTTGGCTTAGTTATGGTTGGGCTGGTGTCAATCCAGATATTCGTCTGGCCGGCAACAAAACTGTTTGTCCAGGTGATAAGATCGTCCGACCATTGCACGGTATAAACACAACCCGGCTGCGCGGTCCACTGAAGAACCGGATTGTTGCCGGAAATCGTGCCAATCACAATTGGGCTGGCATTGATGTTCGGTGTCACAGAATAAGAGTAAAGGGACGTCGGAGCGTCTGCGGGGCTGGAAGTTGAAATTCCCACGGTGTCAGTTGCGGCAAGGTAGTAACTCAAGGTGGTTCCGGAGGAAAACGCGGGAATCAGTCCGCCATAAGTTCCATCGCTCGACGCGCCGTCGTCGTGCAAGCCATCGTCATACATCAACACATTGGTCCAGCTCCCGGTGGCGCTGACCGTCGTCAAAGTGATTTGATCCAGAAAAATCCGGTTGGCCGTGGAGCCTTCGTTGAATTGAAACCGCAGGAACAGGTTGCTGACCAAGTCGCCCGGCTGCAGGCTGTAGCTGTAAAACTGCCAGCTCTGACTGGTCGAGGTCTGCCCGGACAGCCGGGTGGTGAATCCTGTTCCGGGATTAAGCTGCATGGTCCAACCAGCGTTGCTGCTGGAAATGCTGGTCTGGATATAAAAACCCAAAGTGCCACTGCTGCCGCGCGCATCAATGCCTTTGGTGGTCGTAATCATGCTGTCGGAAAGATTGGTCGTGCCGTTTTTGAAGGAAAGCCCATTGGTGTTGCCACTGCCGTAATTGGCATTGGCCGCCTGCTCGAACGGATTGCCGCTACTCGGAGTGACGGTCCAGGCGTTAATGCAACCGCCGCCCGTCCATGGCTTCGCGACATTGGTCGCCATCGTTTCAATGAAAGGCGTGTTCGTCAGGCTTTGATTAAGACCCGTGGTGTAGCTAAGCGCGACCGAAGCCACGCTGACTGCGGCTTGGACGCCCGCCGTGACCCAAACCG
>CAISVF010000390.1 GCA_903888765.1 uncultured Verrucomicrobia subdivision 3 bacterium | reverse complement strand
GTCCACGACGAGGCTGGCGCCATTGCCGATATAGGAATAATCGAGGTAATTGTAGGATACGGGGGTGTAGCCGAAGTCGCTGGTCCAAGGATACGAGGTGCGGAACGACCAGGAATCCAGCAGAGTTCTGCCGGGGCCGGAGCCGCCGCCGACCGGGGTGATGCTGACCGCATGCAGGGGCGGGAGCAGCGTGGCGACGACGAGGGCCGCGAGGGCGAAGAACGCCATCCGGCGAAGGAAAATTTTCATGACTTAATCAGTTGGAAGTCTTCCTTGATTCTGGATATGTAAATGGTCTAATACTATTTGGGCCATGATGCAAGGAAAAACAGAATAATAAAATCAATAAAGGAGGACAAAGTCCAAGGGTCACCTGACATTGCTCGAACCATTGAATTTTCTGATAGATTGGCCTATGAAAACAACCCGCCAATGTCACTTCCTGGCTGCATTTTCAGAGTCTTTAGTCGCGTTTCCTTCTGGCTCATATCGGCATATTGCCAATTATTACCCACCTTGCGAGCAAAGATAAACCGGCCAAACTCTTCGCCGTGTTCCTCGGCAAATTTCGCCAGACCTATGGCTTTGGGCAAGGCGTCAATGTACGAATCATTATGCGGTTCGAGGATGTCGACCACAAAAGCTTTGCCGACTTTTCGCACGACAGCAAAATCCGGAAAGAATGGCTTCGTCACACCGGCCATTTCATAGGGGACACAAAATGCCCAATCGCGGCGGTCCATGTTGCGCAGCCAGCAGACAAAATCATTCTTCTTCATTTCGTCGGCGAGCAGACCCGCTTCCCATGTGTTGCTCATGTCAGCAAAGAATTTCCCATCTGCATCACAGAACAAGTGATTATCCAATGCCGAACCTTCTTTCTTCTCAACAATCTGGTCGGGCAATTCCCAATCCTGCGCCGCCGCTTTGCCGCTGGATTGAATCAGCGCATTGAAACGCACGCGCACAGACGCCGATAGTTTTTTGATCTCTGCTTTATGTTTGTTCCAGCACTCATCGAATTGCTCCCGTGCAAACTTTTCCAGCGCCGGCACGGTTTCCGACTGCCGCATGATGGCAATCAACTCCAGCTTGGCTTGATTCGGATTATCTTGGTCATGGAATCGTTTCCAGTAAGTGCGGTGCAAGCCTTCACCCGCAGCCAGCGTCCGCCCGGCGGCATCAAAGAGTTGTTCGATGTTCTCCACTGACAGTGTCATACGCGTTTGCACTGTGTTGGCAATGCTCATTGGCCCAACAATCACGCTCAACGAATCCACTTCGATCTCGCCTCGTTCACGCAGCACGTTGCCCCATTCGGCAATTGTTTTGGCGTACTCGTCGCGCGTCGTCCTCAGCTTTTTAAGAAAATTTTCCCGCATTTCTTCATCGGCGTCTTGGTTCAAGCCTTCGTGCATTAACAAACCGGCCAGCCGCAGCGCCCGCTTTACTTCGCTCATTTTTGGAATCCGGCTCACCGCATACGTCGGCAGCGTGTTCAAATGCTCAAACACTTTGGCAAATGCTGGATTCCGGCCATAAGTCTCGCCGGCAAGTTCCGCACGAACGCCCAGACCATCCGTCGGATTTCGCAGCAGTTCTAAAACCGCCTTGACCGCATCCCGATTGTAGTGCGGCAGGAATAATTCCACCGTGTCCAGCACTTCATTCGTGCCGATACGCCGAGCCAACGGCGTCCGCACCATGCGCCCGACGAGCTGCGCGATGCTGGTCGGGTCTTCCGCCCGCCGGAAACTCATCATCACCTCAGCCCGCGGGCAATCCCAACCGGTGGACAACGCCGTCTTGAACAAAACTACTTTTGCATCCGGGCTGTCCTGAATCCGCGATGCTTCCAGCTTGCGGATGATTTTGCCGGAGATGGAAAGCTCGGCTGCTTCTTGAAAGCAGTGTACAATTTCATTCACCGCCAGCGGGCCAGTCTGCCTTTCAACGACACGAAGGACATCTTCCAGCGACGTGCGCGTGAGCACGCCTTCGGTTCCGTCCTCTACCTGCACCACCAGAATCGGACGGACAATGTCCTTTTCCCTTTCTTTGACGCAATATTCTTCCCACTGCTTTGTGAACTGTTTCCATGTGCGCGCCGCCTGCTCGAGCAACGTCAAATCTCCCACGATATTCGTTGTGGGATTGTGGACGATGATCAGATCCTTGAGCAACCCGCTCGCCCGCACTTCCTCCGGGTCAATGTTGATCGGTCGCTGTGTGCGGTTATTGTTGCCCAGCAGCGTTGTGAACCGCTGCGGCGTTGCGCTCATGCCCAGCACTAGAGGCACGGCTGGCATTCCATCGACGGGCGATCCGACGATGAATTTCTGCATGATCGTCGTGCGGTTGCGGTCGGTGGCCGTTGCGCCTCGATGCGCCTCGTCAATGATGAGAACAAAATCCTGTGGCGCGCGGGCGATAGTGCGGGCAACCGTCTGCCAGAACGTCGTGTTGCGGAAATCGCCGCCGCCTTCTTTGGTTAGCAGCTTGTCTTTGCCGAGCAATTGTGTGTTGATGAAATAGACGTAGCCCGGCTGCAATTCATCATCTTTGAAATTTTCGCTCTCAATCGTGACCATCTTGTAATACGGCAGATGGTCGCAAGTACCGAGCAGCTTGTTTTTGCTTTGCTGGTTCAACTCCGGCGAATCCGATAGCCAGAGATAAACCGTGTTGGGCCTTGGAGAAACACCGTCGCCGCCACCATAAGTGTAATCAATCATCTGGGCCAGCGTTATGGTTTTGCCGGAACCCGTCGGCGCGGCGAGAATGATGGCTTCTAACTCACCGCTGGCAACGCTTTCCCGCGCCTTATCCAGCTTGGCCATGATCTCAAATGAAGTGCTCTGTTGGAACGGTTTTAATTCTAATTTCATGCTGCGCCCCCTTCGATCAAGACTTCTGGTGTGTTGATGCGGAAATTTTCCAGATAATTTTTGTAGAGCTGCACGCAATGGAACTTGCGTCCCAGCGTGCGACGCATAAGGCCAAAATTTTCCTCTGAATCCGTGACCAGATAAATCCACTCGATTTGTCTGCGCTCCGCCAATGCCTCGCGGAATGCGCGGAACTCTTTTTCCTTGATAAGCACGCCGAACGGCGCTTGCTTAGGAAAGAACCATGCTTGCGATCCTTTGGATTCTTCGCGAACGCCGCGGCATCCGGCCATCATCCAAAGAATAGGCAGGATGGCTTGAAACGCGTCGCCGCGCGCTACCGCGTCGGGATCGAGGAAATCAACGGAGAAAAACTCGACGTTTTCCTCGAACCCATCCGCTATCGGAAACTCATCGTTGAATTTATAGTCTCCACTGATGGCATGACCATCTGGTGTTTTACCGGAAAATGCTGCGACGATTCGGGGGCGAGTAACTTGTTCAAAAATTCCGTGAACTTCCCAATCTGGCTGACCTGGCTCAAAACCACTTTGCCGCAACGCCTCAGCCTCGTCAGCCGACACTTCATTATTTGTGATCAGGATTGAGCGCCGGCTGCCTCCGTCCTGCTTATTTAATCGCGCTACGGCATGAGTCGTTGTGCCAGAACCACCAAAGAAGTCTAAAACTAGAGCGTTGGTTTTACGTTGAATGAAGAAGCGGAGCGCATCTTCCACAGCGTAAAGGCTCTTTGGAAATGGAAATTTTTTACCGGGTATCAGCCGCTGAAGAAGGCTGGTTCCATGGCTACCAGCGTCATGGGCAACTTGATTCCAGACGCTGCGTGGTGCCGCCGATTTAGCCCCATCTGCAAATTCGATAATCAACTCATTCATTGGGCCTCGTCCAGTTACGACGATTTCGCCGTTCGCGATTTTCTCGAATGCCCCGGTCGAAAGGTAGTAAAAGGGGAACGAGTTTTTTGCCGGATTTATCCGACCTGTTTTGAAGCCACCCTTTGCTTGGATGGTGCGTAATGTTTCTGGGACTGTGGACCAACTGTACTCGTGACCATCTTTGTTTGGTGGCCACACCGCAATCGTCCCGTGCGGAACTTTTACTGATGCTTCAGCAATCTCTCGCCCAATAGCATCGCCGATGGAATGGATACTAAAATCACTCTTTTTGAGAAAGATTGGATACCATGATCCTGGATTATTCGACCGTAGCCCCTTTCGCCCGGTTCTTGCTAATCCCCTCCACCGCACTTCGGACTCAGCAGCATAGTCACGATTTGTGAGCATATCCTTCCCAGTTGATTGGAGTTTTGCTGCTCCGATAAAGACAAAGAAAACGTATTCTTCAACTCTTGAGAACTCGTTATATCGAGCCGTTCCCTTCGGATTTATCACAGTCGTTACCATCTGAATTGTGCAGCCAGGAAACTGTTGCTCCAACAATAGAGCGAGCCGCTGGAATTCTTTTTCGTCGATGGTGACAATTAACACCGAGTCGGTTGGATTCAGCAGGCGTTTCGCCAACTTTAACCGTTTCTGCATCATGGACAGCCATTTGCTATGGCGCCAAGGATCGTTCTTATCGATGTAATCGTTGTTGTACTTCCAGTCTCTTGCGCCGGAGTTGTAAGGCGGGTCTATGTAAATCGCATCTACCTTACCCTCGTAGCAGTAAAGCAGCAATTGTAGCGTATGGAAATTCTCGGCGTTGATGACTACATGCCAGGGCTTATCCGGAGAGCCTCGCTCTACCCGCCCCACCGACACCAACGCCGGATAAATCGCATCGCCAAAACTCCGCACCACCACGAGATCGGACACGGGAAATTGCTGGTTGGCCTCGCCAGCAGCCGGATAGCCCGTCACTGCCCGGTCGCATGTCGCGATATTTTTGTGGATGGTTTTGACGCGCCAAAGCTGGTTGCCGGCTTCGCGCTTAAGCGCCACCAGTTCGCCCGGCTTCACGGGCAGGCGCGGCAGCCGGACCGTTTCGGGTAGATGTTCCTCGAAAACGAGACCGAATTTTTTCGTTTTCTTCAGAGCCTTCACCTCGGCGGCGATTCCCGCGCGGAGGCGCTCGTTGGGGATTTGTAGGATCAGGTCTTCAATTTTAGCCATGCAGACAAAGCCATATTCCTTTTGCCTGCAAAGGAATGCTGTCTGATGGGGACTGTCTCCAAAGGTTTACCGTGCCAAAAATAGAAGGACGTGCTTAATCACGTCCCACTACAGGCACTGGTATACCCTTGGAAGAACGCTTTGGGCACGCCCCAGTCGGGGCGTACTTAAGCGCTGTCTTCCAAAGTGAAATTACCAGTTTCGTAGTGGACAGCAGCCGAAGCCGCAAAATGATTTTGTTAATTTGTTATCGTCGTTTTTTTATTTTGAACGCGGTGAGGTTACGCTGGGCACAGGGCGAGGGCAACCTTGGAATTAATTGGCGACCGGGAATGGTGCTCGGGTTGAGCCTGAATTTGATCAAAATGCCGCTCCCGCGCTGGACAAGGGTGGGCGGGAAATGAGCAAAAGAGGGGGAGAAGCGGTGCGGGGGGATTTGGAATTCTGGTAGTGGATCTAAACCGATTTATTAACCGTTAAAACGAACCGTCAACCGCAAAAATATTATGAAGCGCAACGTGAATAAAACGCCGAAAGCCCGGAAATCCAAATGGCAGCAAAACAATTTTGAAGCCTATCAAGCGGCGGTGATGGTAACCAAAGGGATGTCCACCGGGCAGATTGCCGCGAAGTTGTTCGGGTCCAAGTCCAATGCGTGCCTGAACCGCGTGGGGTCGCTGCTGAAACTGGCGGAGAGCGCGGGGGTAT
>CAISVF010000389.1 GCA_903888765.1 uncultured Verrucomicrobia subdivision 3 bacterium | reverse complement strand
GATCTGACCCGCTCGACCGCCGGTGGGGACGAGCAAGAGGTAACGCCCGATCTGGTGTGGGCCACGGGCTTGGACATGGGGCAGACCTACCGCGTGCTGGATGCCACCGCACCGGCCGGAGCGAACACGTACCATCTGTATGCCTATAATAACGATGGCAGCGTGGATGAAGTGGCTACGGTGAACGTGACGCTGGCCAGCACTGCGACCGCAACCCCGGTGCAAATCCTCGGCTTGCAATTCAACGGGACGACGGCGGTGCTCCGCTGGACGGGTGGTCAGGGACCGTATGTGGTGGAACAATCCACTTCGCTGGGAGCGGAGGCCAACTGGCAGCCGGTGGGCGGAACACAGACGGGCACGCAAATGACAGTGCCGCTGAACGGTCAAACCGGATTCTTCCGCGTGCGCACCGGTGGTAATTAACTTACGCAGCAGGTTGCGACGATAACCTGCGCTCCACGCACGCTGCGCCGGCCATTTCGATGAATGCGAAGTGGACGTCATGGTGGTCGCTAAATGAACTGTTTGGACAAATATTCCTGCGTCTTGGTTAACCGGTGTGGCAGGGAAAAGCGGTGGAGGGCCACCGCACTCCAAGACGCTGGCGCGTTCGCGGGGACGGTTGGATGGCGCGAAGCGTCTTGGAATGCGCCTGCCCTCGGGCTCTTTGAGATGCTGGATCGCGGTGGTGGGTAGAGAAAAGGGAAAAGCGGAAATTGGGAAATGTAGAGTTGAGGCGGCGGGCGATGGTTGGTTGGCTTGCGGGAAGCCCTGGCGGGGGCGATAGCGGTGTCGCGGCTGCGCCTTGCCTCCGCAGTGCATGACGTGGTTGGGTTTGCTATTCCATGGCGGTTTGCCCGAAGTTCTGGGTTGACGCCCACGCACCCTGGGCAACTGCGGAGCGAGTTCATTGGCCTCAGGCCGCTGCTTTTTTAGGATCTGATTCTCCTCATGTCGTCTCCTACGGTTTTGAAAGCGCCGCTAATGTGTAATGCCAGCGGGCTTTGTACGTTAGCGTCTGCCCGGTTTTTTAGCGGGCGAGTCTCCTGCGTCAATATCTGGTGAGGCGGTCCGAACCGGTTGGTAATGGATCTGGCCGGCAACATCCGGCAGTGGCGGGCCAGCGTAAATTATGGCCAATTCTGCCAGGGCAGTGGAGTGGTCTGAGCCAAAACCGGATGTTACGGTTAGTTTAAGATGTTTTGTGGCGGCGGTTTTTTCCAACGGGATGGTCTGCGGATCGAAGGTGGAAGCCATTTGCCCGCTCTGCAAGGCTTGCCAGTGGAGGCCATCATCACTCGCATCTAGGGTAAACTGGCGGATATCGCCCTGATGTTCGCGATGGTTCTGGCGGGGCATGAGCAACAGGCCGTTCAGGGCGACTGGTTGAGGGAAGTGGATTTGAATTTCATGGGGGAATTGGGGGCCATTACCGCGCGAGTCGGCGCTGGACCAATAGGTGTTCGGATCTCCATCCAGGATTTCCTGGGCAGGTTGGCCGTCGGCAGTGGCGGTGGCCCCCAGTTTGCGCATGACCAGATTATCCGAGAACAAACTGGCATATTCCGCCGGGGAAATCGCGGTCGCCGGTTGGAAAGCGTCTCCGGCCAGATAATCCAGCAGTGAACGTCGTAATTGCGGTCCGGCAGGGGCGCTATCCAGATCGGCTGTGCAGACCAGAAGTTTGCCGGTACTGACCCACGCCTCAAAGATGACGCCGAGTTTGTAATTCCGATTCCAGTCGTCAATCGCCGAAACGATGGGTTTCAGGTCTTGCGGAAGGTGGTCTAGATTCACCGCGCGCGCATTATGAATGAGTTCAGACCATTGCCAATCGCAATGCTCAGCGGTGGGAAACTCCGCGAGGGTAGGGGAATGGGTGTCGCACCACAGGCCCAGATGGCGCGCCCAGGTCGGTCCCATTAGCGCATTCCAGAACACCGGCACGCGGGCCAGTGGCGGGCTCCACCAACTCAAATCAGCGCG
>CAISVF010000388.1 GCA_903888765.1 uncultured Verrucomicrobia subdivision 3 bacterium | reverse complement strand
GCGGCTGGCGAGTTTTTCCAGCAGGTCGTAAGGCAGCTTCACCCAGTCGGCGGTCATGCCATCCTGCGATTCCACGGCGCGAATGGCAATGGTGTAGTCGTAGGTGCGTTCATCGCCCATCACCCCCACGCTGCGCACGGGCAGCAGCACGGCAAAGCTCTGCCAGATCTTGTAGTAAAGCCCGCTCGCTTTCATCTCCTCCACCACGATGGCGTCGGCATTGCGCAGGATTTCGCATCGTGATGGGGTGACTTCGCCCAGGATGCGCACGGCGAGGCCGGGGCCGGGGAACGGTTGCCGCCAGACCAGCTCCTTGGGCAAGCCGAGTTCTTCGCCCAGCAGCCGGACTTCGTCTTTGAACAGGCATTTCAGCGGTTCAACGAGCTGGAACTTCATGTTCTTGGGCAGGCCGCCGACATTGTGATGGCTCTTGATGAGCGCCGCCGGATTGCCCGCGATGGGGACCGACTCGATGACGTCCGGATACAGCGTGCCCTGCGCGAGGACCTTGGCCTTGCCGGCGCGCCTGGTCGCGGCCTGAAACACTTCTATGAAGGTCTTGCCGATGATTTTGCGCTTGCGCTCGGGATCGGTGACGCCTTTGAGTTTTGAAAGAAATTGCCGGGCCGAATTCTCGTATTGCAACTTCACCTTGAAATTCCGGCCGAAAACTTCCTGCACCACGTCCGCCTCGCGGGCGCGCAGCAGACCGTTGTTAACAAAGATGCAGGTAAGCTGATTCCCGATGGCTTTGTGCAATAGCGCTGCCGCTACACTGGAATCCACGCCGCCGGAAAGGCCGAGCAAAACGTGTTCCTGACCGACCTGCGCGCGGATCTCGGCGACCGCCTGTTCAATGTAATTGTGCATCGTCCACTGCCGGCCGCAGCCGCAAATGCCATGGACGAAATTGGCGATAATCTCTTTCCCGCGCGGCGTGTGGACCACTTCGGGATGAAATTGCAGGCCGAAGAATTTTTTCGCCCGATTCTCAATGGCGGCGTATTCGGAATTTTCCGTGATGGCGACCGGCTTGAAGCCGCGGGGGATTTTTGTGAGCTTGTCGCCATGGGAATTCCACACCTGCAAACTCGCGGGCAGCTTAGCGAAGAGTGCGCAGGATTTATCCTTGATGGTCAAGGTGCCCTTGCCATATTCGCGCTTCAGGCCTTTCTCCACCTTGCCACCCAGGAACTGTGCGAACAGCTGCACGCCAAAGCAAACGCCCAGCACCGGCACGCCCAGGGCAAAGATGTTTTTATCCGGCAGCGGCGCGTCCGGCGCATACACGCTGGAGGGGCCGCCCGATAAAATAATGCCGCTCGGCTGCATTGCCGCGATCTCGGCGGCGGGCGTGTTGAAATGGATGATGGTGGAATAGACGTTGCATTCGCGCACGCGCCGGGCAATGACCTGCGTGTACTGCGAGCCGAAGTCGAGGATGACGATTTTTTCTGACATGAGCAAAAAAGGATTTTTCCCTGCGCCACAGGGGTTTGGCGAGCCAAAAAAGCAACCGGGCGAAGCATTCGTCCGGTTTTGTGGCCCAAAGCCGGATTATTGTTTTACCACTTTGACCACGCCCGCCGTAGCATCATAAATAATTTTATAGCCCAGGGGAGCCTGCGGGACCTTGGCCAGATAATTGGGCACCATTTCCTGTAAATCCTTGGGGAGGTGGCCTTCGCCAGCCTGGAAAGTCTGGATCGCCTGGTTGACATAAGCCAGATCAATCTGTTTCTCTGAATATTTCTTGGCCTGCACCACGGCTCCGAGGTAATCCACCGGAGCGGTTATGGGATTGCCGCTATTATAATTGGGGGCCGCATTCGTGGGCGCGGCCGCCTGGTCGTTTTTTTTCTCGCCGCAGCCGGCAAGCAGCGCCACGGCGGCGGTCATCAGGATGCTGTTATGGATTTTCATGGCTTCAACTTACGCCGCCCTGCGCAAAATCCAACTGTAATTTTACCTCTTCACGCGCCTGCCGGATCAGATCCAGGTCTTCTGTGAGTTTGCCAAAGCGCAAATCCGGCAGTCCGCTCTGCTGCTGGCCCAGCAGTTCTCCGGGGCCGCGCAGCTGCAAATCCGCTTCCGCAATTTTGAAACCGTCGGTGGTTTCCGCCAGGATCTTCAGTCGCGCCTGCGCCTCCGCGTGCCGGGCGTCCGAGATTAAAATGCAAAAGCTCTCATGCGCCCCCCGCCCGATGCGCCCGCGCAGCTGATGCAACTGCGCCAGCCCGAAATGCTCCGCGTTCTCGATAAGCATTACCGTGGCGTTCGGCACATCCACTCCCACTTCGATGAGCGAGGTGGCGACCAGTGCCTGAAGAGTATTGGCCCGAAAGGCCGTCATCACCGCCTCTTTTTCCGCCGGCTTGATGCGACCGTGCAGCAGGCCCACCGTGAAAGGCACCAGCGCCTGCTGGATATTGGCAAATTCCTTTTTCACCGCCTTGATATCCTGATCTGTATCCACCGCCTCGACGCGCGGATAAACAATGTACGCCTGCCGTCCGCTGGAAATTTTTTCGCGAATAAAGGTCAGCACCTTCGCCAGCTTGTCGGTTGTGCGGACAAAGGTCTTGATCGTGCCGCGTCCGCCAGGCAGTTCATCGATCACGGACACGTCGAGATCGCCATAAAGGGTCAGCCCCAGCGTGCGAGGAATCGGCGTGGCCGTCATCACCAGCAGATGCGGGTAGTTGCCTTTACGCACCAGCGCCTCGCGCTGCGTGACGCCGAATTTGTGCTGTTCGTCGATGATGACCAGCCCCAGCTTGGGCAGGTCAAACCCGCCGGTGAGCAGGGCGTGGGTGCCGATGAAAACGCACGCAGCCGACGGGATGTCGGCGGTTTTACGGCTTCCGGTTTGTAGTTCTACTTTGATTCCGAGCGGTGTGAACCATCTGGAGAAATTCCGGAAATGTTGTTCCGCCAGGATTTCTGTCGGCGCCATCAGCGCCACGCTAAAGCCGCCTTCCAGCGCCATCAAGGCGCTGCAGGCCGCCACGGCCGTTTTGCCGGAACCGACATCGCCCTGCAACAGCCGCCGCATGGGATGTGCGCCGGCCATGTCCGCCCGGATTTCGCGCAGCACCTTGGCTTGTGCCGCCGTAAGTTTGAAACCGAGTTCGGCGAGGAATGGCTTCATGAGGCGGTTGTCGCCCCCGCAGGGCAAACCCCTGGCATTGGCCTCGAACTTCCGGCGGCGGCTCTGGATCTGGAATTGCATCGTCACAAATTCATCCAGCGCCAGCCGCTGCCGCGCGCGTTCCACCTCCGCCAGCTCTGCGGGAAAATGAATCATGCGCACGGCCTTGGCGCGGGACGGCAGCGGCGCCGGCTGACCAGCCCCCGGGATGACCTGATCCGACTCCAGTTGAAACTCAGCCTTTTTCACCACAGTCTTGGAAGCTGGCGGCGGCTCCGGCGATCCCGCCCGGATAGCGCGCGGCGGCTCCGCAATATCCTGCTCATATTTTTCCAGCGCCCGCCAGATGAGCGAGCGCAGCACGCGCGCGGTGAGCCCTTCGGTCAGCGGATGCACCGGGACAATGCGGTTGACGTGGATGAATTCATCGTCCCCGGGCTCCACCAGTTCGGTTTCGGGATGCTCAAAGGTGCGCGGCTTGAGTTTTTCCGCCTTGCCGAAAATGAGAAATTCGCGCCCCACCGCGTACCAGTCCTCCATCCATGGCTGCGCCTGCCACCAGCGGCAATGCAGCCGGGCAGTGCCGTCATCGAATACACACTCAAACAGCGTGCGCCGCCCCTGCTGAAACCGTTTCACCCCGGCAGTAATGATTTTCCCCCGGACTGTCGCCGGCTCCTTCAACCGCAAATCGCAGATGGCCACGAATTTCCGGCGATCTTCGTAGCGACGCGGCTTGTGGAGTAGCAGATCTTCGACGGTGAAAAGATCCAGCCGCGCGAGCAGTCGCGCGCGCTCCTCCCCCACGCCCCAGACGGACGACACAGGCGCGGCGAGCGGCGAGACGGATTTTTCCGGCAACGGCATGGCCGCACGATACAAACGGCGAAGTTAAATCTCAATCACCGTGATTTCGGGGCGGCAGTTGAAACGGATGTTGTAGTCAAAGATGTAGCCGATGCCGGCGTTGACGTACAATGGACCGGCCGGAGTGGAGTACAGGCCCCAGTCGTATTCATCCACGGCAAACGGCACGATGAGCGGACCATAAAAAGGGATCCGCACCTGGCCGCCGTGCGAATGGCCGGCCAGCAACAGGTCAAATTTCCGGCCGCCCAGTCTTTTCGCCCAGGCCGGATAGTGCATCAGCAGGATGTTTTTCCCCGCCGAATTCGGCGGCGGCACAGCCTGGCCGTCGCCCTTGCAAGAGAGACCGATGAGATTGATTTTCCCATCGGCAATCGTGCGCTGCTCATCCATTAACCACGCTCCGCCGGTGGTGTAGAAACATTCAAATATGGGCTGGAACGTTGCTTGGCTCCAGTAATCATGATTGCCCGGCACGCCGTACAGCGGCGCACTGATGCCGGATAGGATGTCCAGCGCTTCCGGCAGGAACTTTTTATCCTCGATAATGTCGCCGGTGAAACACACAAAATCCGGCTTGAGGGCATTGATGGTCTCCACGACCGATTGTAAATAGGCGCGATTACCCTTGTAATGCACGTCCGAGAAATGCACCAGCCGGTGAGTGGCTGGCCCGGTCCCCACGCGCAAGCGACGGACTTTCAGCCAGGTTGGCTCGAGAGCAGCGGCGTCTGCTGCCAGCAGGGCCGGCGCCACCAGCAGGGCGGCGGCGAGGAACTTCCGGCGGCTGACACGGGGAGGGTTCACTGATAATGCGGCGGCTTCTGGTTGTTGGATTGCATCCGCTCCAGTTCGAGATTCTGCATGGCCGTAGATTGCCGCAGCACCTCTTTTTTGAGGCGCTCCAGCAATTTACCCTGTTCAATGACAACGCCGTTCAATTGCTCAACCTGATGTTCGAGATGCGCCAGGTTGGCCTCAAGTTTATCCATGCGTCGGGATTGTGCGTCTGCCATGTGCCCAATCTGCCGTTAAGCCGAGGGAATGAAAATGCAATTCTAGGTCACGGCTCAGCCCCAGAGGCGGCGGGTGGGGCAGCGGTCAAGTGTCGGGTCAGCGCCACGAATTGCTCCAGCGTCAGTTTTTCCCCGCGTTCCATGGGCGAAATATTCAATACGGCAAAGGCGGCTTCCAGCGCTTCCTTCGGCCAGTCCTGCTTGAGCAGCTTCAGCATCATCTTGCGCCGCTGCGAAAAGGCACGCTTAACGATTTTCACAAAGGGCGCCCGCAGCGCATCCGGCAGCAGTGGCTCCGGGCGGCGTTCCAGCACCACGCACGCGGAGTCCACATCCGGCGATGGGAAAAAGCAGCCGGGCGGAATCTTGAACCAGCCGCCCGGCTTGAAATCAATCTGCACCAGCAGCGTCAGCACCCCGTAATCATCTTCGTCTGCCCTGGCCATGAGCCGTTGCGCCACTTCCAGTTGGAGCGTGGCCACCATGCGTTTGGGCGCGCGGGTTCCTGCGGCGAGTTCTACCAGAATGGGCGAGGCCACAGAATACGGCAGATTCGCAACCAGCTTCCACTCGCTCCAGTCGCGCGGCTGGTGTTTGAGAAAGGCGAGCGCATCCGCATGCAGCAGTTCGAATTGCGCTGGCTGCCGGGCCAGCTGTGGCTGAAAATGTTCCTGCAAATAGGTCATCAGCCGGGCGTCCATTTCAATGGCGAGTACCGTGCCTGCCTGGTCCAGCAGCAGTTCTGTGAGCGGGCCCAGTCCGGGGCCGACTTCCAGGACTTTATCCGCCGGCGTCAGTTCCGCCGCCTCGGCGATGCGGCGAAGCTGGTTGCCATCATGCAGAAAATTCTGGCCGAGTGACCGCGTCAATTGGATGTCGCGCTTCGCCAGCAGGTCGCGCATTTCGGTAAGGTTCATGAACGTTGTATTTCAGGCCGGGCACATTTTGCCCGGATTGGGCTTTGGTTAAACGGTGGCTAAAACGGTTTGCAAGGCCGCGACCGCACGGGCGAGTTGCGCCCGGGTGATGGTGAGCGGCGGCGTGAAGCTGATGATGTTGGCGTGCTCGCCTTCCGGCAAAAAAATGTAGCCGCGCTGCAGGAGGGCTTTGATAGCGGCGAGGGAAACCTGCGTCGCCGGTTTTCCATTCGGCAGGGTCAATTCCAAACCAGCCATCAAGCCCGACCCGCGGGGGGTGCAGGTAAACTGAGAGCGTGGAGAATGGACTCGGGCTAATTCGGCAAGCAGGAATTTTCCCAGCCGGGTGCTGCGAGCGCACAATTTGAGCCGGGCAATTTCTTGGATTTGCGCCAGGGCCATCGCACAGCCCACGGGATGGCCCAGATAGGTGCTGGTATGAATGGCCTCGCCGCTTGAGATCGGCCAGGCGGCATCCATCACATCGGCCCGCCCCACGCAGGCGGAAAGCGGGAAACCGCCGGTCAACGCCTTGCCGAGGCAGATCAAATCCGGCAGCGTGCCGGTGTGTTCGCAGGCAAACCATTGGCCGGTGCGGCCAAAGCCGGTGTAGATCTCATCCAGAATCAAAAGAGCACCCGCTGCGTCACAGATTTTCCGGAGCCAGGGCAGAAATTCCGGGGGCGGAATGTAAATGCCGCCGCGAGCTTGCACCGGTTCCACCAGAATGGCCCCGATCTTATGGCGTCGCAAAATTTTCCGGATCTCTTGGCCAGTTTCTTCGAGCTGTTCCAGTCGGCTGGGAAACGCGACAAAATGGCCAAATCCGCCCAACTGGGGACTGAAGCGACGGCGAAAATGCTCGCGATGCGTGGCATTCAGCGCGCCGTAGCCGAGTCCGTGATAGCCGCCTGAAAACGCGATGACGCCGGGTTTGCCGGTCGCCAGCAGGGCGGTTTTCAGCGCCGACTCCACCGCTTCAAAACCAGAGTTGGAGAAGATGACTTTGCCCGTGCCGGGTTGGCGCTGCGACCGGCGGACGCGACCGGTGACGCTCCAGCGTTCAAAGGTAATCCGGCTCAATTCCCGCGCGAGCTGCGCCTTGAGAGCGTGGGGATGCACATCACCCATCGCATGCAGCAACTTCGCCATCTGCCGTTGCCCGGCGCGCACCACTTTGGGATTCGCATGGCCGGCGGCCGCCACCCCGAACGCTGCGGTCAAATCAAGATATTTTTTCCCTTCCGCATCTCGAACATGGACGCCCCGGGCCCGCTCCCAGATAATGGGCCAAGAGCCATCCCGCTCAATGAGCGTGACGTTGCGTGATTCAAAAACACCGAGCTGCTTTAAGATTTTTCGAGTGTCTCCCACAGGTTTTGGATGGGCGGATTTTCCTGCGCCAGCCGTGATGGGGCGCATCCTAAATCGGCGGCAGGCAATGGTAAATGGCTAAACACCGCGCTGCTCCGCCGGCCAGATGATTTTATGTTGCTGAATTTGGAAGCGCACCGGCAAGGCGTCCGCGATAATCCGTTCCGCAAGGTCGCGGCGGGAAATCGGCGTCTGTCCGGCGGGAATCTTTTTAAGCACCGGATTTTGCTGTTCCGGGGCCAGCGGATGCACCCACGAAAAAAGCAGGGGGCAAACCGCATCCAGCTGGTGCGCGGCGATCTGCGCCACCGCCCAGGCATAATCCTCCGCCGTGCCAATCACAAATTTAATTTCGTCCGTAGCGCGCAAATGGGCGAGGTTGGCCAATAGATTGCGTGCCAGCTCACCACTGGAAGGGCATTTCATATCCACGATGCGCCGCACCCGCGGGTCGATGCCGGATATGTCATGTGCGCCGCTGGTTTCAATGAGTACCGAATAACCCTCCTCACAAAGTTGCTGCATCAGCGGCACCGCGTTTTTTTGGAGCAACGGTTCGCCGCCGGTCAGCTCGACCAGCGGCAGTTTTGGTATACGGGCCTTGGCGTTGGGCCCGGCAAAAGGTGCTGCCAAAGCGTGAACGGTGGCCAGGATTTCTGTAAGTGGTCGTTTCTTCCCCTCGGTGAAGGCATAAGCCGTGTCGCAGTAGGAGCAGCGCAGATCGCAGCCGGTGAGCCGGATGAAAACACAGGGAAGCCCGGCAAAGGTGCTTTCCCCTTGCAGACTCAGATAGATCTCGTTGACGACCAGTGTGGCAGGCATTGTCCCAGTCTAGCTACCGCCCCGCAAAATGGAAATGTGATTGCGCACGCGTAAACCGGTGACAGCGCCATTCGCCATCGCCACCGCATTGGTGACGCACCGAAAAACGGCGGAAGGCCGCCGCAGCCCCAGACGCTGGCGCTTTGCCCGATGCTTCCAAAACGGCGCGAAGCGTTTTGAATTGCGCCTGCCCTGGCGCTTTAGGACTGGGTAGATGGAGCGCACGAGCGGCGCAAAACTATTTCAATTTTTGTTGGAGTATTTTCAGGACGAATTGTTCCGAACATTGGGCGAACTGCTGCATTCTTTGATTTTTCACGGAAAACCATTGGCCATTGAATAACTCATAATTTACCGATGGCTCTTTTGGCAATCCAAACCGGTATGCTAGCGCTACAGAAGATGCGGGAACTGAATGCATAGCCCAAAACGACCACCGATTAGCGGTTTGTGTTTCTTTGTGCTGCGGTTAATAATTTCCGCGTGCCATCCGCCCGCCTGCAACGCAGTCTCCGCGCCACATTCCTCGGCCTCGCCGCGAATGTGGTTCTGACTGCCGCGAAATTCCTCGCGGGCATCTTTGGCCATTCGCAAGCGCTCATTGCCGACGCGGTGGAATCCCTCGCGGATATCTTCAGTTCCATCATCGTCTGGCGTGGCCTTGTCGTCGCTGAAACGCCCCCGGATGAAGATCATCCTTATGGCCATGGCAAAGCGGAGCCGATTGCCGCCGCCATCGTCTCGGTAATGCTGCTGCTTGCGGCGGTTTGGATCGCCTTCACCGCCCTCCACCTACTCAAGGAGCCGCGTGTGGCCCCGTCACCCTGGACTCTGGTGCTGCTCATTGCCATCATTGTCATGAAGGAAACGCTGTTTCGGTTTGTGCTGCGCGAATCCGAGACGGTGGCCAGTTCCGCTGTGCAGACCGATGCGTGGCATCACCGCAGTGATGCCGTTACCTCCGCTGCCGCATTTCTGGGCATCGGCATTTCCCTGGTGGGCGGCAATGGCTACGAGGCGGCGGACAACTGGGGGGCGGTGGCCGCTGCCGCCGTCATCGCTTGGAACGGATGGCACCTCCTCGTGCCCGCCATGAATGAATTAATGGACCGCTCGCCTGACCGTGAGTTGGTGGAGCAGATCCGCCGGGTGGCTGGCACTATTCGCGGAGTGGATGGGGTGGAAAAATGTTTTGTACGTAAGATGGGCTACCAGTTTTTTGTGGATATGCATGTGGAAGTAGATCCGCAGATGACCGTGAAAAATTCGCATCGCATCGGGCATGAGGTAAAAAACAAGGTGCGCTCGGAAATTCCTTCGGTGCGCGACGTACTCATCCATATTGAACCACTCAAGCCGGCAATAAACAGTCGGCCGGCAACGCCATGAGGGCTCGAACTTTATGAAAACTCCGGGCGAAGGCGAAGCTGTTCGGCCCCTTGATTCTGTCTTCGTAACCCATTTCAAGGGTTGGGCCAAACCGGGCATTATTCCCCCAGGATTTTTGGCCGCGGCTCCGACTGCAGACGGGAGCGCCACGGCTCCACCTGACGGGTTGACAGCCGGTGTTTCCCTAGTGGTTGAGCCTTGCGAAACGCTCGATGCCATCAGCGGTCATTTTCGTTTGTTTCAATTGCGCGCGGGTCACCGGTTTTCCACTGATGATATTTTAACCGCTTGGTATGGCACGAGTTGGTGCCCGAGCGCTCGCGCGGTGCTGGATCTTGGCAGCGGTATTGGCACAGTGGCCATGATTAGCGCCTGGCGCTTGCCGGGCGCAAAATTTGTGACCATCGAGGCGCAGGCCGAGAGCGTGGCGCTTGCCCGAAAATCAGCGCAGTATAACGGCCTGGGCGATCGTTATGAAATCCGCTTTGGCGATTTTCGGGAGCCGGGGATTTTAGCCGCCGGTGAGAATTTTGATCTCATCACCGGCAGTCCGCCGTATTTTGCCTTGGATGCAGGCGTAAAAAGTGAACACCCGCAAAAGCTGGCCTGCCGCTTCGAGCTGCGTGGAACCATTGCTGATTATTGCGCCATCGCTGCCCGGCATCTTACACCCGGCGGCTTTTTCGCCTGCGTATTTCCGCTGGAATCAGCGCAGTTTGCCCGCTTACTGGCGGCTGCCCGGACCAATGATCTGGTCATCGTCCGCCAGCGGCCCGTGGTTTTCCGGGAAGGGGACCCGCCGTTGATCGGCCTGTTTGGCTTGATGCGCGCGGCAGATTTGCCGGCTTGGTTTCGCAGCCATTCGTGGACGGAACCCGATTTGACTATCCGCACCCGCGACGGGAAAATTCATCCAGAATACTCGGCGGTGAAACTGGCGATTGGTTTTCCACCTTAAACGGAGCGCCTCTCCGTCTTACAGACGGCGCCAAGCAGGATGCGTCGATATGACAAGGCGTCAGCATTTGTTTTGCGATAATTTATGCCGGCTCTCTTTTGATTGTTCAGGCCAGCCAACTGCGGAATTATTTTGGATTGGTCTTTGATGAGTCGCTGAACGAAAGTGAAAGGCCACAAGTTATTTTGTCAAACTGTGGTCGCTACTCTTCCAAATGGGGAAAAGAAGTGGTGGGTTGGCGGGGACTCGAACCCCGGACCAATGCCTTAAAAGGGCACTGCTCTACCAACTGAGCTACCAACCCAACAGG
>CAISVF010000387.1 GCA_903888765.1 uncultured Verrucomicrobia subdivision 3 bacterium | reverse complement strand
TGGCGAGCGTCTTGATGGGCACGCGGCGGCCATCCATCATGGCATGGGGCTTGGGATTCATCGGGCCGGTCCACTTCATCTGCTTGGCACGCATCATGGTTTTTGCGTCGTCGCAAGCTTCCTTCGGAAATAATTCCTCTGGGCAGGAATACAGCGTGCAAAGTCCGCACGAGCAGCACATCGCCGCCCATTGATTAAAATAATCTTCGCCCGTGCCGCTGAAAGCCAGCGTGCGCATGACTTGATGCGGCTCGACGGCATAGCCCAGCAGAAAGCGCGGGCAATACTCCGTGCAGTAGCGGCACTGGTCGCATGCGGACTTGCCAATCTTCGCCTGCAGCTTGGCCGGCTTTATTTTGCGTTCGATGGTATGATGCGTGCGCGGCAAAATCACCACGCCGGTGGAAGTTTTGGTGACCGGGGTGTCGAGATCGTCAGTCGTAGTGCCCATCATCAAACCGCCGAGGCACAGCACCGGATCATCCGTGGCGAGTCCGCCCGCATATTCAATGCACTCGCGGAAGGTCATGCCAATCGGCACGCGCAAGGTCGCCGGCGATTTCACTGCGCCGGCGATGGTGAGGGTTTTGTGTGTGAGCGGCTGGCCGTCGTGCGCGGCGGCAATATTTACAAATGTTTCGACGTTGTTAACCACGACGCCGACCGCGATGGGAATGCCGCCGGGCGGAATCAATTTGCCGGTGACGTTGTAAACCAGATCATATTCATCGCCGGCCGGATAATAATCCCCGAGCAACTGCACGCGGACATTAGTGCCTTTGCTCGCGGCTTGAACGGCTTCGACAGCACGTTTCTTTTTGCCTTTGACGCCGATCACGCCTTCACGCGCACCGACCGCCTCGATGGCAAGTTGCATGCCGCGCACCAGTTCGGCCGAATGCTCCTCCATGGTGATGGCATCCTTGTGCAGGAGGGGTTCGCATTCCGCGCCATTGGCGATGACAGTCTCGGCCTTGGCGTTGAGCTTGACGTGCGTCGGAAACCCGCCGCCGCCCGCGCCAACGACGCCGGCCAATCTGACTTTTTCTGCTAAGTTCATGTTAAATCAAAAAATTTCCGGCCACAGATACACACAGATGAAACACAGATTCAAATCATAAAACGATGCGTTTATAATCTACCCGCTCGCGGCCAAAGTTAATTAAATAGCCCAGCCTGATTCCGGTGCCGCGCAATTCATTAAGCAGCTGGGCTTCATGCGCAGACTGATAAACCGCGTCAGTCTTTAATTCCACAATTATTTTATCAGCCAACAACAAATCGGCGGCGTAATCACCAACAATAACACCTTTGAATTGAACCTGTATTTTAGGTTCAAGCTCAACCTTAATCCCTCGCAACTGTAGTTCAGCCTGCATGGCGCGCTGATAGACTTTCTCCAGAAACCCGAAGCCAAGAACATTGTGAACTTCAAATGCGGCACCAATCAGATGCTGCGTCACCGGCTGGAGTGAAAAGTCCTTTTCTGCCAGCTTAATCTGTGTTTCATCTGTGTGCATCTGTGGCTTAAATTTCAGATGCATTCGTGTGCGGCGGCGGCGCGACGACCACTTCCACGCCGCGTTCGCGCAAGGCCGCAACCAATTCATGCGGTGCGCCGCTGTCGGTTACAATCGTGTCCACCATGTCGAGGCCGCATAACGGCGAAACGGATTGGCGGCCGAATTTTGAGTGGTCGAGGCAGAAAATAATTTTCTGTGCGGCCTTCAGCATCGCGCGCTGGATGTCAATCAGCAGCGCGTGCGAATTCGTAACGCCTTCGAGCGTGATGCCGCCGGCGCTCATGATCGCCACGTCCACGCGCATTTTGGAAAAAGCCTCGACGGTCATCGGCCCGACCAGC
This sequence comes from uncultured Verrucomicrobia subdivision 3 bacterium, assembly GCA_903888765.1. Taxonomy (GTDB): domain Bacteria; phylum Verrucomicrobiota; class Verrucomicrobiia; order Limisphaerales; family UBA11358; genus UBA11358. The sequence continues at coordinate 89 of CAISVF010000387.1, read as the reverse complement.
ACGCCGAGGCGTGGATAAATCACGCCGCCCGCCAAAATTACTTCCACTTTGTTCGCCGAAGCAAAATGATTCGCCACCGGCAGCGAGTT
>CAISVF010000386.1 GCA_903888765.1 uncultured Verrucomicrobia subdivision 3 bacterium | reverse complement strand
TGCAGGTTTGCGAACAGGAACCGTTCACATACTGAGGGAAGTATTTTGGGTGCGGCGGAATTCTCTCTCAGCCTTCCCTTTCGCGTGGTTGGCGTGTTTCGCGGTTCAGCTCAATGGCGGTTTCCAGCTTCAAATTTCCGCTTTCGCCTTTTCACTGCCCCCGCCACCATCCCGCCCCTCCAAAACACCCAAGGACAGGTCACTCCCAGACGCTCCGCGCCATCCAACCGCCCCCGCGAACGCGCCAGCGTCCTGGATTGCGGTGGCCCTCCACCGCTTTTCCCTCCCGCGCCGGTTAACCGCCCACGTATTCCCCGTACCCGCGCGGATAGGAATGAATAGGCAATCGCAGTTTAATCCTCAAACGGATTAAGCACGGGTACTTCGGGGAAATCCTGCGTATTGCGTGTAACCACGGTTAATCCCCGGCTCAAGGCAATCGCGGCAATCTGGGTGTCCGGGTAGCCGCGCGGTTGTTGCTTTACGGCGGGACGCGAAACATATTCGCCCCATACTTTGGCCGCTTCCGCGTCAAACGGAACCACGGTCTCCCCGAACTCATGGATAAAACGATCCACTTCCGACAATAAACGGACCCGCAGTTCCTTGGGCGCGTTATGCGCTCCCTGGTAGCGCTCGGCGACCGCAATGCTGGGGATGCCGCTGGCTGCTTCATGTGCCAACAGCCAGTTCAACACCCGCGCGTTGGGCCGTGGCTTGGCCACTTCGGTAATCACATTGGTGTCGAGCAGGAATCTCAAGCGGCCTCCACCGGCTGTTGATCTCGCGGAGCGGCTGGCACGCGGCCCAGCCTGCGTAGTGCCTGAAGAAAACTGCCTTTGGTAAAGCGTGTCAATTTAACCACGCGCATGGAATCACCCTCGACCTGCCAATCCAGAACCGCACCAGCGTCGAGTTCGAATTTCTGACGCAATTCCTTTGGCACAACCGTCTGACCTTTGGTGGTAATCGTGCTTGTCATGGTAAGAATTTCCAACTTTTGAGGGCAGTTTTCAAGCTCAATGCTCAAAGCCGGATGCCGTGGAGAATCTCCCCCACGACCTTCCCTTTGCGACTAAACCCTTGGCGGCTCAATTTCAAAAGGGGTTTATGCAATAAAGTGGGCAACCGCAAGGCCCCGTCTGCCAAGACCGCCGCTTGTCCCCATCCCATTCAAATTCACCAAACCAACAATTTACATTCTGGCGGTAGCAGGGCGCGCGGCCGTCTGCCAAGACCTCCGTGCGCGCCGTCGTGACCAACCGAAACGCATCCACTTGCAAACAAAACTCAGCAAAAAGGTGCGCCACCGCAAAAGGTGGCCGTCTGCCAAGACCCGGCTGCCAAGACCGTTTTTAATCCGTGCCAATCCCGGCTTTATCTGTGGTTAATAAATCGGCGGAGTGGCCAGCCGCTGCATCCATAGGCGGGCCAGCAGTTGATAATCCTTTTGATCACCCGCGCGCAAGGCGGCCAGGTAAACTTCGGTTTCCGCCTTGTCACGCGGTGTAAGTTGCACTGGCGGCAGTTGCAGCCGGCGCAGGATTTCCCAGAGCCAGAGCCGCACGAGTCGTCCGTTGAAGTCGGCAAATGGATGGATCGTCAACAGGCGGGATTCGGCAAACGCCAACGTTTCGGGCAACCGCTCAAATGGAATCGGCCCGGCCAAGCGCGCCTGCAAATCCAGGCTATATTCTCGCACCTGGAGCGAAACTAAATGCGGTGGTGGTGGTTCGTGGGTGCCGACACACACGGCCATTGAACGCCAATGCCCTGCCCATTCTGGGACCAGATCACCGCAAAAATCCCGGTGCAGAGTGCGGATCAGGCTTTCGTCCAACGGCTCGGCTGCGTATTGTCCCGCTTCAATGCGCTCTTGAATACGCAGCACGCGTTCCGCGAGCAAAGGGGCTAATTCGGCGTAGCGGAGAATTCCCCGGCTGGTTTCAATCCAGCGGGTGGAGTGGGCGGATGGAGCTGCGTCAGCCATGCGAGATCTACCGGTTCACCTTCAAAAGCCATGCTATCAGCCACCTGTTGCGGAATGGCCTGCCAGCGCAACCGTTGGCGCGCGGCCGCTGGCAACGACTGCCAGCGTTGGATGGCTTCAATGTAACCCATGACCGGAAAATAACCGCAATTCCGTCTTTATCAAACACAATCCAATACCAGCGCCGCCAGTCCATTCACCACTTTTTCTCATTCTCATCCTGATCATCCCGTTAATCCTGTCCATTCGTGTTACCCAGAGTGTTGAAAACTAAAAATCTCAACCACGGATCACACCGATAAAACCGGATAAAAACCAGCTCCATCAGTCCGGTGGCCGTCGTCCAAGCCGCCTCTCCGCAACCATTGCCACGATCCCAACGACACCCACCAAACCAACAGTTTACATTCTGGCGGTAGCAGGGCGCGCGGACGTCTGCCAAGACCTCCGTGCGCGCCGTCATGGCGAACCAAAACGCATCCACTTGCAAACAAAACTCAGCAAAAAGGTGCGCCACCGCAAAAGGTGGCCGTCTGCCAAGACCCGTCTGCCAAGACCGCAGTTGAATGGCGAGCAGAGCCAAACTTCCCAAGCCTTAAATATCTGTGTCCATCTGTGCCCATCTGTGGCTAACCACCAACCGCCCCCGCGAACGCGCCAGCGTCTTGGAATGCGGTGGCCCTCCACCGCCTTTCCCATGCGCGCCCAGGCCCCACCAACCTGAAAACCTACCCATTCCATAGCAGATTAGCTCAATCGCCCCCGTTTCCGCCATTTTCGATTCCCATATCTGTGCCCATCTGTGCCCATCTGTGGCTCACCGCCAACTTGCTTTTCAAATTATGTCAAAAAAAACTTCAAAAAAACATTGACCAGCCCCGCTTTATCTGCGACCTTTGCGCTGCACGCAGTAAAAAAACAACAAAACACTACAGAAAAATGAAAAAAACACTACTGATCGCCGCTGCCGCGCTTGCAGCCGGGGTCATCTCCTCCCAAGCGCAGGTGTACTCACAAAACGTTGTGGGTTACATTAACCAAACCATCCCCGCTGGCGGCTACCAAATCGTTGGTAACCAGTTGATCAACGGTTCGGACGCGAATGCGACCAACGGTGACATCAATGCCACGTTGATCAATGGTTTGGTTTCCAGTCCCGCCGCTAACGCCACTCAAGATCCTTCCTTGAGTACCAACAGCGTTTTGTACGCATGGAATGGCGCTGGTTACGCTCTCTATTATTATTTCAATCAAGTTGACGCAACAACTTGGGAAGGTACTGCTTCACCTGCTGGTTGGTACGCAGTTGACGGCACACCTGCTTCAATCAGCCTTGCTGGTGGAAAAGCTGCATTTATCAAGAACAACTCTGCTGCGCCGATGACTGTTACCACTGTCGGTACCGTTTTGCAGGGGACAAACAACATTACCATCAATAGCGGCTACAACCTGATTACCCTTCAAGTTCCTATTTCAACCAATCCCGTCGTTTCGGGTTTTGGATTGCCCACGGGCTTGACTTCCTCACCGCTCGACCCGCCTACTCAGGCTCTGAATGACGTGCTGTACTCTTGGAATGGCTCAGGCTACGCATTGTACTACTATTTCAATGCTGCTGACGCTACCACTTGGGAAGGTGCTGCAAGCCCGGCTGGTTTCTATCAGGTTGATGGTACTCCGATGCCTGTAACTTCGTATCCTCAAGTTAATCAAGGTTTCTTCCTTTATCACTCTGGCGCTCCGGTTACCTGGACCACAACCTTTTCAGTTCAATAACATTTGATCTGGAATAAATTGACAGTAAAACTAAACAACAAAAACCAATAAAATACAAAATGAAAAAAATCATCGCACTAAGTCTGGTGGCTGTTTCCCTCGCGGCAACAACCTCC
>CAISVF010000385.1 GCA_903888765.1 uncultured Verrucomicrobia subdivision 3 bacterium | reverse complement strand
TCTGACACAGTCGTGACGCCACCGGCTAAAATCTGTTCCGGCCGGCTGCTGGCGTTGAAAGTGCCGTCGCCCAACTGGCCGTGATTATTGTAGCCCATGGCCCACAGGCTGCCGTCCTGCTTTACAAACAGGGTGTGGCTCTCTCCGGCGGCGACGGCGGTGACGTTGGTGGCCACGATCATTTCAGGACGGTTCGTCTGATAGGTGCCACCATCGGTGGTGCCGTCGCCCAGCGCGCCATAACCGTTGGCGCCCATGGCCCAGAGACTGCCGTCGTTCTTGAGAAAGAAACTGTCGTAGCCGCCGCCGGCAATGGCGGTGACGCCATTGGTCACGATCTCTTCCGGGCGGTTGGTGTTGTTGTAGGTGCCGTCGCCCAACTCGCCGTAATAGTTGTCTCCCATGACCCAGAGACTGCCGTCGCTTTTGAGAAACAGGCTATGATAGTCTCCAGCGGCCACCTTGACCGCATTATTCATGATGACGACGAGGCTGGCCACGCTGCTGGTGGCGCTGCCATGGGCATTGCTGATGACTACTCGATAATCGCCCGCGTTGGCGAAGCCCGCGTTGGTCAGGGTGAGCGAACTGTTCGTCGCGCCGGGAATAGTGATCCCGTTGCAGTTCCATTGATAGCTGAGCGGCTGAGCGCCTGCGGCCGTGACCGAGAAAGTCGCATTATTCCCAACCAAAATAAGCTGGCTCAGGGGCTGGGTGGTGATCATCGGCGTGTCAATCACGGTCAACGTCGCATCGGAACTGGTCACCGTTCCGGCCGCGTTGCTTAACACCACATGGTAACTGCCCGCATTCGCATCCTGCACGTTCAACAAGGTTAGAGCGGCATTGGTGGCTCCGCCAATGGGGGTGGCCCCTTGATACCACTGATAGCCCGGCGCAGTGCCGGTCGCGGTGACGGTGAATGTCGCGGTCGTTCCGGCCCGGTTCGTCTGGCTCTGTGGCTGGCTGGTGATTCTTGCAGGGTCCACCACCGTCAGTGTCGCATTGGAGCTGGTCACGAATCCGGCCCCATTGCTCAATATTACACTGTAACTGCCGGCAGCCGCATCCTGCACATTCAACAAGGTTAGCGTCGCGCTGGTCGCTCCGCCAATGGGCGTGGCGCCTTTATACCACTGGTAGTTTACCGAACAAGCCGTGTCCGTGACGAAGAAACTAGCGCTGCTGCCGGCTGCGACGGTTTGGCTAGCAGGCTGGGTGGTGATGACCGGGAGTGGCCCGGAAGTTCCCACAATCTGCTCGGGCCGGTTGGTGCTATAAGTTCCGTCGTCCGTAGTGCCGTCGCCCAATGCGCCTTGCGCGTTGTTGCCCATGGCCCACAAACTGCCATCGCTTTTGATAAACAGGCTGTGGCCACTGCCGGCGGCGAGCATTGTAACGCCGCCGGTCACGACCTGTTCCGGCCGGTTGGTCCTCAAAGTGCCACCGTCCGAAGAGCCGTCGCCCAACTGGCCTTGAAAATTTCCGCCCATGGTCCACAGGCTGCCATCACTCTTTGCAAACATGCTGTGATAGAAGCCGGCGGCGATGGTCGTCACGCCACTGGCCACGATCTGCTCAGGTTGGGTGGCATTGATGGTGGTGCCGTCGCCCAACTGGCCGAAGTTATTGTTGCCCATGCCCCACAGGCTGCCGTCGCTCTTGATAAATAGGCTGTGATACTGTCCGGCGGCAATGGCCGTGACCCCACCGGTCACGATGCGCTCCGGCTGGTTGAAATCGTTGGTGGTGCCGTCGCCCAATTGGCCATAGTGGTTATAGCCCATGGTCCACAGACTGCCGTCGTTCTGAAGAACCAGGCTGTAGCCATTGCCGGCCGCCACGGCCGTGACGCCGCCGGCTAAAATCTGTTCCGGCCGCCCGCTGGCGTTGAAAGTGCCGTCGCCCAACTGGCCATGATTATTGTAGCCCATGGCCCACAGGCTGCCATCCTGCTTGACAAACAGGGTGTGGCTTTCGCCGGCGGCAATGGCGGTGACATTGGTGGCTATGATCATTTCCGGACGGTTCGTCTGATAAGTGCCACCATCGGTGGTGCCGTCGCCCAGCGCGCCATAACCGTTGGCGCCCATGGCCCAGAGACTGCCGTCGCTCTTGAGAAAGAAACTGTCGTAGCCTCCACCGGCAATGGCGGTGACGCCGTTGGTCATGATCTCTTCCGGGCGGTTGGTGTTGTTGTAGGTGCCGTCGCCCAACTCGCCGTAATAGTTATCGCCCATGACCCACAGGCTGCCGTCGCTCTTGATGAACAGGCTTTGGTAGTCTCCCGCAGCGATGTTCGTGACAGTGATCGCGGTGACAACCAGGCTGACCACACTGCTGGTCGCGCTGCCATAGGCATTGGTGATGATCACCTGATATTTGCCCGCGTTGGCGCAGGTCACATTGGACAGGGACAGCGAACTGCCGGTTCCGCCGGGAATCGGCACCCCGTTGAAGTCCCATTGGTACGCGAGGGGCGAAGTGCCGCTGGCGATGACCGACAACGCGGCGTTGTTCCCGAGGACAACATTCCGGCTGACGGGCTGGGTGACGATGACCGGGGGGACGGGAACCGTGTTGGTGGGCCATATTTGCTCAGGCACATTGGTGCTTTGCTCGGAACCGCCGTCGCCCAACTCGGCAAACTGGTTGTCGCCCATGGCCCAGAGGCTGCCGTCGCTCTTGATAAACAGGCTCCAGTCGTTACCGGCGGAAATCGCCGTGACACCGCCGGCCACGATCCGCTCGGGCCGGTTGGTGTAGCCGTAGGTGCCGGCGAATGGAGTGCCGTCGCCCAACTGGCCGGAATGGTTGTTGCCCATGGCCCAGAGGCTGCCGTCACTCTTGAGAAAGAGGCTGTGATCGCCTCCCGCGGCGATGGCCGTGACGCCGCTACTCACAATCAATTCAGGCCTGTTGGTGTTGTTGTCAGAGCCGTCGCCCAAAGTGCCATCAAGGTTAAAGCCCATGCCCCAAAGGCTGCCGTCGCTCTTTAGAAACAAGCTCCAGGTATTTCCGGCGGCAATCGCCGTGACCCCGCTGGCAACGATTTGTTCCGGGAGATTGGTACGGTAGGAAGGCTCGTAAATGCCATCGCCCAGCTGGCCTTCACCGTTGGCGCCCATGGCCCAGAGACTGCCGTCGCTCTTGAGAAAGAGGCTGTGATAGCCTCCCGCGGCAATCGCCGTGACGTTGCTGGCCACGATCTGCTCCGGCGGGCTTTCGCGATAATTGCCGTCACCCAGTTCGCCTTGACCACCATAACCCATGGCCCAGAGACTGCCGTCGTTCTTGATGAACAGACTGTGTTCAATGCCCATCGCCACCGCCATGACGTTGCTGGCGACCGTTTGCTCAGGCTGAACACTGCTTCCACAATTGCCCAACTGGCAATAAGCGTTCATGCCCATGCCCCAAAGGCTGCCGTCATCCTTGACAAACAGGGTTTCATGATAGCGTCCTGCGGTAATCGCCGTGACGCCGTTGGACACGATCTGCACGGGCCGGCTGGCTCCGTTGAGGTAACCTGCGCCCAACTGGCCCTGTGTGCCGATGCCCCATCCCCACATGCTGCCGTCGCTCATCAGAAGCAGGCTGTGATCGTAGCCTGCAGAAATTCCGGTTACGGTCGGCGCGGAAGGCGTATAGACGAGCGAAAGGATGTTATTCAACAGCACGCCCTTGGGGCTGGCGGCTCCCGTTGGTCCCAGACCATTTTGAATATGGTAAGAAACATCTTGTCCGCTATAAACAATATATCCCGAACCAAGGTTCCGGATGATAGTCACCCAATAACCGTTCGTTCCATTATCCGTGACCCCGGAAAACGAGCCAATCCCAGTGAATTCGGTGTGGTCAGAACCGTTCCATCCACTCAAACCAGCGTCATCGAGCCCGGCGTTAACCGGACTGCCAGCATTGACAATGCGAACGGTGTCGCCCCGTCCCGTCTGGATTGCAAGCTTACCACCAAAGGGATAGTTGGTCATGGGGCTACCATAACCAACTGCGATTTCACAGAACAGAATGCCGCCGGCAGCCACGAAGTTTGTCAAATCCGCCTGCCGTGCCTTCAGGTCAGTGAAAGTGCTTTCACTTCCCAGCCAAATCGCATGGTAACCCGCAAAGCTCGTGCTGCCAAACGCGCTCGGTGTAACGATGGTAGAGCTATACCCCATAGTGGTTAGATAGCCTTGAACGGCTGCGTTCATGTTTACACCAGAGATCAAGACGCGGGTGTTCGTGGTGACAGTAATCACAGCCACGATACTGGTCGCGCTGCCGTATGCATTCGTGAGGATGACCTGATAACGGCCCGCGTTGGTGACGGCCACGTTGGACAGCGTAAGCATGCTGTTCGTCGCGCCGGCAAGGGCGCCGCCATTGAAGTCCCATTGGTAATGTAGCGGCGCGGTGCCGGTGGCAGCCACCGGCAAGGTCACGGTCGTGCCGGCCTGGTTGGTCTGGCTCTGCGGCTGGCTGGTGATGACCGGGAGGCTGGCAACCAGGTTGGCTGGCCAAATCTTAACCGGGCGGTTGGTTTGGGACCCAGCGCCGTCACCCAACTGGCCACTGTCATTTACACCCATCCCCCACAGACTGCCGTCGCTCTTGGCAAACAAGCTGTGGCCCCATCCGGCGGCAATGGCCACGACGCCGCTGGCCACGATCTCTTCCGGGCGGTTGGTGTTGTTGTAAGTGCCATCGCCCAACTGGCCATGGTCGTTCACGCCCATGCCCCACAAACTGCCGTCGCTCTTGAGGAATAGGCTGTGGCCGGTGCCGTCGGCAATGGCCACGACGCCGCTGGATACAATCAGCTCCGGCCGGTTGGTTCCGGCATTAATGCCAGTGATGTTGCCGTCACCTAGCTGACCGTAAGCATTGTCACCCATGCCCCACAGACTGCCGTCGCTCTTCAGAAACAGGCTGTGGAATGTTCCCGCAGCAATCGCCGTGACATTGGTAGCCACAATCTGTTCCGGGTGGTTGGTGAAGTTATAAGTGCCGTCACCTAATTGACCGTGAGAATTATCGCCATTGCCCCAGAGACTGCCGTCGCTCTTGAGAAACAGGCTGTGTCCCCCTCCCGCGGCAATCGCCGTGACATTGCTGGCCACGGTCTGCTCGGGAAGATTCGTGTTGAGGATGTTGTTGTTGCTGTTAGTGCCGTCGCCAAGCTGGCCCTGGTTGTTATCGCCCATGGCCCACAAACTGCCGTCGCTCTTGAGAAACAGGCTGAAGCGTGATCCCGCAGCAATCGCCGCGACGCCGCCAGGCGCGATCTTTTCGGGGCGGTTGGTGGTGCTGTTGGAAGCGCCATCGCCCAGCTCGCCATAAAAGGCGTCGCCCATGCCCCAGAGACTGCCGTCGCTCTCGAGAAACAGGCTGTGGTAGGTTCCAGCGGCAATCGCCGTGACGCCGCCGGCCACGATCTCTTCGGGTCGGTTGGTGTTGTTGTAAGTGCCGTCGCCCAACTCGCCATCACCATTGTAACCCAGGCCCCACAGGCTGCCGTCGCTCAGGCGGAATAGGCTATGGTTGCTTCCGGCGGAAACCTGGGTCACGGTTTGCGCCCCGCCGGTCATTCGGCTCGAGACCAGCAATCCCAGCAACAGGCTGAGACTCCAAAACGATTTGGTTTTCATAAATTTCAGCTCTCTATCAACAAGGCCCGGCCATGCCTTGGCCAAAGTTAACTGTTTTTGCGACATGAAATGACATCGCGGCTGCTCAAATTCAGGGGTTAGCTATCGACAATCCATCATGAGGCGCCCGTATGCAAGCTATTTATCGCAATAATTCAATATCCTCATTGCTGGAAGCGGATTGCGCCTGTGCCCTGTAATGCACTGCCCATCGCCATCGCCAATCCGGTTTTCGCCAGCTTATGTGCCCGTTATTGAGCGAGAAAGCACGAAAGCCATGCCCTAGGGCAAACTTATCCCGTGCGCGAGTTTGTACGAAGCCGGCGAGCCTCAAGGGCATTTTGCGGGGCGTGATGGCAGTGTTTTTATTCGTTTTGGCGTTCTATCCGCCGCTGAAAGACCTCGTGGGCTGCGTCCCAGCGAGCCTGGCGCTCATGTTGGGCGATTTAACAAGGGCTCTTGATCTTGGCATATCAACCAACCACAGACCATTAATGCTGATTATTCTCCGCTCGCCAAAGAATCAAAGTGGAGGATATTTAGGCAACGCCGGTTGTGCGGCGGGTATTGTCAACCAACATGGACCTACGGTGTTTTTATCCGTTCCTTGCTGCTCGGTTCCCGGAAATCGCTCAGGCGGCCTTTTTTTACGGTGCCGTCAGTGAGCTTCAAAATGATCTGTGGCGGCCAGCCTGCCTTGGCTTCGTCCACCTGTTCCACCACGCCCATGGCGCGGGAAAGTTTGTGAACCATGGTTTCGCCGAGGAAGCCTTCGCCGGTAGCTGGATTTTTTGATTTGCCCATACGTCGAGTCTGCGCCAGTAATCTCGCACTATCAATGTTGGATTCTCGGTATCTGGATTATCCGGTGCCCCGGCATTTGCCTGAGCAGCCTGAAATCGCTTGGCTTGAACCGGCGAAACCACGGCCGCCCATTTGCTGGTCGCCACCTTCCACCCGAAATGACGCAGTTTCTGATATTGGCCTATCAACCAGGACCCCGGAATGCGGACCATTGCTTCGCATCCTTCACCCCGAATTATTGCCCGCCTGCAAAGTGGCCGTCTGCAAAGGCTCATAATCCGCCAGCGAGGGTATTTTCGTCTGGGCCCGCTTCGCATATGCCCGATGCATGGCCTTGGAATTGTGCCCCTAATTCTCCATCTCAAACCGCTCCGGATACAAGATGCGCTGCGCCTCGAACTTGTCGCAGGTTTGTCGCAGGTTTTGAGTCTGGTTTGCTGACCCGTGATTTTGCTTTTCAGATAGAAGACGCCCCAGGGACGCCGGATCAGACCGAATACTTGTTTCACTTCCATACTCCAAATTGCTCCAAAAAAACTTTGGCGGATTGGGTGGATTTGTGTTAATTTGGGGTGTCATACTTTAAGCCTGAATCCGTCGGCCAAGCAGGCCTTCAGAATCAGATTAAACTCGCTCTTTGAAAACGTTGAGACGCCTTGTGGTGATTCCGCGGGGCCAAAAAACTGGAATTTTTATTTTCGGTCATCTTTGGTCACGTTTGGTCACGTTTGGTCATCTCCCAAAGCCTAAATGCGAGGTAAATGGCTTTGGGTGTAGTAAAGTTTTTGCCCTTCTTTTCAACTGTACCGGCAGTTGTAGCGGCAGTCTATGACTGCCGACCAGAACTCTATAAAAAAGGTATATTTACCTCGCGCTCAAGAAAAACGACAGGACAAAATATGACATTTTATGACAAAATGTGACAAAATGTGACAAAAGCCGCCATTTAGCGGGATTTGAACCACTTTTTATAGCGTAGCATCCTGTTGATCAGCTCCGGAAGGGGCACGACGGGTGGGATGATAAAGTTTTGCGGTAGCGGTAAAAATCGGTAAAAAACGGTAAATTTTTGAATTGGAACTACTATTTTATAGGCAAACTATGGCAGTTGGGGAAATCTACAAAACTTTACCACCGGCAAAAAACAAAAGTGGTAAAGAAATGGTAATTCTTTTGCACTGATCCGAATACAAGGAATATAGCGGTTTTATTGGGATATTCAAGGGAAAATGGCGTGAATTTGGCTTAAATTTTGGCTGCTTGCGTATCACTTTACTGACAGTTTCTCTGACAGTTTCTTCCTGCCAATTTTAGCCTATCGGCAGCCCAGATCGGACGAAAATTCCCTCGCTGGATGTTTATGTGGTTCAAGCGTTTAGTCAGGGCGAGCCGCCTTGGCTACTTGATGCCGATGCGGCGGATTTGCCGGCTGGTGCGATGGTGGGCAGGAATCTCGGAAAGCAGCCCTCCATAAGCAATTTCGCTAAAGCATGTCAGCCAAGATTGTATTTTGCTAGGAATGCAGTTTGTTCTATGCATGATAATAAGTTTTCTATTAATGTCGATAGCATTAATTAAAAGGAATTTATTATGAAATCATGGGGCAAAACTATTGGTCTGCTTTTCATCGGAGTCGCGCTTATTGGCAACGTCACCCGCGCGCAATTTGGCAGCATCTCACCTGGTCCGAGCCTTGGGCAATCGGCAACGCCGGATTCCATCGTCCAAATCACTGCTGAAGCCCAGGGTTTGCCACAGGTGGATCCCAGCGCTTTGCCGCCGTTTGGCACGTTCTGGTGGACTATGCCCGGCGGCGGCGGCGCTGCCCCCATGCCGTGTCCGCCAGCGAATCCCACCTTCCCCATTTACCAAATTACCGAGGGCCAATTTCTCGTGGATCAAACCGCCGGGCAGGTTCTGACAGGATCACGCGCTGCCGCGCAGCAGACCAGGAGCGAACAGGTCGCCACAGCTTTGGAAGCGCAAGCGACCACGCTGGTTAATTTGATCTCCCAAGTCCTGACTACCGCTGCCAATCAATCCCTGCGCACCTTGGCCCGCGCCATGAATTTAGACGTGCCCACACCAGGTGACGGTTCTGGTGGCGGCGACGGTTGGGGACCATTCACCAACAATTTTTCCAACTTTTCCTTCAACCGGGAGAAGCTTTGGCTGGAGATCACCAATGTTCCCACCGACTGGGCCGCAGGCAATTTGCATAACGCCACCAACCAGGTTTACGCCATCCGGTCCAAGACGGACTTGGCGGAGGCAAACTGGACCATTGAGGCTGAATTCTGGCCTACCAATCCGGTGGTAATGCCCTTTGCTGTCCCCACCTTGGGTCGGCCCATATTGTTTCTGCGTGCGGAAGACTGGACCGACGTGGACAGCGACGGCGATGGCATTCCCGATTGGTGGATTTGGAAATACTTTCACACGCTTGCCTTGAATGCGACCAATTTGGATATAGAAGGAAACTCTCTGCTTTATGACTATACTAACGGATTTGACCCGAACGTGATTAGCTTTACGCTGTCGGTTGCCAACTTTTATGGCAATCAAACCATCGTGCCGGTGCAGGTCAATTTGCAAAGCGGCTGTCCGGCTTACTATGCAGTGCTGGTCAACGACACCAACTATGCCAATGCCGTCTGGCAACCTTACACCGGAACCAACCTCCTCGCGACCCTCGGTTCTGCTGATGGCGTTTATGATGTCTGGGTAGGTTTGAAAGGCTGGCCGACCAATGCCACGGAGACATGGGAGACGGACGACCTGACCCTCAGACTTGACCGGGGTGCTCCGGTGGTGAACCTCACCAGTGCCGTCAACACCTCGGTATGCAAACCTTATCTTCAAGTGCAAGGGTTTGCCGACAAACCGCTGGCGAGCCTATCCTATGACATCAACAATGCCTTTGGTTTCGCGGCCAATCAGGATGCGTTTGTGACCGACCAGACGTTTGACACCAATCAGTTCGATTTCACGACCAACTTTTTCCGCGCCTACGACGTGGCACTGGCTACCAACACAAATTGGATCACGCTGCGCGTGACCGACCGAGCGGGCAACATGACCACGACCAACTTTTATGTGACACTGGATTACAAATCGGCAACCAATCTGCCGACGATAAATCTAATCTGGCCGCAAGACGGCATGGCGGTAAGCGGAACGAACGTCACAATTCGCGGGACGATGAGCGACGAGACAGGAATCATCCAGGCACAATCCGTGGACGAAGAGGGCAACACGAACATCATTACGGGTATCGTGGAACGCAATGGAATGTTCTGGATTGAGAACGTGCCGGTAAACGGTGAAACCGAAATTACCTTGCAAGCCACGGATGCGGCGGGGAACGTGACAGCAATAGATTTCACCGTTGAACCTAGCGATTTGATTCTGACCATCACCGGTACGCCGACTGGAAATGATTTGTGGCATGGGGCGGGCATTGTTTATGGCACCGTGGGCGACCCCAATGCCACGGTGACAGTCAATGGCACGAATGCGGTGATAGATAATTCCTCCGCCAATGGGGACGGCACTTACAACTGGACGGCAACCAGTGTGCCGATTTGGGGACAAGGCACGGCCACATTTGACGCAACAGCCTATTCCGGCCAAAATTGGGTGAGCAGTAATTTGCGCTCAAGAGCCATGTCTGTGAGCACACCAACTATGGCACCGGCCAATACTTCGCTCGCAGTGGAAATGCAGCCGTATGTGGTGATGATTAGCTACAATGGCACGGAAGTTCAGAAATTCACGGCGCTGGATTACGGGTATGCTTGGTATCAGCAGACGGCCAAAAGTCAAACGGCGACGCCAGTGGCCGGAACCAACGGCCAATGTGTGTTGAATGACCGGCGCACCAACAGCATGTATTGGTATGTGCAAGAAGCCTCCTCTTCAGGTTCCGGCCATGAAAAGTTCATGTGGGGTGAATCGCCGCCTGATGATGGTCAGGAACATACCGACAACTCTTGGGGAGGTTCTTACGATGGCCCGGCGCAATGGCCATATTGGGATGGGGTTTCTTTGGAATTACTCCGGGCCATGCCGCACAAAGACCAAAGTTGGGGTTGCGCCAGTTGTGGGCCGGGCTACATGTGGAACGCAGTGCGTCATTATTTCGCGGACGGAGTCCAATATCATTGGGACTTGGGTGGCAACACGACGTTTGATATGAATGTCAGCGCCAAGACCCAGATGAAACTATTTACCGGCGGCAAGGCACAGGTGAGGCGGAAAAACCTGTTTGTAATTGATGCTAGTGCTTCCGAGATTCTACGGCCTCCGATGGATTACGGGCCGGGCTATCCGTGGTGGGATGTGCCAGAAAATGCGATCGACAATGCTTCCCTGACCGTAGCTGGCAAATCCGTCGGCGCAGACGGTAAACTGTGGCTGGAGTTGCCGGATAATTCGGATGCAGACCTCACCGTGATTGCTTCCGGTAAAAAACATTACGACGCTAATTCTACAGCGCAGAAATACAAGCCGTATATTACCGCGAACGATGTCCGGCTTGACCCCAGCGCGATAAACGTAACCAACTGCGTCGGGCAGAAGATAGTTTTTAAACTGCAATTTGACCCACCGGTGGATTATGTCACCAATCATAACAACTGGATTTTGCCCGGAAAATATGTGAACGCTCAAGAATGGTTCCAGCCGGACGCTGGCTCAATCAGCAGCACGGCCAATGGGGAGTATTATTTGACCATGTGTCATCCAGAAATTTCCGTTCCTTACCGTTATGCTTATTCGATAGATGCCCCCTATTGCACATATTACAAGCAATCTAGTTGGCCACTGACCCAGCCAGAAACCGGATCATGGTGGATTTCGGGCGGGCCAAAGGCGGTGACGTGTTTTCCCAAACTGACTTTCAACAACGGCCAAACCGTTTCGATCAGCGGCGTGCGTGGGAAATTGTATGTTTACCGGCCAAGCGCTTCAATGGTTCCATTCTCAGCGGCGGAAGCCTATCGTCAGTTTTTCATTTATCCGTATGGATTAATAGGCATCAACCCAGCGTGTAAAGTCAAATATGGCACTGACGATGACTCGGCGCTTGGTCAGATGCATTATCGTGTTAAAGTCACCAGTGACTTCGATGGCAGCGCCGGGATTACGCAAATTTGTGATTTGGACTATTCAAACCCAGCAGCTCAATGTACCGACAATCTCGATGGATCAACCGAGTTTTACAATGGAACGCAATCTATTTTTAGGAGCATGAACCAGTATACAAACGGAAATACGCTGGAACTGTTTGATACGCCCCATAACATCTGGGTGACGCCAAATCAAATGAAGGGTACATTCCGCGATTATGTTCGATTTTGCCCCAATGGTGCTGAAAGTATATGTGTCACGTTAGGAATCGTCACTTGGGATATGAATGCCGTTGCGGAAAGAGTTCCGTTAACTGGAACTTGGGGGTTGACCACGGATGACCATCCCGCGCCGGTCGGGCCAGATACTTCTGATGATTTCCCAGCGTGGACCGGAGTGCATCCGGCAGACTAAATACAATTAAAAAATCATTTATGAAAAACACTTTGTTTTTCCAGTTCAATAAAAAAAGCAAGTCTCAATTTTGGAATGCTTGTAATGCACTTATGTTTTTAGTAGCGGCGTGGAGCGCACAGGCTCAGGAAACAAATGTGCCGAATCGGGACAGGTTTATACAGGCATCCCTTGCAACTTCAAACCTGATGGCTTGTGTATGGATATTGAACCCAATTCCGACCCCATCAGATGTAATCAGTTATGGATTTTTCTCGACAGGCACAAATGAAATAGATTTATACATAGCTCCAAGACGCCCACGAGTCTATCATTTCTGCCGGGTGGAAATGATGGACACTAATGGCCAGCCGCTTGCCAAAACGCCAATCGCGATTGAGTTGAACTCCACTTTTGTGACACAAACAAACAAACTCCCTTCTAATGCTTTTAGAAAGCTCCATCCTGAGTGGAAACAGCTAACTCCATATGTCGCTTCACCACCAAAAGAAGGAAGCGCGGCATACTATTTCTACAAGCCCGAACAACTGTTCAAGATTGAGAAGCCCGGTAAATATATTCTCAAGCTGGAATTTCAAGCAGTTAAACCCGCTGAACTTCGACCTGGTGCAGACGAATATGTTATTACGTTTCCGCCCATTAAAATCCCGATCGTGAAGCCTTTTCTAAAACACAATAATACGCAATGATTCAACTTGGCGAAACCTATATTGCTTTTGACGCTTGTGCTTTAATAAGTTGTGGCAAATAAACTCAATTAAGAATTTTACGCATCTGGCGAGCCAGGGTGTTTCTCCGGCTAGAGTTGAATGAAGCGCGGCAAATTTCATTTGCTGCCCTACGGATCTTTAATTTTCGCATGCCTTGCCAACTGAAAATGCCCTATCGGTGACGACGGGATTTTCGATTGGGCAATGCCAGGATTTCTGGCAGGATGTGGCTCAACTTGGAGCGACCGATGAACGTTCGAGCGCAAACCAGTAGTGGAATAGTTTCAAGAAAGGGTAACACTTCTGGCCCTGCCTTGTGGCAGGGATGTGGACCGTGATGGGGTTGGTGCGTGTATGGCGGGTGATTGTGGATTTGCCAATATCAGGGACCGACCCCATTTTGACCGAGTTCACAGGCGGGCAAGGGTAAATTCCAGGCTAAAAGGAATGCGGGGTGACGCAGCCTCTGTCCGCGTGCTGGCGATGGCAGCGGCGGTTTGCATCAAACCAGGCACAACCCTCTTCACAGGGATCGTTAGCCTAAAAATACTGACCCGTTTCCGTTTCTGACGTTTTCGTTTCTGCAGCTTTCTAACCGCGCCGGTGTTTTCAAGCAAGCCAAAACCAAGCCATGCCGGACCGTAATTGTTGCTATGCAAATAATTTATCCGTCCTGCCGGTCAAAATTTGCCGGCCATGATGACAGGCGCGAGCACCTACTTCTGGGGGCCATCGCCGGGTTCAATATCCCGCCGCATCCGACAAGCGAAACTCGCGGTCCAGCACGGCTTTTCGCTGGCGCTCGTCGAAACGCACGGTCATCCATTGCGCCCCGCCTTGCAGGCTGAGAATCAAAACCCGCCCATAAACCGGATGCTCCGCGTAGGTCTTGGGCTGTTCCTGGGTGATTTCAAAAGCGAACTTTGGATCCGCCAGCAAGCCGCTGTCATCGCATTTGCGTCCCTCGACTCCGATAACGAAGTCAGGATAAAAATTTCGTCCGTCATCCAGCACCACGGAAACACTCCACGGTTTGAGCGGCGGGTTGCGATGCCACCAGCGCACAATGTTTTGGGCATCACGATCCAGCAACTCGGCAAAGGGGCGCTCCCAACTGTTCAAACCCGGCGGCATGACGCGATAAACATTCAGCCGGGAAGTCGGCAGCGGCGCGTCATATTCCAATGTGGCGGGCAAGCCTTCTTCCGTTTGCTCCACCTCGCAATGCGCCGACAGCGCCACTTTCTGCGCCTGATACAGCAGCTCCGGCCGCGCAGACAGAATCACATTCAGCATGTGGTTCACCTGCTCGTCATCGTCGGCCTGATCCAACGCGAGTTCCTTCAAGGTGGTTTTTAGTTTGCGCAGCAACGACCGCCGCAATTCGCGGGCATCAAACGACTGGTTTTTGGTCAGCACCTTGAAGGCGATGCGCGCCGCGTGCTCCGGGTCCATCGCCGCGTTGGTGAAATCCATTTCAATCTGGTGCGTAAACACTTCGAGCGTCTTGCGCTGGACCTGCACTTTGGAGGCAATCGCGCGCAGAATTTCGCCGGATGACAGCATGAACTTTTGCGCGCAATCCTCCTCGGTCACCTCGTTGTCCGGTGAAACCACCTGGGTTTTGAAGCGGCGTGGCACGTCGGGGCGAATGGCGTAGCAGTATCCGTGTGCCGTCCGAACGGCCGGGGTGCTGCCCGGCGGCACCATCGGCTTGAACTCGTCGGGCAACAAATCTTGAGGGGCATAGCCGCCGGTGAGCAATTCCAAGGCGAAGCCGCTGTAATCACCTTCCGGCCGCATTACGGTTTCTCCGGTAGTTTCAGGCGTCGGCCAGGCTGTCGGCGGAGTCAATGGAATCAACCGGATTTGACCGTCTGCGCCCGTGACTTGAACATGCGGTTTGCCGCCCAGCATGGTGACGGCGGTCGTCTTGCTGACTTTGGCGTATTCGGTTTGCAGCTTGTTCATGCGCTGCCCGGCGAGATCAAGCCCGGTCTGCGCTTCCGCGTCCGCCAGAAAAACATAACCATAACGCAGAATCTCCGGCAGCGTTTTGGCGCGGGCGCGGCCTTGCAGCTTGCGATGCACGCGCAAGATGCGCCCGACCAGTTGGACACCGAAATCCTCATCCCGCGCCGCCCGCATGGAAACCAGGGTGGACGCGCGCGGCGCGTCAAAACCCAGCGCCACGGCCATTTTGAAAACCAGAACTTCCCGCGCCTCGTCATTGGCCAGCGCGAGCAAGCCACTGTCTGGCTCTTCCGCCGTGTGAACGGCGATTTGCGTTTCCGTGAAGCCGAGCGCGAGCAATCGCTCTTTCGCCCGCTCCACGCTTTTGTCTTTGGAATCCACCTGCACCAGCATGAGCGGCGTGAGGTCAACGCCCAATTTTTTCAACTCCGCCTTGCATTTCCGGTGTAACGCCGCGCCTTCGCGCAACGCCACGTCTTCGTAATCCACCAGCGTTTCCTGACCGGTCGGCGCGAAGTAGGCCACGCACTTGATGCCCTCCTTGATCAAGCCTTCATCCACCGGCTCCTGGCGGTTGATGGTCGTCCGGTTCAATTTTGACAAACCCAGCGACCTTTCAAATTTCGCAATGTCCGCGTCGTCCGGCGTGGCCGTGACAAGTACGGTGTATTCCGGCTGCAAGGTTTCGCGGAAAAATTTCATCGCCTGAGTCTCGGCTCCGGTGCTGAAAAAACCGTGATGCGCCTCATCCACCACCACGCCGATGCGCAGTTT
>CAISVF010000384.1 GCA_903888765.1 uncultured Verrucomicrobia subdivision 3 bacterium | reverse complement strand
TGATCAAGTTGTTCACCGCTTGGTTCCATCTCCCTAGCAAAGCCCATATGCGGAAATAACGCAGTGATAATTTTTGGCAAAAATCGGAATCGCTTCGCGCTTGCCAAGTCGGCGGCGCTTTTACATTTTCACGCGATGGAATCCCACGAATTGCTTCGCGAGGTCTTCGATAAGAAGACTCCCAAACAGGTGGCCGATGATTTGGACCTCTCCACTTCCATGATTTACAAATGGACCCAGCCGCGCGAAGGCGAAGGGAGCGGGGTCGAAAATCCTCTGGACCGCGTCGAGGCGCTGCACCGCAGCACCGGTGACCAGCGGTTGGTGCAATGGATATGCCAGCGCGCCGGTGGCTTTTTCATCAAGAACCCCAAGGACATTCCCCATCCGCATTATCTGATTCCTGCCACCAATCAAATTGTTCAGGAATTCGCCGACCTGCTGCAAGTCATCGCCAGTGCTGCCGCTGACAATCAGATCACCGTGGCCGAAGCCAGACAGATTCGCGCCCGCTGGGAGGACCTAAAATCGGTTACGGAAGGTTTCGTGGCCTGCGGCGAAGCGGGTAACTTTAGCCCCATGAAAGCGCCGGCCGGCGGGAAAAATCAGCCAGGGTAAAACACTTTACCGTGATGCAGCCTTGGCAAAAAACCGGGAGCAGGTATCGTATGCGCGGCGTGCGCCCCCGTAGCTCAAATGGATAGAGCAATCGTTTCCTAAACGATGGATCACGGTTCAATTCCGTGCGGGGGCACCAAAATTAGCCGGCAGCACAAAGCAGAATACATGCCATCCTTTACCGGATTTCCCCTACCAGCGTCCGAAAAAGTGAACGGCCCAAGCAACTTCCCAGTCTATTGGTTGTTGGTATCAACGATCGTTAACAAAAATAACTACTGCACTTATTTATGAAATTCCGCATTTATTCCAAAACTCTCATTGCCGTGGCTGTGGCTGTGGCCGCGGCTGCCGCCAACGTCAGCCAGGCTCAGGAGCAACCCATTCCGCCGCCCTCCGGTGGCGACGTGACCCCGGCCGATATCATCCCCGGCAGCCCCGCTGCCGAAGTTCTCCGGCTGGTTCAATCCGGCGTGGATGCCAGCATTGTTAAAAACTTCATCGCCAACACCAGTGGCCATTTTGCTCTGACCGCCCAGCAAATCGTTGCCCTCACCGATGCCGGGGTGCCTTCTGAAATCATCAACCTGATGATGGCGCACGATCAGGCCGCTGCCCCACTGCCCGTGGCCATGGCGCCGTCGTCGGCCATTCCATCTGCTGCGGCTCCCCTCGCGCCGCCCGCTACGGAAATCACCGTAAATACTTTTAATGAGACGCTCACGCCCTACGGCTCTTGGGTGGAGGTCGAGGGCTATGGCCGATGCTGGCGGCCCACTACCGTGATTTATGATTCCGCCTGGCGGCCGTATTGTGACCGGGGACACTGGGTTTATACCGACTGCGGCTGGTATTGGGATTCTGATTATGCCTGGGGCATTACCTTTCACTATGGGCGATGGTTTCATCATTCCCGCTGGGGCTGGTGCTGGTGGCCGGACGTGGCTTGGGCTCCATCCTGGGTGACCTGGCGCTCGAGCGATGATTATTGCGGTTGGGCGCCGCTCCCGCCCTTCTCCCTTTATCGTCCCGGGTTGGGCTTTTTTTATCGTGATGCCAGCGTGGGGATCGGCTTTAGTTTTGGACTGGATGCGGACTGTTTCATATTCCTCTCACCGTCGCATTTTTGCGAACGTCGCCCGCGCAGCTTTTGCGTAGAGCCATCGCTGGGTCGTGAGATCTTTCATCGGTCCGCCATCATCAACAACTTCAATGCTCATGAACGGGTGGTGTTTAACGGCGGCATCGCGGTGGAGCGCATTAATGCTGGCGGGCACCGGCCCATTCAAGCGGTGTCCATTGCCACTCTTCCCAATGCTGGCCGCCATGGCTGGCGGGGCGGTGAGGAAAATCAGCGGCACGAGGCTGGTTCACCGGCTTACCATGGCGGAAGGGATTTTCCCGCCGCCAACCCCACGATCCGCCATGGTCCCGTGATGCGCCATGAGTCCGGCGACGCGCGTGCCATTCAACCGGGGGAGCGGAATTTTCAGGGATCCCTGCCGCGGCATATGGATCCGGCGCCGATGGCCCGGCCACAGCCCGCCTTCCCCTCAGGTGCAACGCAAAATCACGAAGTCATGCGCCACGATTTGCCGGCTGGAATGGCTCATCCGGTTAATGTGCCGGATAACGGCACCCTGGTGCATCGCAACCCCGTTTCTGGTGCCACTGGGGACCGCCCGAGCCAGCGCATGGATCCATCCGCAAACGCTGTCCCGCGCAATCCTGCGTCACCAAATTTTCGCACTGCACCTCCGGCCTTGCCTTCCGCGCCGGTTGGAAGTTCAGCGGGAAATAATCGTTTTGCGTCGCCCGGCTTGGGGAATCGCGAACAGCCGCATACTTATGGCAGCGTGCCTCAACCGCGCGTGAACCCGCCGGCTAACGTGGTGCCGCCGATGCCCGTGCAACCGCCTTCCATGCCGGTCTATAATTCACCGCGTAACTCTGCGCCGGGCGGGCCAACTTATAATGCGCCGCGAACTGCGGCTCCATCGGCTCCGGCGCAAAGTCAGTCTCGTAGTCCAGACCGGACCCAGGACAAGCAAAATCATTGATTTTGCCCTCCGCGAAATCCGGGCATATTCGTTCGCGCATTGGCGCGAAATGATGCAGCGAGGCGGAATGGGTTTTTGGCGAGGCTTTGGCGAAGACGCAGGGTTGCCAACCCTGCGTCTGAGCTGAAACGAAGCCAAAAACCAAAATGACCGTTGTTTCGTGGAACCAAAGGCGCATCCCTATATATTTGATGGAAATGCTCTAAATCCATCTTGTGGTAACTCGTTTTCCTGTGGGAGGCAGAGATGGGGGCGGACGTTGAAACAAATATCGTCCCGCCGCAGTCAAGCTTCCCCAAACAATAAGGCTGGCAGCTTTTTACCGTCGTTAACGCGAACCAAACCGCGTCAGTTCCCCGGTGGCTGTCCGCCAGGACTTACGCAGGTTTCACCTCATAAATGTAGCGCACTGCAAGGTCTGTGTTGAGTTCGCATTCTGCTCCGGTCTGCAACGGCTGTGGCCAGCGTTGCCCGGGGCCGGCAAAGCAGTAAAAACCGGACGCCCGCTACGGCGATAGTACAACCCGGTAAAATTGTTTTTGCGCATTGCCGATCGGCAGGGACAGATTGACGGAATTGTTGGTTGCGAGGATGGCACTGCCCAGGTTGCTCCATCCGGATACGCCGAGGTTGGTCGAGGATTGGATTTGATAGGAGGCATTCATGAAGGCACCCCAACTCAAGGCGATTTTTCCGTTGGAAATAGCGGCAGAATTTAAAACCGGTCGGGGAACCGTCTGCACGCTCACATCATCCAGCCCGAAAGCGCCCGGGTCATTGTTGAAATCAAATTCCAGCGCTGTCCTGGCGGCGGTGGCCGGAACGACGAACTGCAGGTTGGTCCAACCGAAAGCATTCAGGTTGGTCCGGGCATAGAGCTTCGTGTTATTCCATTTCGCCATAAACTGGTTGTTCGTGGTCACGCCTTGATCGTCGGGAATGCAAGTCAACCAGAAGGAGACCAGATATTTTTGATTGGTTGTGGTGGCCAGGGACTGGGAAAGTGGGCCGACCGCCGGGTAACCATTCCAGGACCATTCTCCGAGGTAGGCGCCGTAAAGCCCCGACCGCACAAACAGCCCGTCGGGTTGGCCGGGCAGGGCAGCGGTGCCGGCTATGTCTGCGTCGGCTGCCGCCAGGGCAAAAACCAGTTCGGTGCTGCCGGCCAAAGTCCAGCCGGTCAGGTCGCCGGTTTCAAATCCGCCATTGCCGACGTAGAGATCAACTTGCCGGTTTTGGACAGTACTCGCGGTTTTATTGGCAAAGGCCAGGTTCCCGCTGAAATTGCCGATCAAGAAATTATTAGCCGCTGGATTCAGGCTGATGGTGACCGTGGTGCTGGCACCGGTATTCAAACTGCCGGTGGCGGCAGAAACCGTCAGCCAACTGGAGGTGTTGACGAGGCTCCAGTTCAAGGGGGTGGAGCCGATATTCTTGAGGGTGTAAGTCTGGGAAGTCACGCTGAACGGTCCGCCGCCGGCACCGAAAGCTGTGAAGCCCAGCGGCGGCGTGATGCTGAGATTATCCGCCGGGGGCGCCAGCAGCGCTTTGATGAGATTGCCGCCGTTCGGTGTGCCCAAGCCCGTGCAAAGATCGTAGCCGGCCACCGCCTTGAATTTAGTTGGACTCGTGTTGTTGGTATTGCTGCCGGTGGTGATGTCGTGAAAACAGGCCTGGTAGTTCGTGCTTTTGGCAATGGCGTAAAGAACCGGATTGGCAAACCCGATGGGAGGTTGGCCATTGGCGCTGGCTTGTTGATTGGCCAGCGCGAATAAACCCGCCCAGAGCGGAGCCGCCAGGCTGGTGCCGCCTTCCGGGAAATCGGACGAAGCTCCCAGTAAATCGTTGCCCCACACGATATTCAGGTTGTTGGCCACCATGGAGACGTCCGGCGAGTTGCGCATGGTCGTGGAACCCTGGTTGGCCGTCATGCTGATTCCTTGTTGCCAGGTGGGAATGCCATAGGTGAGACTGATCCCGCCGCCCGATGCGGTTTCGGGTGTGTAACCGGACAGAATATCGACCGCTGCTGGAGTGAGCCAGGTGGTTTCCGATGCCCAGGCTCCTGCCGCGCTCATCGTCAAGGTTGTCCCTCCCACGACGGTGATATAGGGGTCGTCTGCCGGTTCATCGACGGGGCCGGAGTAGGCTCCGGCGTCGCCGCTGGCCAGAAAGAAGCTCTGGCCTTGCGCGGCGTATTGTTGGAAAATTTGCACGGTCGAAAGATTGATGTCGAACCCGTAGGAGCAGCTCAATTGCTTCGCCAGGTTGTCCGTGGCCATGCGGTTCAGCACATCGTTGATCTGGGCGGTGGTCGTTGCGCCTTGGATATAGTTTGTGCCCATGGGCGGCAAATCCATGGGCGTCGGACCTTCATAGACCAGCACGCTGCTCAATCCCGGTGCCATGGCAATCGCCATTTCAATGTCGCCGGTGACTTCAAAGGCATAAGCCAGATAACCCGGGTAAGTGATATAATCAGCGTTGGCGGTATCGCCGGTGGCTCCGTCAATTAAAACCGCTTGCACATTGACGTAGGGAAAGATGCCCACGTTGTCCTCGTAGTCCTGAATATCTTGCGTGTTGAAACCGAAAAGCTCAAACAGCCCCATCGACTGTCCGGTGCCGTCCAGCGAAACTCCGGGGGCGTAAGCGTCCCGGAAATCATAGCCTGAGAAAGGGCCGGTGTTGCTGCCACTGCCGCCCCCGCCGCCCGCCCCGCCTCCGCCGCCCATGGGTCGGATTCTGGTCAAAGTGGTGTTCGACAGGTGCAGGTGCGGATGCGGCTGGGTGTAATTATCCAGACCGCTGATGGCCAGCACGGGCGTCTTCAAATCCAGGGATGGTTCCGCATCCGGCGCAAAAAAGATACGGTTCTCTTCCGGATGTTGGAACGTCTGCAGATGTGTGTGGAACGCGTTTTCTATGTCCTGCACCGAGCCGTTCACCTGCACCAGCGTGCGGTTCGGATGAGTGTGCGTGAGCGCTAAATGATGAGCCTTGGCGAAATCTATTACCGCTTGATAATCCTCCACACTCGGGGCGAATGTCGCCGCAAACTCGTCCGGTTTTAGAAAATGGCGGTAGTTCGGGCTGGCCGGATTATAAACGTCCTCAATGAGGTTGGTGAGCTGCTCGCGATTGCGCAAGGGCAGGCCGATCGCCACCTGTAGGCGGTAGCTGCCATCGAGATGGTTCAGTGCGGAAAGTTTTCGGGTGATCTTGGGCACATGATTCGTGAGCACCTGTGGCGGTACGGTTACCGCTGCCGATGCGGAAAAAGCCGCCCACGCCCAGACTAACCCGGCCGTGATAAAAACCATCGCCGGGAACTTCCTGGCAAGTTTTAACCGCCGCACAACAAACTTCCGATACCGGTCGGGAACGCGCTTATGAATGGTCTGGGACATTATTGAAACTTAGGCACAGATCCGAATCCATGCAACAAAATATGCCCCTCCAGCCATTTTCGCGACCTGCGCGCCAGCACTTTCCTTTCCGTCCTGCGGAAAAGGTGCGGAGCGTTAGCGCATTGACAGAAAAGCTGTAGCGGTGAGCAGCGAGGATTTTTGGCTTTTGGCGAGGCTTTAGCGAAGGCGCAGGTTTGAAAACCCTGACTGCAATGCGCGCCAGCGCATGGACGCATCTGGGCCTCATTCTCGCAGGACTTGGGAAGTCAAACTGAGCTGAAACCAAGCCAAAAACCCAAAAGACCGTTGTTTCTTTGAACCAAAGGCGCATCGCTATTTATTTGATGGAAATGCTCTAACCAACCATGGTCTGATAGAAAGCATTTTTGCTTGGATTTGTTGTCACCTGTCAGGGTGTGACGGCGGTCATGCCAACTTTCTTCACTAAGTCGCCTTGGCGCGTGTCGAAGGAGCAAAACTCCGTCACGCCAACCAGTTTGGCTGCGGCGACATGCAGGACATCCAGCGTCCGGCAGCCAACGGCTGGCGTGTGGTTTGCGGCGATGGATTCCGCTTCACCGAAAATACGATGCCACAAGCCGCCGCTGGAAATCAGCAACCCGGCGGCAATGTCGTTTTCCACTTCCTGCCAGGCGGATTGAATTTAAACCGGCGTCAGCCGCTTTTGAAACCCGGCCAGATTCAGCGCGTTCCGCAATTCGAGGCGGTGAAACGCGGTTAAGGGCAAAGGGTGCGGGTTGGCAATGCGCCAGGCGTCGGCTTTCGGCGAATTGGCGTCCGTCGCGTAGAGCGAGAACAACAGGCTGGTGTCGGCGTAGGTCTTCACCAGCGTTCTTCCGAGCGGGACACCAGCACCATGTTGGGGAGAATCTTGTCGCCAAAGATTTGGCGGCGGCGGGCGGCATAGTCTGGCAATGCTGGAACGCTGCCGCCAATCTGCCCCTTGGCTTCGGTGCCGATTCTTTCTTCCAACGCATCTAGGAGTTTGTCGGGCTTAGAAATTCCAATAAATTATGGAACTTTTGGTATGGGGGTGCGTCTTGGTAAGGCATGGCGACCCGCTTTGTTCCGATTGACCGTGACACCCCGCTGCTGCTGCCGCCCAACCTGCG
>CAISVF010000383.1 GCA_903888765.1 uncultured Verrucomicrobia subdivision 3 bacterium | reverse complement strand
GATGGTCGGCAGCTTTTGGTTTATAACCACAACGTTCGCACCGGTTCCCGCAACAAGGGGCGCAGCCCCCTCAATGTTGCCCTTTCTACCAATGGAATCGCTTGGTTTGCGGCGCTGGTGCTGGAAAATGACCCGCTCGCCTCCAACGGATTCGCTTATCCCGCGGTTATTCAAACCGGAGATGGACGGGTTCATATCACCTACACCTGGCAGCGAAAGCGCATCAAGCACGTCGTGATCGACCCGGCAAAACTCCCGGCTGTCCCCATCCTGCACGGGATTTGGCCAACGTTACCAACGGCGGACTAGCCGTACGAAACCATTCACACCACTTGCAGTTTGAAACTGCACTATGGTCATCGTGTCTGAAGGGGGAAGGCGTTGGGCGCAAGCGGAACGCGGCGTTCACGCCGCTTTAGCGTCCAAACCGGCGAAGGTGGATCAATTGACCTGCGGGATTGCGAATGGTGAAGCGGCGTAAACCCCGCGCTGCGCGCCCATGGGCAATTGAGAACCTTGTCAAGCTGCACCCGCGTCTGGCCGGTAACCCCAAAATTCCCGATAGCTCCGCAGGTGCGCCAATGAACTGACCACAGCCCCCGGCAGTAACCAAAATCAACGCTGGCTCAGGCTGCCTTCTTCAAACTGGCCAGAAACTTTTTCATGGCCGGCGTTAACACCCTTTTCTTCTTGTAAATCACGGCCGTTGGCCGGAAGAACTGGCCGTCTTCAATCTTTACCGCGATGAGGGTTTTTTGGGCAATCTCCTGGCGGACCGTGGCTAGCGGCACAATGGAAATGCCGGCGTCTATTTCCACCGCCCGCTTCAAGGTTTCGATATTGTTGAATTCCATGGCGTAGTTCACGCTCACTTTGTACTCGCGTAGGATTTTGTCGATTGCCTTGCGCGTGGGGATGTCTGATTCAAAACCCACCACCTTCTGGTCAGCCAGGTCTTTTAGCTTGAGGCTCTTTTGCTTGGCGAAGGGATGCTCGGGATGGCAGATCATTACCAGCTGGTCTTTGCCAAACGGGACCGTTTCCAGCTTGGGATTATTGACCGGATAGGCGATGAAACCCAGATCCACAATGTTGCTGAGCACATCTTCATAGACCTGATTCGCGTGGCGATACTCGACGTGGATATTGACTGTCGGGTAGCTTTGCATGTATTTCTGCAGATACTGTGGCAAATCGTGCAGGCCAATGGAGTATATCGCGGATACTTGGATGGTGCCGGAAATCGTGTCTTTCAATTCCTCCAATTTGCTGTGCAGCAAATCATTGGTCTGGATGATTTGTTTGCAGTAATCGTGGAGCACCTGCCCTTCGCGGGTCAGGCGGAAATTCTTTTTACTGCGTTCAATGAGCAGCGAATTAAAAGTGTGCTCCAGGGAGCTGACCTGCTGGCTGATGGCCGACTGGGTGACGCCGTTGATTTGTGCGGTCTTGGTGAAACTTTCCGTTTCGGCCAGATCACAAAAAGCTTTCAAACTTTCAATTTTCATAAGGCATATTGACTAACTTATCTAATCTGTCAACAGTAATTATGGCAGCGTTTATGGCCGACATCTAAAAAACGAACCACTTGGCCATCTGGTCACCGCCTAAAAAGCCGCTAGCCGCTGGCGCGTTGACCCATGGCACCCGAACCGCGCGCAGCGTCTTGGATTGCGCCAGCTCCCTGGCGCTTTGGAAGGGCGCACCGCGCACTCGCTATGCGTGAAACTGCCCACCGCCAACGCTTCCCCATTTCCTAATTTCTGCTTTCTAAATTTCTGCTTTGGCGTTTCGTTTGAGGGCGGACGTTAACCAAAAATCCGCCCACCGCCCACCATTTCCAAGGCCACGCCGTAGTTCCGCCAGGTCTTGGACTGCGCCAGCCCTCTGGCGCTTTGGAAGGGCGCACCGTGTACGCGCTATGCGCGAAACTGCTCACCGCCAACGCTTCCCCATTTCCCAATTTCTGCTTTTAAAATTTCTGCTTTGGCGGTTTGCTT
>CAISVF010000382.1 GCA_903888765.1 uncultured Verrucomicrobia subdivision 3 bacterium | reverse complement strand
GTCCGGGCTATTGCGATTCCCTGTGCGGGTTGATTTTCTTTTTACTCTGCGGCCGGCTTTTCCAGAAAAAAACCTATGATCGCCTGGCTTTTGACCGCGATTTCAAAGATTTTTTCCCGCTGGCGGTGACGCGAATCCGGGCGGAGGACGGACCCCAGTCGGTTGGCCTAGCCGCTGGCGGGGGGCGTTCCGGGGAGGAAACTGTGGCCATCTCCCGGCTACAAACCGGCGATCATTTGATATTGCGAAACGGTGAATTGATTCCGGCGGATGCCCGGCTGGTCAGTGGAGACGCCTGTATTGATTATAGTTTTGTTACCGGCGAATCGGAGCCGGTTAAATGTGCGACTGGCGAACGGCTTTATGCGGGCGGCCGCCAGGTTGGCGGTGCGATAGAAATCACCACCATCAAGCCGGTTGCCCAAAGTTATCTGGCTGCGCTGTGGAACCACGAGGCTTTTCGCAAAACCGGAGATAATGACCTGGATTCACTGACGAACCGGTATAGCCGGCGTTTTACCAAATTGGTCATCGGTGTGGCTGCGGCTGCGGCGATATTTTGGGCGGTAAAAAACCCGGCGGTTTCGGTGAAAGCCTTCACCTCGGTTTTGATTGTGGCCTGTCCGTGTGCGCTGGCGCTGGCCGCGCCCCTGACGCATGGCACTGCGCAGCGGTTGCTGGCGCGCCTTAACATTTTTTTGAAGAACGCACTGGTGCTGGAACGGATGGCGGAAGTTGATACGATCGTCCTGGACAAGACCGGCACGCTGACCATGAGCGATGCGGGCGGCGTGCGTTTTGATGCCGGGGAAAGCCGATTGCCAAAATCGGCGGCGGATTTGAATGCGGATGAAATCCAATGGATTGGCGCGCTGGCGCGACTTTCCACGCATCCAAACTCGGTCCGAATTGCCCAAAAGCTGGGGGCGGTGGCGTTGCCGGTGAATGACTTCTGCGAGACCCCCGGCTGCGGGGTGGAAGGATTGGTGGCCGGTCGGAAAATTTTGCTCGGTTCACGCACGTGGGTCAGTGCGGCGGCACATGGCGAGGCTGCTTTTGTTTCCGCTGGCGGCAGCGCCGTGTTCGTGGCAATTGATGGGGCTATCCGGGGTGCCTTTGTGCTGGAAAACACCTTGCGACCGGAAGTGGAAAAGTTGATTGCTCGGCTTGGCGACCGGTTTGAGTTGGCTCTCCTGAGCGGCGACCATGAGCGCGAAGCCCAGCGGTTTGGCAGGCTTTTCGGTCCAGCAGCCACCTTGCGATTCAATCAAAGCCCGGCGGATAAACTTAATTACATTCGCGAACTCCAGCAGCGGGGTAAAAAGGTGATGATGGTAGGGGACGGCCTGAATGACGCCGGCGCGTTGCAGCAGGCGGAGGTTGGCGTGGCGGTGGTGGAGCGCATCGGAGTCTTTTCGCCGGCGAGTGACGTGATTTTGGATGCTGCCCAGGTGCCGCGTCTGGCGCAGGTGCTGGATTTTTCGCGGCGCTCAGCCCGGGTGGTACGGGTTGGCTTTATCATTTCTGCTCTTTATAATATTGCCGGAGTCAGCATTGCTGCTGCGGGACTGCTGGCTCCCATCGTGTGTGCGATTCTGATGCCGCTCAGCTCGGTGACCGTGGTTTTATTTGCCACGGTGGTGACTATGGGGATGGCTCGTCGCACGGGACTGCGACCGGAGGCAGCGAATTGAAGATGAAAATTCAAAAAACCGATTCTCCTGAACAGGATGCCTGGCAGAGGCTGGTTAATTCTGAAACGGTGCGTGAGCAGCAAGTGGCATTCACCTGCGCGACCGGCGTGCCCCTCACCCTGGCTCCGGCCAGCGCTTATGCCTCGGGAGACGAATCATTTTGTGTCAAGGGCTGCCTGGGCGATCCGAGTGGTTCGCTGTGCCAGCGCAAGTTGTTGCAGGCGGAAAAACGCGCGGTGGTCCGGACGGCACCGGTGCAGTATAGTTGTCCCTCGGGACTGGTGAAAATTCTGGTGCCGGTTTTTTTCAACGGCCGCCATGCCGGCAGCCTGCTGGCCGGGCCTTTTGCGATGGAGGCATTGGATGGCGGGCGGTTGGCGCAATTGGTGCGGCGCTTGGACAAATTGGGCTTGGAGGATCGCGCCGACCGGTTGCAGGCCACCTGGCAGTTTACTCCCCGCTTATCCTCGGAGAAGTGTCGGGCGGCAGGCACGCTGCTGCGCATGTTTGGAAAATATCTGGAGGAGTGTGGTAAGCAGCAGGTCTTGTCGAATCGCACTGGTTCCTCCAGCTTTTTGCAGAAGATTGAGATGTTTCTGGCCGAGTGCCGCCATGAGCCGGTCTCGCTTAAAGAGGTCGCGGCTTGCGTGCATTTAAGCCCGTGCCATTTTTGTTCGGTATTTAAAAAGCAAACCGGGTTGACCTTCAGCCAATATCGAACCCGGCAGCGGCTTGAAAAAGCGTGCCATCTATTGGCTGATGCTGAGCGTCGGGTCAGCGATGTGGCCTTCGAGGCGGGGTTTGAGTCCATCCCTTATTTTAACCGGGCTTTCCGGCGTGCGTTTGGCTGTTCGCCTTCCCAATATCGCTTGCGGCAGGGGCAGCGAAATCCAGGACAAGAAAATCCCAATCCAGGCGTAGCGGCAAATCTCGCTGAACGCTTCAATAACTGAAGCAAAAATGGCGATGATCATACAGAAACATATTGGCCCGAATTTTACTCCGCTGGCGCGAGCGATCCAGTCGGGCATTGGCTCATGAATGTCATCATCATTCTGATTCTTGCCAGCCTCGGGGTGGCGCTGATGTTTCTGGCCGGCTTTGTTTGGGCGGTCCGCTCCGGGCAGTATGAAGATACTTTAACTCCTTCCCTGCGGGTGCTGGCCGAGGATTCCCAGGGAAAAATTTCCGAAACCACCTCAAAATTGAAATAACATGAACGTAGAAACATTTAAATATGACAATCGGATAGTGCGAGCTTTCGCCATCGCAACCGTCATCTGGGGCATTGTTGGCATGGTCGTAGGACTGCTGGCGGCCGTCCAGCTGTTTTACCCGGAAGCAAACCTGAATTTTCAATTCATCACCTTTGGCCGGATTCGCCCGCTGCACACCAATGCCGTGATCTTCGCTTTCATCGGCAACGGGATGTTCATGGGGATTTACTATTCGCTGCAGCGGCTGTGCAAAGCCCGGATGTTCAGCGATTTTCTGAGCTGGTTCAATTTCTGGGGGTGGCAATTGATCATTGTGGCCGCTGCCCTGACTTTGCCGCTGGGCTATACCACGAGCAAGGAATATGCGGAACTCGAATGGCCCATTGATATTGCCATTGCGGTCGTCTGGGTGGCTTTCGCGGTAAACCTGTTTGGCACCATTGTCAAACGCCGCGAGAAACACATGTATGTGGCCATCTGGTTTTACATCGCCACTGTTATCACCATCGCGGTGCTGCACATCACCAACTCCATGGAAATGCCCTGGAGTTGGCTGAAGAGCTATTCCATGTATGCCGGGGTGCAGGACGCGCTGGTACAATGGTGGTATGGGCACAATGCCGTGGCTTTCTTTCTTACCACCCCTTATCTGGGTCTGATGTATTATTTTCTGCCTAAGGCCGCGAACCGCCCGGTTTTTTCGTATCGCCTCTCCATCATTCACTTCTGGGCGCTGGTGTTTCTTTACATCTGGGCCGGGCCGCATCATTTGCTATACTCTGCCTTGCCGGACTGGGCGCAATCGCTCGGCATGGTTTTCTCGCTGATGCTTATTGCGCCGAGTTGGGGCGGCATGTTGAATGGTTTGCTTACGCTGCGCGGTGCCTGGGATAAGGTGCGTCAG
Source organism: uncultured Verrucomicrobia subdivision 3 bacterium (assembly GCA_903888765.1). GTDB lineage: Bacteria > Verrucomicrobiota > Verrucomicrobiia > Limisphaerales > UBA11358 > UBA11358. Next base: position 17,461 of record CAISVF010000382.1, on the reverse strand, counting down.
GATCCCATGCTGAAATTCATGGTGGTCGCCATTACCGCCTACGGCATGAGCACGCTGGAAGGACCGCTGATGTCCATCAAGACCGTCAATTCGCTGTCGCATTATACCGATTGGACCGTGGCACATGCGCATGCCGGGGCGTTGGGGTGGAACGGTTTCTTAACCTTTTCCATGTTGTATTACCTGTTCCCGCGCCTTTACAACACCAAACTCTGGTCCAACAAGCTGGCGAATTATCATTTCTGGATTTCCACGCTGGGCATCGTGTTTTACATCATTCCGATTTACGTGGCGGGCATTACAGAAGGTCTGATGTGGAAACAGTTCAACAAAGAAGGTTTTCTGCAGTATCCCAACTTTCTGGAGACCATTGTGCAGGTGGTGCCGATGTTCAAGCTCCGCGCGATTGGCGGCACGCTATATATTGTTGGCACTTTCATGATGGCTTACAACTTGTACAAGACGGCCAAAGCCGGGAAGTTTGAACCGGATACCGAAGCGCAGGCTGCGCCCATGGAAAAAGCGCCGGCGTCCCATGGCAAAACCGCCTTCCACCGGATGCTCGAAGGCAAGCCGATGTTTTTCACCGTGCTCGCTGTGGTTTCGGTGCTCATTGGTGGTCTGGTCGAATTGATCCCGTTGTTTCTTATCAAGGAAAACGTTCCGACCATCGCCAGCGTCAAGCCGTATAGTCCGCTGGAAGTTCTGGGTCGCGACATTTACATCCGTGAAGGCTGCCTCGGTTGTCATTCCCAGATGATCCGCCCCTTCCGCTCCGAGACCGAGCGCTACGGAGCGTACTCTAAGGCCGGCGAATTTGTGTATGACCATCCCTTCCTGTGGGGGTCCGAGCGCAAAGGTCCGGATCTCGCCCGCGAAGGCGGTAAATACCCGGACGCCTGGCATTTCAACCACATGGACGACCCGCGTTCGACCTCCCCTGGTTCCATCATGCCCCGCTATTCGTGGCTGTTGACCCAGAAGATGGAAACGGATTCGCTGCCGGCGAGACTGAACGCCCTCCGCAAGGTCGGCGTGCCGTATCCGGCCGGATTTGAAAACGGGCCGGCGCAAAAGGACCTGCAGGCGCAGGCGGAAAAGGTCGTGGCCAACCTGAAATTGGGTTCGGTCAAAGCGGATGCGGATAAGGAAATCATCGCGCTGATCGCCTATCTGCAACGGCTGGGCATGGACATCAAGTCCCCCCCCACGGCAGCCAAATAACCACCGGAGGAAAATTATGGAACAAAAAATTCTATCGAGCATCGAAGGCATCAATATTTATGGCATCATTTCGATCTGTATTTTCTTCGGCTTTTTCAGCGGCATGTTGCTCTGGGCCTTTGCCTTGAAGAAAACGTATTTGACCAAGATGAGCGACCTGCCGTTGGAAGGTGGCGAAACCAATTCAACCAATAAGAACCAATCCTGAAACCTATGAGCAACGATCCCAAAGAACCTTTGCTGCTCGATCACAATTACGACGGCATTCAAGAACTGGACAACAAGCTGCCCCGGTGGTGGGTGTGGCTGTTTTACATCACCATTATCTACGCTGCGGTCTATCTCGTGTATTTTCACGTCACCCGCTCCGGGGAATTGCAGGAGGCTGAATACGCCAGTGAAATGAAAGCCGGCGAACAGATCAAAGCGGCCGCCATGGGTAAATTTGAAGCCTCCATCGCAACGATTCAGCCATCAACCGATGCGGCCGTGCTGGAAAGCGGCAAGCAAACTTACGTCAAATATTGCGCCCCCTGCCATCGGGTGGATGGCGGCGGTCTTGTGGGGCCGAATTTGACGGATGATTATTGGATTCATGGCAATACTTATCCGGATAGCGTCAAAGTCATCTGGGATGGCGTGCCGGCCAAGGGGATGATTACCTGGAAAACTGTTTTGAAACCGGACGAGATTCAAGCAGTGGCCAGCTATATTTACACCCTGCGCGGTGCGAAGTTGCTGTCGCCCGGCAAATTGCCGGAGAATCAGCTGCCGGCCAAGCCTGCCGGGGCGAGTCAGTTTGAATAATTTTCAAATCTGTTATATTCTTTCCCGGCGCGTTGTACTGCACTGTCAGCCTGCCGGGAATTTTTTTATTGAAAACATCGCCGCCCAAAGAAAAATCAGAGTCGCCGCTCAAGAGTGTTGATTGGACGGATTTTCGTGATCACATTGCCACGGCGGATCGCGAGGGCCGCCGCCAGTGGATATATCCGCGCAAGGTGAAAGGCCGGTACTACCGTTGGCGCACTTGGTTTAGCTGGCTGCTGCTGCTGGTCATGTTTGCGGGGCCTTTTGTGACTATCCGTGGCAATCCGCTGTTGCTGATGAATTTTCCGGAGCGGAAATTCGTGGTGCTGGGCCAGATTTTCTGGCCGCAGGACATGATTATTTTCGCCATGGCCGTGCTGGTTTTTTTTATAGGTGTGGTCGTGTTTACCGCCGTGTTTGGTCGTATTTGGTGCGGCTGGGCCTGTCCGCAGACGGTGATGATGGAGATGGTTTTTCGCAAGCTGGAATACGCCATCGAAGGCGATGCGCCCAGCCAGCGTGAATTAAACCGGGCGCCCTGGAGTTCGCAGAAGATTTTTAAAAAAGTCCTCAAGCACGGCCTTTTTTTTGCATTATCTTTTCTCGTGGGCAATGTGTTGTTGAGTTACATCATCGGCTGGCAGGCATTATATCAGATCGTGGTGGATCCGCCGGCCCGGCATGTCGCCGGGTTGGCGTTCATGATCGGGTTTTCGTTGCTGTTTTACGGAATTTTTGCGCGTTTCCGGGAACAGGCCTGCACTTTCATCTGTCCTTACGGCCGCTTTCAATCCGTTTTATTGGATGAAAATTCGATTGTGGTCGCCTATGATTACAAGCGCGGCGAAAAGCGGGGTGTTTTAAGGCGGCTCCAAAAATTCGGCGAACGCCGCTTTGCCGGTTTGGGCGATTGCGTGGCTTGCCAGCAATGTGTGGCCGTGTGTCCGACCGGCATTGACATTCGCAACGGCACGCAAATGGAATGTGTTCACTGCACCGCCTGCATGGATGCGTGCGATGCGGTGATGACGAAGGTGGGCCATCCTGCTGGCCTTATCCGGTATGCGTCGCTGAACGGGATTGAGCGCGGCGAGCATCTGCAGTTCACGCCGCGCCTGGCCGGTTACTGTCTGGTGCTTACCGCGCTGGCCGCGCTGCTGGCGGTCATGCTTTTTACCCGTTCCGATGTCGAGGCCACCGTTTTGCGGGCTCCGGGCTCCCTCTTTCAGCAAATGCCGGATGGCCATTTTAGCAATCTATACACGCTCCGGGTGGTCAATAAAACCTCGCGGGAATTGCCGGTGGAACTGCGGCTGGAAAATCCCGCAGGCTCTTTGCGGGTCATGGGCGGAAGCCTCACCTTGCCGCCGCAAAAGCTCCTGGAAAATTCCCTTCTGGTCGAGTTGGATGCCGGGGCCATGCGGTCGGGCACCACGCCGCTGGTTATTGGAGTTTATACCGGCGGTAGAAAATTGCAGACGCTCAAAACCGCTTTTGTCGGGCCGCGCAACTAATTTATGGAACCCGGAAAAAATTATTGGCCCCTCGGAATTATCCTGGCGTTTGTCCTGTTCTTTGCGGGCATGGCGACGGTGGTGGTCATTGCTGCGACCCATCGGGAGGATCTGGTCAGCCGGGAATATTACGAGCAGGAATTGAAGTTTCAGGATCAAATAGATGCCATTGCCCGGGCGCAAAAGGCGGGCGCTTATCTCCGTTTTGATGCGGCTGCCGGACGGGTTTTGCTCGCTCTGCCGCCGGCTCAATTAAGTCGTAAATTTGCCGGCAAGGTGACGTTTTACCGCGCCGATGCGCCAGGTTTGGACCGGGAATATATGTTGGAACCGAACCCCGAAGGAGCCCAGCAGTTCAGTGTCTCCCGGTTCAGTTCCGGCCCTTGGCAGGTGCGCGCCTCGTGGACAGCGGACGGGCAAGCGTATTTTCTCGAGGAAAAATTCGTGGTTGCTGCCAAGTAAATGGATTTTGGCCTTGCCTTTGTTCTGGGTTTCCTGGGCAGCCTGCATTGCGCTGCCATGTGCGGTCCTCTGCTGCTGGCCTTGCCGGTGGCGGCGGGTGGTGCCGGGCGGTTTGTGGCGGGGCGAATCCTTTATCAACTGGGGCGCGTGCTGACTTATTGCCTGCTGGGCGGAGTCGCTGGTCTGGTCGGCCAATCCTTTTGGCTTGCGGGCATGCAGCGTGGGCTTTCGCTCGGTCTCGGCGTGATGATTTTGGTGGGCTTTTTCCTTTCCCGAAAGTTGGCGATTTCGGCACCGGCCATACGCTGGGTGGCTGCCTTAAAGACGGCGATGTCTGCGCAACTGCGGCAGCGCACTTTTTCCTCGCTCGCCTTGCTGGGGATGCTCAACGGCTTGCTGCCCTGTGGCTTGGTGTATGCTGCTTTGGCGGGCGCGATGACCCGAGGACACCTGGCGGAAAGCGTCGCCTATATGGCCATATTCGGCTTGGGCACGTTGCCGATGATGCTGTTCATCGGTCTTTCGGGGCGCCTGGTTCCGCTGGCGTGGCGACTCAAACTGCGTTCCATAATTCCCCTGGGCATTTGCCTCCTGAGCGCGCTCCTGATTTTGCGCGGGCTTGCCCTCGGAATTCCTTATCTGAGTCCGGGGCCGGATTCCCCTTGCTGCAGACCCTGAAATACCGGGTGCCGGATGGCTGCTGCTGCGGTATTTGTTTTCTGGCCGGAATTTGGAACAATTTGCCGGGAAAAATCTTATTGCCACGCGCCCATTTCGGCGTATCATCCGCGCTCCATTTGCTCGCATGGGGAGTATCGTTTTCTCCTCCACGAAAAATGGCATTACAACCAATCGCCGCTGATGCGGCAGTTTAATTTATATGTCAGCCACCGACGCCAAACCAGTGAATTCGCCCAATCGCGAATACACCCTCGAACGCACACGCAACATCGGCATCGCCGCGCACATTGACGCCGGCAAGACCACGACGACCGAACGTATTCTTTTTTACACTGGTCTGATCCATAAGATTGGCGACGTGGATGACGGCAATACGGTCACGGACTGGATGGAACAGGAAAAGGAGCGCGGCATTACCATTACGTCTGCCGCGGTGACCTGTTTTTGGACCCAGAAAGCCGTTAAGCCCGGTGAAAGTGAAATTTACAAGGCGTTTCGCGATGTTCCTCACCGGATCAATATTATTGATACTCCTGGACACGTTGATTTTACCGCCGAAGTGGAGCGTTCCATGCGCGTGCTCGACGGTGCCGTCGCGGTGTTTTGCGGCGTAGCCGGCGTTCAGCCCCAGTCGGAAACTGTCTGGCGGCAGGCCACCAAATATCATGTTCCCCGCATTGCTTTCGTCAATAAAATGGATCGTACCGGCGCGAATTTTGAAAACGCCCTCAACGACATGCGCACCAAGCTCCGCGCGTATGCCTTTCCGATCTTTCTCCCTATCGGAGCCGAAGAAAACTTTGCCGGCCTGATTGACGTGGTCAACCAGAAATGTTTCTGGTTCGGTGAAGGCGATGTGGTTAACGAAGGCTTGAATTACGAAGTGCGCGAAATCCCGGCTGAGCATAAAGCCCGCGCTGAAAAAGCCCGCGTTGATCTGATTGAAGCGGTTTCCAACAAGGATGATGGCATTGCTGAGCTCGTTTTGGAGGATAAGCCGATCGATGCGCCAACGCTCAAAGCGGCCATCCGCCGCCTCACCTGCAAAATTGAATTGATCCCGGTCTTGTGCGGATCGGCTTTCAAGAAAAAAGGTGTCCAGGTGCTCGTGGATGCAGTGGTGGACTACCTGCCCAGCCCGTTGGATGTTCCCGGTGCGGAAGGTCACGAAGTCGGGACCGAAAACGTTGTCAAAGTGGCAACCGACGACAATAATAAATTTTGTTCGCTCGCCTTCAAATTGTGGACCGATCCCTATGCCGGCAAGCTCGTGTTTTTCCGCGTTTATTCCGGTCAGCTCAAAAAGGGGGATACGATTTATAATCCGCGTACCCGCAAGCGTGAGCGCGTCAGCCGTTTGATGGTTATTCAGGGCAGCGAACGCAAGGATATCAGCGAAGTGTATGCCGGCGATATTGCGGCGCTGGTTGGTTTGCGCAACATCACCACCGGCGACACGCTGTGCGACGAAGATTTCGACGTCACGCTCGAGCCCCCGACCTTCCCCGAACCGGTTATCTCCATGGCCGTGGAACCGAAGACCAAGCAGGATCGCGATAAGATGTCCGAAGGGCTGCAGCGCCTTGCGGAAGAAGATCCCACCTTCCGTTGCTTCACGAATGAAGAGACCAGCCAGCTGATTATTGCCGGCATGGGTGAACTGCATTTGGAAATCATTATTGACCGCCTCAAGCGGGAATTTAAGGTGGAAGCCAACACCGGCGCCCCGCAAATTGCCTATCGTGAAACCATTACCAAGGATGCCGATGGCGAAGGCAAATTTATCCGCCAGTCGGGCGGTCGTGGTCAATACGGTCACGCTTGCATCAAGATTCAGCCCAACGAAAAAGGCAAGGGCGTTGAAGTCACCAACGAAATCGTCGGTGGCACGATTCCCAAGGAATACATTCCGGCGGTCATTGACGGCATTGAAGAAGCCATTAAGAGCGGTGTGTATGCCGGCTATCAGGTCATTGATATCAAGGCCCAGGTCATTGACGGCAGCTTTCACGAAGTGGACTCCAACGAATTGGCGTTTAAAATGGCAGGTATTTTCGCGCTGAAAGATGCCTTCAAGAAAGCCGGTCCGATTTTGCTGGAACCGATCATGAAAGTGGAGTGCACCACGCCTGACGAATATCAGGGCGATTTGCTCGGCGATATCAATCGTCGTCGGGGCATCATCAATGGTATTGATGCCAAGAATGGCCAGACCATTCTTAACGCTCAAGTGCCGCTCGCCGAAATGTTTGGTTACGCAACCGCTATCCGGTCGCTTTCCAAAGGACGCGCTTCCTACTCCATGGAACCGTTGAACTTTGAACAGGTGCCGAATAGTGTGCTGACTGCAATTCTGGATCAAGCTGCCAAGAAACCGGCGGCGCGCAGTTAGCGCTGAACTTAGCCAGCAATTTACGACGGCCGGATGATTCACTTCATCCGGCCTTTTGTTTTATGTGCCATTTCGACTGAGCCAGGTGTGGCCGGAGGTAAATCGATGAAGTTTTGCGGGTAAAACTCACCTTCCTATGATTTTTTGGTGTTCTTTCGACCTCAGAACCGCTGGTTAAACGTTTGTTCCTCGGCATAACATTGTTGCCGGGGAAACATTTCCCAATTACCTCAAAAATAACCGTTCCCTACCAGCCATGTGGCTGGCGATGTACGATCTGCCAATTTAGGCAAAGTCAACCATTGTTGGCTGGAAAAACTGTCTTTCCAAGCTTCCTTTAAGTTTGACGGTTCGGCTTGCTTCGGATAAGTTTTTTTACCGTTCACCACATCAGTGAGGGCGGAAAAATAATTTATGGCTGAAGGATATTGCGTTAAATGCAAGGCCAAGAAAGAAATTTCTGAAGGCGTGGAAGAAACCATGAAAAACGGCCGCAAAGCGATCAAAGGCAAATGCCCTACCTGCGGAACCGTGATGTTTAAAATTCTTGGCAAGTCTGCTGCGGCTACCCCCGCTACCCCTCCGCCACCCACGGTTTGAATTTTTATGCCACAACAGCTCGCTTACGTCATCGTAACCCCATATTCACTCTACAAATCACGCACCGGAGGCATTTTAAGCCGTCTAATCACTCGCACTGGACTTGATCTGGTCGGTATGCGGATGTTCGCGCCGAGCGCCGAACTCGTAAAGGAATATGCCGAAAACATCGTGTCCGCGCATGACCCGCAGGACCGCAAAGTCCAGGAGTTATTAAAAAGCTACGTTCTCGAAAAACTCTCGCCGGAACTCAAAACCGGGCGCCGTCGGCGCGTCATGATGCTGCTGTTTCGCGGCGAAGAAGCCGTGCGTAAAGTGCGTTCGGTCGTTGGCAATCTGAGTCCGAATCGCCGGGGTGGTGAAACCATCCGCGATACTTATAGCGACTTGATTGTCGATGACGACGGCAATGTTCGTTATTTTGAGCCGGCCGTTTTAGCCGCACCCACGCTGGAAGAAGCGGAAAACAAATTAAAGCTTTGGGGGCGCTTTTCCGATGCGGATGGCGGCATCGTGGAAAATGTCATTAATTATGCGATCGGAGACCAGCCTGAACGCACGCTGGTGCTGATCAAGCCGGATAATTTCCGGTTCCCTACCGGTCGTCCGGGCAATGTTATCGACTTTTTCTCACGGGCTGGACTTTACATAGTTGGGGCGCGGGTTTTTCGCATGAGCACTGCGCAAGCCATGGAGTTTTACGGTCCGGTGCGCGAATTTCTCCGTAACAAACTCAAGGATGGGGTTAGCGCCAAGGCTAAGGAAATACTCGAAAAGGAATTTGGCTTTAAAATTGGCACCGACGACCAGAAAGCGCTCGGCGAGATTCTCGGTCCGATACAGGGTGACTCCCAGTTCGACAGCATTGTACGGTTCATGTCCGGTCGCGCTCCGGGTGAGATTCCGGAAAGCGAATGGCCCAAACCCGGGACGGAAAAATGCATTGCCTTGGTCTATGAAGGCGTGAATGCGGTGAACAAAATCCGCGACGTACTCGGACCGACTGACCCTTCCAAGGCGCCGCCCGGCAGTATCCGCCGGGAATTTGGTTCAACCATTATGGTAAACGCCGCCCATGCCAGCGACTCGGTGGAAAACGCCAAGCGGGAATTTGCCATCGTCAAGCCCGGCGAAAATAATTTTAAACAAGTTATCGAGGAAAACTTCGGTCCGCTCTGAAGTTTCTGTATCGGCATCGCAACGCTACTTTAAACCGGGATTTTTACATAGTGCGCCCGAACCGGGCGCACTATTTTTTTAATAACTGGTGCCTTTCAGTAATCCGGCGATACTGTATGCGGCTACGCTCACGGTTTTATGAAGCATCAACTTATGCGAGGGTACCGTCTCGCCAACCCCAGCGAATAAGTCCGTTGGCGATGACGTGCCCCACGTCCTGGAGCCGCGTCTGGTTATTACGCTCTTCGCGTAGTGGCATAAAAGGTCATTATTCCAATTTGACCGTTTTATGCTTATTCAAAACCCCGAAACTTCTTCAATCCTGAGCAGTCGTCGTTTCCATTTCAACCCTCCTGAGAATCCCCCAATTTTTTGATTCATGGCGATTACGCGGTGGCAAGGAACCAGCACGGGTATGGGATTCGCCCCGCAAGCGCCGCCCACGGCGCGGACCGCTTGCGGGCGGCCAATCAATCGGGCGATTTCACTGTAGCTTTTGGTTTGGCCGCTGGGGATTTGCCGAAGCGCCGCCCAGACTCTGCATTGGAATTCAGTTCCCGTTGGGGCCATAGGCGGTAATCTACTGGGATTGCCGCCCGTCAGAATTTGTTTCAGAGCGCTTTCCGTGACTGCATGCCAGGCAAGGATTTGAGGGGGGACTGTTTTCGCCAGGTGGTTTGGCCTGGTGATTTTTGCTTTTGCTGGAAAATTCAATTCTACCAAACCGCCTTCCGAATAGTGGGCTATAAATGTTCCCTCTGGCGTGTTGGCAGCCAACTCATAAAGTCGGGGTGACGAGCTCATTCAATGACGGGACAGCACCATGATATAGAAGATGCCGTATAGTATTACGGCCAGGGTGACCACCAGCCAAATGAAACGTTTGCGGGCCACTCGCTTTTCGTAGCGGAGTGGGCGGAGCCCGTGAACACCGCCCGCCGCCAGATAATTGACCAGGCGCGGGTTGCTGGTTGCCGGGCCGCTAAATTGGCTGCGCAGCCGGCGCAACAGCGCGGGGAGATCGTATTTGCGCACTCCGAGTTCGTTGAAAAGTTCCGGTAATTCCTCGCGCGGCGCAAGTTTCGCGGGGTTGATATTCTCAAAAACGGGTTCCCGTACGGCGGCTGGTAAAACCGGCGTTTCGCTATGGCGATTGGATTCAGGGGACTGGAGCAGCGCTCCCGTGCTCCCGTGTCTGGGTGCGGTGGGGCGTTGCAATTGCGAGTCGAGCCTTTTGATTTCGGCCTCAAGCGCGGCGATTTCATCGCTTAAGGCGCGTGCTTTGTCCGAAATCGGATCAGCTTTTTTTTTGTTGAATCCCATACCACTTCAGTGGCGTGCCAGCAGCACAATCAGAATGCCCAGCAGCACCAGCAATGGCCAGGTCAGCCCCAGGCCGATTTTACAAAGCTGGCCAAAGTCGAGCTCGGCCAGCGTCGGCGTCGCCGCCGCCTTCAATCGGTTTCCGGAGGGCGTCTGGTTTTCTCCGGCGAGCAAGGGGAGTTTTAGACGGGCGGAATTCCATTCCATTCGCGCGTTTTCTACGGTGGTCAGGGCGCGGGTCAGTTCGATCTGAAAATTTTCCTTGGTCCAGGATTCGTCGCAGATCGCCTGGACTTTGTCCAGGGCTGAGCGAAAATCAGCCAGCGTTTTTACCATTTGCTCGGCGTCACGGCGCGCGGTAAATTCGGCTTCCTCCAGCAGGCCCACTCCGCGGGTAAGTTGCTGGATTATTTCCTGGCGACCGGTCTGAAATTCACCCTGACGGCGGCGGACCTCCTCTAGCCCGGCTCGCTCCCGCTCCAACTCCTCTTGGGCGCGCTTCAGTTCCACCAGCTTTTGCTGGGCTTCGACCACTTTGCGGTCCGTCTCTTCGCGCGAAGGCGCGCGTACCGGGGAATTTCCGGGCACCGCCGCTGCGTAGGAGGCTTTCTGCGCCGTGAAATCGGTGTCTATGAATTCTGTGGAGTCGTATTCGCCAGCCATGAATCGATTTTAGACCCGGCTGCTGCATGAGTAAAGCGCGGGTTGTCTCTCCCTTCGGTTTCGGTGCTGCCTGCGGCGGGTGAGGTTCGACACCAATCGGCGTGACAGGCGGCGGACAATCTCGTTTAATCTTTTGCCATGAGTGATATGTCCCGACAGCGTTCGGAAGCATTTTTGAAGATCAGCAGCCAGTTCAAATTAGGCGCGCTGGTTACGGAATCCTCCCATCCAGTCACGGCCTGCTTAAGCGAGGTGGCCGCAGCGGATATTGCGGGCGGGCTGGCACTGCTGTTTCAGGCTGATGGCGACGTGGTCAATAAGTACCGTGAATTTGTGCAATCCGGCGCTGCTGCCAGCATCGCGGCGGCCATCTTGCAGGCCTTGCGTAATGGTGGCCAAATCTTTTTCACCGGTTGTGGCTCCACGGGCCGCTTGAGTATCCTGTTGGATTCCATCTGGCGCGATTTCTGGCACAAAACCCGGCAGGCTGATTGGGAAAATCGAACCTTCAGCGTGATGGCCGGTGGGGATTTTGCCTTGATTAAATCCGTCGAGGGATTTGAGGATTTCACCGCCTTTGGCGCTAAGCAGATCAATGATCTGGGCCTCTCGGCCCGCGATATCGTTTTTGCTATCACTGAGGGCGGCGAGACCTCCTTCGTAATCGGTACCGCGTGGGCCGGTGTGCAGGCTCAGGCTAAGGTGTATTTTGTCTATAACAATCCGGATGCCATCCTCTGTGAGCAGGTGCATCGCAGCCGGGAAGTGATTGCGGATGCGCGCATTGAGAAGATCAATCTGACCACCGGGCCCATGAGTATCACCGGGTCAACCCGCATGCAGGCCACCAGCATTCAGCTGGCTGTGATGCTGACCGTGTTGGAAATGGTGGTGCGGGAATTGGCGGCGGAGTCCGGCGGCGATCCTGGCTCGGGCGCGCTCAGTGCCGCTGCGGTTCCCGGTGAAATGCTTTCGCAGTTGGAATCGCTGCACCGGGAGTTGCTGCAGCCGGAGTTTCTGGCCTCACTGGCCGATATCGTGGCGCTGGAGGAATCCGTTTATCGGAGCGGGCACAAAAATAATTACTTTGCAGATGAGTTGGGTGCCGATGTCTTGACGGATACCACGGAGCGTTCGCCCACCTATTGTACGCCGCCCTTTCGTAAGTTCGATGATACCACCGCTACCGAATCCTGGGCCTATTTGTTTTTGCCCGCGCCGGATGCGCCTTCCGCCTGGCGCAGTATTTTGAAGCGCGTCCCTCGTTGTGTGGAGTGGAGCGATGCGGAAATTCAAGCCTTGGTGGATCCGGAAAAATTTCCTCGCACGCGGGAGATCGTCCGCAAAATTAGCCTTCCCGAGTTGCTGCGCTTCCGCATCGGGGCTGATGGCGTGCCGCATCGGCGCCCGGGCCCGGGCGATTCGGCGATTGCGGTGGTGAGCGAGGTTGAACTCGCCGGCTTTAGTCAGTCTGCCGGGCTGCCGCCTGCGGATTCTCCTGAGCCGCGTGGCGGGAGCTTTCAGCAAGCGCAGCTCGCGACCGCACAAGCCGCCGGCGCGCGCACCGCTGTGATTTACTTTTTGCCGCCGGAAAAGGCCGCATTGCTGCCCAACCGCACCCTGATGAAGGAAGTTAGGATCACCCTCCCGCCTTCCAATTTCTTGCTTAGGGGCATCACTCGCGTGGCGGTGAAGCTGGTGATGAACGCCCTTTCCACCTGCACCATGGTGCGTTTGGGCCGGGTGATGGGCAATTATATGGTCTGGGTCGTCCCCAGCAATCTCAAGCTAATTGATCGCGCTACCCGCTACATTTCCAAATTGACTGGTCTGGACTATGAATCTGCTAACGCGTTGCTGTTTGAGGTCATCGAATACGTCGAGCCGCGCATGAAGTCAGACCAGGCTTATCCGCCGGTGGTGGGGATGGCGGTATTGCGCGCCCGGCAACAGCTCAGCAATGAGGCGGCGGAAAGGCTTTTACAGCCGCAATAAATTCAGCTAGGCTCGCACAATTATGACACTCGACGACATCCTATTGGAAGCGGAAGAGAAAATGATGAAAACCGAACAGGTGGTCGTGCACGAATTTGCCGGGGTCCGCACTGGCAAGGCCTCCGCCGGTTTAATTGAAAACATTCAGGTCGAGGTTTACGGCTCCATGATGCGCATCCGGGAGCTGGCTAATATCAACACGCCCGAGCCTCGCACTCTGGTGGTGCAGCCCTGGGATGCGGCCTCGATTCAAGCGATCGAGAAAGCCATCCAGAAGGCCAATATTGGCCTGTCACCTGCCGTGCAGGGCAAGCTGATTCGCTTGAGTTTTCCGGAATTAAGCACCGAGCGCCGTCTGGAGTTTGTAAAACTTATTAAGAAATTGGCGGAAGACGGCCGCGTGGCCGTTCGTCATGTCCGGCGCGACGCCATGGATCTATTTAAGAAACACGCCCACGACAGCGGTATCACCGAGGACGACAAGAAACAGGCGGAAAAGGATTTACAGAAGTTGACGGATGATTTCATTGCCAAAATTGACGCCCATATCGTCCACAAAGAAAAAGAAATCATGACCGTCTGAGTTTTTCCGGGATTAACCTTACCCGTCCCTGAGCGGTTACCTTGATCTTCAGGCACCCAATTGAATGCCTTAAAAAGTTCCGGAAGCCGCGTCACTCCGTGGGCACCGTCATGGCCAATCAGGACGCGTGATTTTGCGGTTACGAGCCAACTGCCCTTGTCAAATGTCTTTCCTCCACAGCGTAGGCAGTAATGAGAGCAGACATTGAGACGGCTAGCTTTCGTTTCACTCCGCCAACAGAAAAAAATTTACGGCCACAGGTTCCATCAAATCGGGGTTAACCCCATGATTCCTGCCTCAGCTTACTTTCATGCATACCCGTTGGTGCCTGCCAACGGTGAAAACTGTCGTGTTTCCGGGTCGTAGGCAAACAATTCCGCCGTGGCGATTTTGAAAAACCATCCGTGGAGCCGCAAGGAGCCATCCATCAGCCGTTCTTGAACGCAGGAATAGCTGTGCAGGTTATCCAAGCCAAACAGAACATTTTCCTCGGCGGCGGCGGTTTCTCGTTCGCTGACTTCGCGCAGGTGAGCATAGTCTTTTTTGAGCGTTTCCAGCACTGGCGCGGCAAGCTTGAGCCAATCCCTCAGGTGCGGCGTCCCAGGACTCACGGGCTTTTTGCTGAGTATCGCTGCAATGGCCCCGCACTGCGAATGGCCGCAGATCACAATGTCGCTGACGCGCAGGGTCTCCACGGCAAATTCGATGGCTGCTGCCGTGGAGTTCGTGTCGCCCCGCACATTGGCGGGCGGCACGATGTTTCCGACATTTTTCACCACGAATAAATCTCCGGGTTTGCTCTGGGTGATTAATTCCGCCAGCACACGGGAGTCGGAGCAGGTGATAAATAGCGTGTGAGGATTTTGCCCCTCTTGGGACAGCTTGCGAAACAGCTTGCGATAATTGCCAAATTCGTCCGTGCGGAACTTGTGGACGCCTTTAATGAGCCGTTGCATGAAACCTCAAGCCCCCAGGGTTTTGTTCTTTGCACGCGATTCCTCTCTTAGCCGCCTTTTGAATTGTTGCAATTCCACCTGCAGGCGTGCATCCCCGACCGCCAGGATTTGCGTGGCGAGGATGCCGGCATTCCTGCCGCCGCCGACCGCCACGGTCGCCACCGGAACCCCGGGCGGCATCTGCACGATCGCCAGCAGCGCGTCCAATCCGTCAAACGCCTTTCCCAATACCGGCACGCCAATGACCGGCAGCGTCGTTAATGCGGCCGTGACTCCGGGGAGATGGGCCGCGCCTCCGGCACCCGCAATGATGACCTTAAGGCCGCGCGCTATTGCGGTAGAGACGTATTCCTCCAGACCCTGCGGATCGCGATGGGCGGAGATCACCCGCGCTTCGCTGCCGATACCAAATTCCGCCAGCGCTTCCGCCGCACTTTTCATGGTGGGCCAATCGGAATCGCTACCCATCAAAATTCCTACGAGCACTGGATTAGTTGTCTCATGCATGAGAGGAGTCTAGCTAAAGTCTGGGCACTTGTCATCCTTCCATCTGATGCCTATGTGGCATCGCCAGTCTCTGCCCTTGCCTAATCAATGGATCCGTCTTTTTTTAACCCAACGGGTATGCATGAAAGTGGACTGAGTCAGGAATCATGGGGTTAACGCCGATTTGACGGGACCTGTGGCCGAATTTTTTTCTGTTGGCGGCGGGAAACGAAAGCTAGGGTCGTCGTGCTACCCGCCAGGGGTTGCGCAGGCAGTCTTGGAACCAGTGCGAGCGGTGTTGGTCACTGATTTGGAAGCACGCCACCGGTTTCAACGACTGCTGCGTAAGCACCGCTATCTCGGCGGCTTGAAAGCTTTGGGGGAGCAGTTGTATTACGCGGCTGTGGATACCTGCCAGGCTCCGCCATTTGGCGATCGGTCTCTTCATGCACTGGCGCGCTCGGCAGCCAAGGCCGCCGCAATCTCTAACCGATTTCTAATCCGCCATGGGCGAAAATAATCTGACCAGAGCACTCGCCTTTGTTGCCCAGCAACCCCCCAAACTCTGATGGCCCCTTCATGCATATGCACTGTAATCGAAATGGGCGGGGCAATTCATGCTCGTCAAAGCCGGATTGTGCCTTTAATTTAATCCCTGCATGAAACGTAGCGCGAGTATTATTGTCGGTTTCTGGATTTTATTTTTTACTGCTGCCGTAACGGTTGCCAACGCCCAACCGGGGACACCGGTGGTCACCGCGCCGGTGTATGTGCCAGACACCTCCCACCAGAACGATCCCCTGCCCGACGGCATTCTTGCCTGGGATTCCTTGATGAAAAGCGACGAAGCAACCAATGGACAGGATTTTGCCCGCTTCACGTTTAGCTTCACCAACATCTATCAAAGCATTAAAACAGCGCTTGCCACCAATGTAACAACGCTTACTAACATCACCTCCGTGACCAACGCAAGCTTCTGGGCCAAACTGTGGGGCAATAACGTGAAACAGCTGACGAGTTACCTACAGGTTACGAACGTTGCCACGGTGACCAATTCGATCAGCACCACTCCCGTAACCATTTTGGACGTGCATCCCTCCTGCGGCTGCACCACAGTGGAATTGCCGCCTCGGCCGTGGCTGATTCCTTCCGGCTCGAACGGTTTGATCAAAATTAGCGTGAATCTGGCCGGCAAAATGGGCACGGTGTTCAAATCCGTCAATGTTGCCACCGACAAAGGTAAAAAGGACCTCATGCTGCGCATCAACATCCAGGCAGCCCCGCCTCCCCGGGCCATGACCGAAGCGGAACGCGCGGCCGGAATAGCCGCGGCAAGAGTGGACCGGCAGGCTGTTTTCAAGGGGGATTGCGCCACCTGCCACCTTAAAAACGTTCAGGGCAAGTACGGTCAGCCGCTCTTTGATTCACTATGTGCTATCTGCCATGAGGCCACCCCGCGTGCCAGTATGGTTCCTGATTTGCATAATTTAAAAGATCCTACCAGTGAGGAATTTTGGCGCACTTGGATCACTTCCGGCAAGGGCGGAACCCTCATGCCCGCGTTTGCCACGTCGCAGGGCGGACCGCTCAATGATTTGCAAATCGCTTCGCTGGCCGCTTATCTAAACGCGATCCTGCCACCTCATCCAGCGGCCCCAGGCCCGAAATAACCTAGCGATCTCACTGGCGGAGAGACCGCAGAGGCTCATCCATTCATGGGCTGAGGTGCCGTGGCGCGGTGGCAGTTCCCCATTGGTGGGGCGTGTTGCCATGTTAAAAAAGTCGAACTCCACTTGCAGAATTTTTGATGCCAGTTATTCTGTCAACCATGATAGCTGATCCGGTTGACGTCAACGATCGCCGCCGCATTTCCGTTCTTGGCGAACGGGTGTTGGGTGGCGGACAAATTTCCCGCGAGGAAGCCCTCTGGCTATTCAATTTAGAAGGCTCTGCGGACATCTCCGACTTATTGGCCTGGGCCAACCGTATCCGCGAGCATTTCAAGGGCAACAAAATCCATCTCTGCTCCATCGTAAACGCGAAGGCAGGAGCGTGTTCGGAAAACTGCAGTTTCTGCTCGCAATCGTCGCATTACCAGACCGGCTCGCCCAAATATGGTTTTGTGGATCCTGAACCGGTTGCCGATGCCGCAGATGAGGCTAACCGCAACCAGGTAACCGCCGTGGGTCTGGTTGCTGCCTGGAAAGGTCTCAACGAAGGACCGATGCTGGACGAAGTTTGCGAACGCATTCGCGAAATGAAAGCCGGCGGAAAGACTCGCCCTGACGCTTCGCTTGGCATCATTAAAAAGCAGGAAGTTGCCAACCGGTTAAAGGAAGCGGGACTCGAATGCTACGGCCATAACCTCGAAAGTTCGCGTCGATTTTTCCCGCAGACCTGCACCACTCATACCTATGATGATCGCTTGGAAACCATCGGTTACCTGAAGCAAGCTGGCATCAAGATTTGTTCCGGCGGCATCATCGGCATGGGGGAAACTCGCGAGGACCGCTGCGATCTGGCTTTTTCCCTCAAGGAAATCGGCGCAAATGTGGTCCCGGTCAACATTCTGAATCCAATTCCCGGGACACCT
>CAISVF010000381.1 GCA_903888765.1 uncultured Verrucomicrobia subdivision 3 bacterium | reverse complement strand
TATGTTTGGGGAACAGATTTATCCGGCACCAGCCAGGGTGCGGGCGGTGTCGGCGGATTGCTGGAAATAAGTTATTATGGTTCTTCAACCACAAACTGCTTTCCCGAGTATGATGGCAATGGAAATGTAATGGCCTTGGTGAATGCAGCCGATGGAACCGTGGTCGCCAACTATGATTATGCGGCATTTGGTGAACCCATTCGGATAACGGGCGTGATGGCGAGAAATAATCCGTTCCGGTTTTCGACCAAATACGCTGACGAAGAATCCGATCTGCTTTACTATGGCTACCGCTATTACAAGCCTTCAACGGGAACTTGGTTAAGTAGAGACCCGATTGGGGAACCTGGCTTTGAACAATTTCGAAAGCGGCGTGGTTTCAGCAGGGGACATATTTAATCGTTATCTGGAAATTTTATTTTTTGTCACAACGAACCGATTTCGTATTTTGACATCCTCGGACTAGTAGATGATCCAGAATGGCCCAGTGGCCGTTTAACTGATCCGGCTACACTTAAACAACTTCTTGATGCCATGCAAAATTGGATGGACAGACTAAGAGATTATTTAGACTGCTCCGAAAAAAATAAAAATGACGAGGGTCATTTTAAGAAGCTTGGTGAAAAATGTAAGAGTGCAAAGTTAATTTTGGATCGTTTTTCAGGTGCGTTGGCAAATCCTAATATTGATCCAGATACCCGAGCTTTAATGGAAGCTGTTCGAGACACACTAAAAGATGCTTTTGATAGTTTTTGCCCGCCAGACGACAAGTTGCCAAAGCCATGTCCAAAAGTTATTTCTGAACCCATTCCCGTTCCAGTGCCTGTTCCGAAACCAAATCCGAACTGCTGCGTTTGTCCATCAAAGGAACAAGTGCAAAAAGCTGCCACTGTTACCACTTTCGGAGGCGTCTTAATCTGGATTGGCGCCAATTGGGAATGGCTAATTATTGCACCAGCCTTATGATGGAAGAACAAGATCATTTCAAATCTGGCTACAGTTTGCAGGAAGCCCAAGACTGGGATGCTGCGAGCAAGGAGTTTTTAAACGTTACAATAGACAATACTGACTATGACCTTGCAAGATGTGGCATGGCTTACTGTAAGGTGAGAAGTGGTCTGTATCAAGAAGCTGTGGCTGCTTGCGAAGAATTGCTTCAACTGCGTAACAGCGAACAAATCGCAGAAAAACTCTGGCTACAGTATGCGGATGAAAATCCTTATATCTTGGCGGCGTATTCACTACTTAAGCTCGGTGACAATCAGGGGGCTGGCTCTATGTTAGATCGTTTTTCTCGACACTCAGACGAAGTGATTCAAAAATTCTTTGAACGCAGCGTCAAATCGGCTCTTTGGCTGGAAATCTGTGAGTCGAAGATTCAATCACCGCTGGTGATCGCATGGAAGACCAGAGCAAATGTTGAGAGAAATTGAATTTTAGGTATCGCAGTTGTTTTTATTCAACGATGAACCCGCGATGCTGCCAAACCAAAAATGTTGTGAGCGTTGAGGATTTTGCCCAAAAGCGGTTCATCCTGTCTGGCTCGATGCAAGGCGCGGGTGGCGTGGGTGGGTTGCTGGAAGTGAGCGGTTACGGTTCTGCGACGACGAACTGTTTCCCGGCGTTTGACGGCAACGGCAATGGGGCGGCGCTCATCCCTGCCGCTGACGGGACGGTGGCGGCCAATTATGAATTCGCGGCGTTTGGCGAGCCGGTGCGCGTGACGAGGGTCGTGGCCAGGAACAATCCATTCCGGTTCTCGACCAAATACGCTGACGACGAATCCGATCTGCTTTACTATGGTTACGGCTATTACAAGGCGTCATTACGCTGGCAAGTTTCAGTCTGGCATACAAACTCGTGTCGGCGTGGAGATGCAATCAGCCCGAATCCGCATCAACAAGCCCCGCGAAACCCGCTTCAAACACCATGAAAACTGTAAAATCAAACATCGTTGTTCTGTTTGTGCTGCTCACGGCGCAAATTGCTTCTGCTTACTACTGTCCGTCCACTGGCCGCTGGCTGTCGCGTGATCCGATTGGCGAGCCGGGGTTTGAGAATCTTCACGCGGCAAGCATAGTCCCGAAAGTTGGAGATTCAGTTTCCACGGCTCCAACTCGGTGGATTCAGCGTGACATTCCTTCAGCAAAGAAAGAACCCAATCGTTACGCTCTTGTTGCCAATCGTCCCATAACAGCAATTGATTTTCTTGGACTAGAAGCTACGTCATTCACGTGGAATGTTGCGCCTTGTGCAGCAGGTCTTAAAACTGCCTTTATTCAAGTTATCTCCGCTCCGCTCGGTTCAATCGTTGACGATGGAACCCATGGTGGCGGGAGCGATAGCTCAATCTGCCCACCATTCTATCCTTCATCTTATAACAATAGTTTTGCAGACCAACCGGGATTGCTTGGTCAAAATGACCCGTTCCTTTATCTTAAAACATTTACGGTTTGTCGGGTTTGCTTGCAAGACTGTTGTGGTGTTCAGAGGTCGACCGGTAGAAAATCTAACGAAAGATCATATAGCGGATATAAAATCGTTTCTTATGGTCCTTGCAGAACGTATACACTCCCAGGAGACCCCGACAAGGATGGCAATGTCGATCTTGAAAAGTCAAATCGGCCATATGTCAGTGTGTCCGACACACCGCCGAGTGATTTTATGCAGTCATTGAAAAATTCTTTCCCCCGGTCAGGTGGGTGTATTGAATGTCAGAAATCCGGAGTCAACTTTTGATTTACTTTGTGCATACTATGTCGAAGTTTAAAATAATATTAGCGGTAGCTATAGTCTCATTGTTTTTAGCGGTTATTATCTGGGGGCCAAGCAACTATAATCCGAAAAATCCAAAGATTGTTAGATTCTTCAATAGTTCCCGTATCGAAACCGCACTTTTTGAATATAGACGTGATCATAATGGGCATCTGCCTGTCCGTTTATCCGAATTGGTTACGAATTATGTAGAGATCAAAGATGTTGGTTGTTTTTTCTGGCCTTTAACGACCAACAATTATTTTAGTTTATACTCTGAAGAGCTTTTAAAAGAAATTGACTCAAATTCTGCCTTTGTTTATTTGGGCGAAAAAGGCGTTTCAGCCAACATAGTATTATTCCACCAAAGCAGCCTTTGGCCTCAAGACAAGGATGCTGCCAAAATTGTAGTAATATCGACGAATTTAACCCATAGGCTGGTGTCGCCAAAGGAGTTGAAACTACAGTTATTGCAATTAACCAATTTGACGTCGGAATTAAACTCAGCCGCCAACCAGCCTTAATAGGCGTGTTGCCAATGAAAAAGCAGGCAATTAGAACTGATAAAGATGAAAGGATAGATTCACCCCAACGCAAGTTCGCAATCCCCACTTTCATCATTCTCTTGATTGGAATTTCAGCTTCACTGGCATGGATTCAGTTTCATCAGAATCTGCCAATGCCAAACGCTGTTGCCGCCGTTGAGCCACCAACATTTAAGCAGCCAGAAACGCTCAATGGACTTTTAGCCTTGTCGCCCGCCGAACTTGAACACTGCGACATTGCCCGGATGAATCTGCTCTGCGCCGAAGCTTTGCCCGGCGCGGAAAATCTGAACGTGGCAGAATGCCTGGCCACGCTCGACCAGTGGGCGCAGCATATCAAAGCGGAAACCGACCAAAACTATCACCATTTCAAGGAAGACCCGGCCTACTACTCCAACTCCGAAGCCTTCTACAAGATGCTGATGATGTCCGTGGTGCTGTATGAGGATTATGGCGTCCGTTACAACCCCAAACTGATCACGTCGCCGGAAGCGACCGCAGCCGATGACCATTTCTTCGTCGATTCGCGCGACGTCTTGATTCACGGGCTGGTCGGGCCGCAACACCTGGGGACGTGCAGTTCGATGCCGATTCTCTACATTGCCCTGGGCCGGCGGCTGGATTATCCGTTGAAGCTGGTAAAAGCCAAAGGCCACCTGTTTATACGCTGGGACAGCCCGACCGAAAAGTTTGACCTGGATGCGACGGGCAAGGGCTTGAACATGGAGAATGACGCGTTTTACAGAAAATGGCCATTCCCGTTGACTGAAGCGGACATCCAAGCGGAAGATTACCTCAAATCGCTATCCGCCATTGAGGAATTGTCGGTGTTCCTGTCCATTCGCGGAGAGTGCCAAACTGACAATGGGCAGCTTGGCGATGCACTGGCGAGTTTCAGTCTTGCTTACAAACTCGTGCCAACGTGGCGAGGCAATCAAGTGATGTTTGCCCAAGCCCGTAAGAGGTTGGCGCGTCCGGTCATTTTGGTGCAGCAGGAACCGCCAATTAATCTCAGCATTCCAGCAGATCCCAACCCGTTACAGCAAGCCCCGCGAAATCTATTTCAAACACCATGAAAACTGCAAAATCAATCATTCTATTTTCTATTGTACTGTTGACCGCACAAATCGCCTCCGCTTACTACTGCCCATCCACCGGCCGCTGGCTGTCGCGTGATCCAATTAGCGAGCCGGGGTTTCAAGCTTTGGAGTTGGTAACAAGAACATTACCGTTCACTTCATCAAGTCGTTGGATCATCAGGGATCAGGCATTCAAACTGAATAAAGCCAAATCCGCTGTGGTCGTAGCCACTTCGGTTGAAGAATTTAACACCTATGCGTTCTTAAAGGGACAATCGTTAAACATGTTTGATGCATTCGGGTTAAAAACATGTGAGGAAATTTGCAGCGATGCCCGGAAAGATCCCAGTATTAACAATTCACAGGGTGAATTAGGTGGCATTGTTTGCTTCGATGGAAAGAAGTGTCCATGTGTATTTGATTACCCAAAATCTCAAGGCTTTAAGCGCGGGGAATGTCCAGCAATAGATCAAATCATTCTCGAACATGAGCAAGGGCATATTGATCGGGGCACAGATTGTGACACAAGCTGTGTTTCTCCCACCAGAGGGCGATATCCAAAAGGGCGTGATATTCGAAAAGAAGAGTGTGATTTAAAAAAACAGGACATTGCAAAGCTTGATAAATTAAGCAGAACTTTGACCGGAAAATGCGCCGGGGATGCGGCGGCATTAAAAGCTGAGATGGAATTTTGGGCTGATGATAAATGTAAATGAAAAACCCGCGGCTACAATTTTTTGTTTTGTTATGTATAGGATTGGTTCTTGTTGTGACCAGTTGTTGCTCGCTGAATGTGCGTGACGAATGTCCTACGGCTGGTTCAATAAGTTTGACTTTAGAGCAAGCCTTCGTCATAGCGCTGAAAAAATTCCAGAGCGATGCTCACGCTGACCTAGAAAAGCAAATCATTACGATCACCCGGAATAATCAATCCAAGCACTGGACGTTCAGTTTTGATGTCGAAGCAGCCGGACCTGGCACAGAATATAGCGTGTTTGTATTCGACGATGGCACGGCTAAAGTCCTACCGGGCATGTAAATGTTGAAAAATAATCAATGTTTCAGAAACATAATGACTTCAGAAACATAATGAGAACTGCAAATTAATCATCGTTGTTCTGTTTTTGCTGCTCACGGCACAAACCGCATCTGCCTTCTACTGCCCTTCCACTGGACGCTGGCTGTCGCGTGACCCGATTGGGGAGCCGGGGTTTTGTAATTGGTAGCCGAATAGCCGCGCTCTGATGGTAAGGTTATGACGCGACTGGTTCATTTTTGGATTTACAAGTGACTGGAGGATTTCTCACCACATTGGCATCGTAAGTGACCGCTGCTCTGGCGGTTTGCCACACTGCCATCGTAAGGCCGGGATTTTGCCGGTGCAACGGCGTTTGGCCGAACTGGCGTCGTAAGCCATCGGCTTAGGCCGTTTGGCCGCACTGGGATCGTAAAACCGTTTTTGCGCGGCTGCGCCCGCTTGGAGTCGGACTGCCGTCGTAAGGCTACGACGGCAGTGGTTGGCTAGGTACCGGTGATCGCACTGGCTTACCGCAAGGTGGCTCTCCACATCACTCACCCCGAAGTATTGCCCGACTGCAAAGTCCCATCCGCATGGTGGCCCTCCGCCAGGAGCTCGAATTCCTCCAGTGACGGAATTTTCGTCTGCGCCCGCTTCGCATACGCGCGATGCACCGCCTTGGAATTGTGCCCCAATTTCTCCATCGCAAACCGCTCCCGCGCGTTGATTCTGCCTTCGCACTTTCGTCATGCTTCGCCTCAAAAAAATCTGGATTGTGGGACGGCTTTGTGTTAAATTACCACTGTCATAATTTGAGCCTAATCCTGCTTCCACCGTGAGCTTCGGATTCTGTCTCACTGTCTCAATTTCGTTCTTTGACAACGTTGATCCATTTGGATTAGATCCGGGTGGATTGAAAAGCTGGAAATTTTCATTTTCGGTCATCTTTGGTCACGTTTGGTCATCTCTAGTCATCTCCAAGCGGTCAAATCCGCGCAAGATCGTTGCTAGAATAAACGTACGGAGGTGGTAAAGTTATCCGGTAGCGGTAAAATTCGGTAAAAATCGGTAAACATTGGCCTTAAAATACCCATTTATGAGTATAAACGACAGTTGGGGAAATCTACAAAACTTTACCACCTGCAAAAAAACAAAACTGGTAAAGGAATGGTAAATTTTTGCGATTTTGCAAATGAATTGTCGGGGCGGGAACAAAAGGAGAACGGCGGGAGTTCAAAAGGAGAAAAGCCTTTTGCCTATAGGAACGCTCCCTTGGTCGAGGGGTTGAGGCGGTCGGAGCGTAGCGGAGGCCGACGAAGCCCCT
>CAISVF010000380.1 GCA_903888765.1 uncultured Verrucomicrobia subdivision 3 bacterium | reverse complement strand
CGCATTAGTGACTGGAGTTCAGACGTGTGCTCTTCCGATCACGGCACGGCCGCGCGTTGGTTCCGATATGGCGGATGGCGTCGGCTCCTTTCTGAACGGCCGGGCTGTCTAATTCTGCGCCATAAATTTCGAGCCAGCCACTCAGCAACCGGCCCTGATAGGTGGGTTTCGTCTTGCTGGTCAGGAACACAACCAGCGCGACCGCCGCAATGACGCCGCCCGAGAGGAGCAGCCATTTTTGCCACTTTGCCATCAATGCCTCAGGATGGCCTTTTTGGCTCCGAGCGCAAGTGGACAACACAATTACAGGATTTATATGGAAATCAAAACCTCTCCACGTTTTGAACAAGTGGATAGGCCAGGGGTTTTGGTCAGACGGGAAGCGGTGTTGCGCAATAGCGGCGCACCGATTTTGGCCCGGGGATTCGGACGGGCTGCACACAGTATCGTGGTTAAACGAAACGATGCTGGATTTTACCGGTGGACGGCTCTTGGCTCTCAAGCGTGAGATTGCTTTTAAAAACACGTTGCCCATTGCGAGCCGGGCGAGCAGATTTTTTGTGGGGCTTCTTGATATGGCTTGATAAACTGGAGGGGCGGATGTTTCGCATCATTTTTCATCTCGATATGGATGCCTTCTACGCTTCGGTGGAGCAGCGGGATGATCCGTCTTTGCGAGGGCGGCCGGTGATTGTCGGGGCATCGCCAAACCAACGTGGCGTGGTGTGTGCCGCCAGTTACGAAGCCAGAAAATTCGGGGTGCGATCAGCGTTGCCCAGCGCCACCGCCGCCCGGCTTTGTCCGGCGGGAGTTTTTGTTCGTCCCCGGATGGATCATTATCGGGAAGAATCCCGGCGCATTATGGAGATTGTGGGGCAGACCGGGGCGCTGGTGGAGCTGATGTCCATTGATGAGGCGTATCTGGATATGTCGGGCATCTGCCAGGCAGAAACCATGGCCGGCTCATTGCAAAAAGCCCTGCCTTTGGCGCGACAATTAAAACAAAGAATCCAGACGGAACGAAATTTGACCGCGACCATAGGAATTGCGTCCAACAAATTACTGGCCAAGATTGCCAGCGACCACCAAAAACCGGATGGTCTAACCGTCATCACCGAGGAAGAAAAGGTGGCGTTTTTACGGCCGCTGCCGGTGCGAACGATGTATGGCGTGGGCAAAGTTACCGAGCAGGTTTTGCATCAGGCGGGCCTTGCCACGGTCGGGGATTTGCAGGATTACACAGGCGATTTGCGCGCCCTGGTGGGTTCGTATGGCCCCAAACTCAAGCGGTTCGCGTTTGGGGAGGATGACCGTCCGCTGGAAACGGGCGATGAGATCAAAAGCATCAGCGGCGAGGAAACATTTTTGCAAGACACCGATGACCGGAAAATCCTTCGCCGCTGCCTGCGCGAACAGGCGGATGATATAGAAAAACGTCTCAAACACCGGCATTTGGGAGCGCACACGGTGCAGGTAAAAGTCCGGTACAGCGATTTTTCGACGCTCACCCGGCAGGTATCCATGGAAGAGCCGATGGTCGAGGCGGGTGCAATTTATCGGCTTGCTTGTTTTTTGCTGGCCCGGGAAAAACTGGTCCATCGCCCACTACGGCTGCTGGGCCTGGGCGTCAGCAATTTGCGCGAGCCAGCGACGCAACAATTGGTGCTGCTGTGAACTGGTCAATGCCTGGCATGTTGCCAGTGCATTGGCCAGATTGGCGGGCTGGACAATGCGAGATTATCGCCGGATGAAGATTGGCACTTTGGCTTGGATGGTGGATATTTCACGGAGGTATTGTCAGTCGATAATAATTGCCTATGAAATTAAGAAAATTTGGAACACCTGCTTTGACCGTATCCGCCCCAGGGCTGGCTCGCATGGGCTGGTGTGAGGTTTATGAGGTGGACACGCCCGTTTTCCAATCGGGAGCGTGGCCGATCTGAACCGGTGAAACCTCGGGCAACTATCATGGCAAACCGTCATCGGCTAAACCCGAAAAAGCTGTTGCTGAGCAAATGGACGGCCGTGCATCCGCGCGACCAGGAAAAGCATTTTCTCGTGACGAGGGTGGAAAATCCGGAAACGGAGGCGCACCTCATAGAACGCGTGGAGTTGGAAGCGGTATTGACGCGCCGGTGCGTGAATATCGGCTGGGCTGAATTGACGGATACAACACAATGGCTGCAAGGCTGGCATTGAGCGGTTAAACTATCTCCGCTTGAACCACTAAACTGATGGAACTCCGCGAATTTGCTGAACAAGTTCTGTTCGCCCGCACGCTCGAAGAAAAATTGTGCGCGCCGGGCGAATTGACAGATGAACATCCCGGCCCGGCCCTCGTCACCCCCGCCGCCCCCGGCCGGCCGGACACGCTGGTATTCAAGCCGCATGGCACCGGGGACAAAAGCGAATTTCCCGGGCTGCACCTCCTTGAACAGGATCGCGAACGGGGCAAGCTGCTGCACTTTTTCGGCAACCACGAATTGCTCGCCACGGAGTTGATGGCGCTTGTTTTGCTGAAATTTCCGGATGCGCCAGCGGCCTTCCGCAAAGGGGTTTTGCAAACCTTGCGGGATGAGCAGGAGCATACGCGGCTCTACATGGAGCGCATGGCATCCTGCGGCATTGCCCTAGGCGATTTTCCGGTGAGCGGTTATTTCTGGCGCTGTGTGGCACCGATGGAGCATCCGATCGATTACGTCGCCGGCCTCTGTCTAACCTTCGAGCAGGCCAACCTGGATTTTGCGGGGCATTACGGCAAGGCGCTTGGCACGGTGGGGGACGCCGGTTCGGCAAAGCTGCTGGACAAAATATATCATGACGAGATCGGCCATGTCGCCTACGGTTTGAAATGGTTTCGCCGCTGGAAACACGCCGGCGAAAGCGACTGGGAGGCCTTTTGTCGGACGCTGAAATTTCCCCTCTCACCGCAGCGGGCGAAAGGGTTTTCCCTCAATGTCAGCGGCCGCAAAGCGGCCGGATTGGATGACCAATTCATCGCGCAGCTCAATGTTTATTCCCAGTCCAAAGGGCGCACTCCGAGCGTGTTTGTATTTAATCCGTTGGCCGAAGGGCGGCTCGCGGAGGGGAAGAAATACAATCCCTCCAAACCGCAGGCCCAGCTGGCGCGCGATCTGGAAACCCTGCCGCAATTTCTCTGCCGGCAGGATGACGTCGTGCTAGTGACACAAAAGCCATCCGTGGAGTTTTTGAGCGGCATCAAGGTGGCAGGATTTCCCCTGCCGGAATTTATAGCGCTGAAAAATGTGCGCAGCCTGCAATCCCGCAAGCTTGGCCGCCTGCGTCCCTGGGCCTGGGGGCCGGATAGCCATGAACTACTCAGCCCGCTTTTTGCCAGCCTGACGGGCGAGCAACGGGCGGATGGGAAAAGCTTCCCGGCCGGGTTGGCCCAATTTTATTCCAAAGGCTGGAGCGCGG
>CAISVF010000379.1 GCA_903888765.1 uncultured Verrucomicrobia subdivision 3 bacterium | reverse complement strand
TTGTTGATCCTTGCGTTCATAGCCAGCCCGGTTGGCTTGTTTGGCGCAACCAATGAGTACGTTACCGTTCGCCCGCAAGATACCGGCGAGGCGCTGGTTAATCCCGGCATGGGCTGGACGCTGCATTTCTATTCCAACTTCATCGAGAACTACGGCTCCAAGCTGGAGCCATCGGACACGCTCGATGATTGGCCCGGGCTGTCGGTGATTTACCTGCGCGTGCCGTGGTCCTTTCTCGAACCCAAGGAAGGTGAGTTTAACTGGTCGCTCTTCGACACCCCGGCTCAGCGGTGGATCGCCAAAGGCAAGCAGATCGCAATCCGCGTGAGTTGCTGCGAGAGTTGGTGGCGTTACGCCACACCTCAATGGGTGCAAGCGGCCGGGGCCAAAGGCGTGAACTTTAATTTCGGCAAAGGACCGGCTCCGGATGGCAAACTGTGGGACCCGGATTATCTTGATCCGGTGTTTCTCGATAAGCTCGAGCATTTTCTGGCCGCGCTGGCCCGCCGTTACGACGGCAATCCCAACGTCGCCTTCATAGACATCGGCTCGTTCGGCATGTGGGGGGAAGGCCACACGGGTTTCAGCAGTCAATTGAAGGAGGAGCAAACGCTGGCCGTGGTCAAGCAGCACCTGGACCTGCATGTGAAATATTTCAAGCATACGCAATTATGTATCAGCGACGATGTGGCCGGTCCGACCAAGCCCGGTCGCCATTTCCCGGCGATGGATTATGCGATTTCCAAAGGCGTGACGCTGCGCGACGACAGCATCCTGGTGCAGCCGCCGCCGCATTCGTGGTATCACGCGGAGATGGCCCAGGAGTTCTGGCCGGCGATGCCGGTGATCCTGGAGCACGAACATTACGGCAGTTCCAAGGCGCGCGGGGCCTGGAGCGGCGATCTGCTCTTGGAATCCGTGGAGGCTTACCATGCCAGTTACCTGTCCATCCACTGGTGGCCGCGGGAGGAATTGAGCGCAAACCGCGAAACCGTCGAACGCATTAACCGTCGGCTCGGGTATCGGATTCAGCTAAGGCAAATCCGCTGGCCTGTCGAGGTGAAATTGGGCGAACCGTTTTCGGTGGACACCACCTGGGCAAACGCAGGAGTTGCACCTTGTTACGGCGGCGGATTTTGGACGCTGACGTTGAAAGACGCCATGGGCGGTATCGTGGCCGTGCTGGCGGACGAGCATTTTGACCTGAAGGAACTGCGCGTGGCTCCTCCAGGCAAGGCATCCGTGAAAGAATTAAACTCGCGGTTCACGGTGGCTCTGCGCCACGGTCAACACGCACCGCCAGTGAAGCCAGGAGAGTATGATTTATTCGTTTCCGTCGGAAGACTCGACGGAACTCCGACGATTGCCCTGCCATTGCGCGGCGATGACGGTCAGAAGCGATACAAAGTGGGGCAGATGACGCTCAAATAATGTCATTGCAGCCATGCGGCAGTGCCTGGTTTGATCCTATTCACCGCTTGGTGGAGTCCTTGATATTGGCAGATCAACCATCAGCCCGGTGGCCGTCTGCAAAGACTCGTATTCTTCGAGGCAGGGAATATTCATCTGGGCCCGCTTCGCATACGCCCGATGCACCACCTTGGAACTGTGCCCCAAATTCTCCACGGCAAACCGCTTCGGATACAGAATGCGTTGCGCCTTGAGAGTGTCGTTTGTTTTGATGCTGATTTGCTGGCCCTTGATTTTTTTAAATAAAAGACGCTCCGGGGACGCCGAATCAGACCGAATACCTGTTTCACTTCGCTGCTAAAAATTGCCCCAAAAAATCTGTTCATCCGGACGGTTTTGGGTTATGTTTTTGTTGTCATAATTTGAGACTGAACCTGTTGCCAGCGGGCTTCGTGATTCTGTCTTGATTTTGTTCTTTGACATTGTTGGCCGCCTCGTGGTGATTCTGCATGGCCAATAAAACCGGCAATTTTTATTTCCGGTCATCTTTGGTCACGTTTGGTCATCGCTGGTCATCTCCCATGGGCCAAATCCAAGGTAAGCCAAGTGGAGTAGGTAAATTTTTATTGCCCGCCTTTGCTGTAGCGACAGTCTAAGACTGTCGGGGTGAAATCTAGAAAAAAGGTATTTTAGACATGGCGCGCAAGTAAACGACGCGCCAAAAACCGCCAAAATGCGCCAAAAGCCGCCATAAACCGCCATAACCGTCCGTTTATCAGGCCAGAAAATACTTTTTATAGCGTGTTGGCATATTCTGGCAGATCTCCAGCGAGGCAAACCTGAGATAATCGCTTAGCGGTAAAAGGTCGAGGTGGCAAAGTTTTGCGGTAGCGGTAAAAAACGGTAAAAATCGGTAAACTTTTGTCGAGGCTTAGCCGCGGTAGCAGTAGCCTGTGGCTGTCAGGTTTGTAACCCAAAATATGGTATTTATAATCTGGCGCACAAAATTTCGGCAGGACAAAATGTGACAATAAACGCCATTCATCGCGAAAAAGAATAGCTTTTATAGAGTAGTGTTGTATCGAGTTCATTCCGGAGAAGCAAACTCGGGATATTCGGTGCTTGCCGGGCAGGCGACCGTTGCACCCCTTGGATGCTCTGGCTGGTGCCACCCGTTTTTGAAGGCTTTTTAGGTGTTGCGATGCCGCTGGCTCTTGGCTTAGTCATATCGTGAAATTTTTCACAAACTTTGCTTGCGAATCTGTCGCCCAATTGCTAAAACACGCGCTCGATTTTGCGGTTAGGAACACGACTTTTAATTCGAAGCGGGTTTAATTTTTAGAACTCAGTGATTTTTCCGAAATGGACAAATAGTTTGCCGCTGGTGCTCGGCTTGGTAGCCGCACTGGCCGGCGGAGCCGTGGCGGCGGGCGTGACGTTTTACCTCACGCCCAAGTACACCCGCGCCGGTTACCAACCGGTGCAACCTGTGCCGTTTTCACATCAAATTCATGCTGGTCAACTGGGGGTGGACTGCCGTTATTGCCATAACGCGGTGGAAAAATCCTGGTTCGCCAATCTCCCTGGTGCCTCCACTTGCATGAATTGTCATAATCAGGTGCTCAAGGATGATTCCCGCCTGGCCGTGGTTCGCGACAGTGCGGAAACCGGCAAGCCCATCCCCTGGGTGCAGGTACACAAGGTGCCGGATTACGTTTATTTCAATCATTCCGTGCACGTCACGCGCGGCATTAGCTGCGTGGAATGTCATGGTCGCATTGACGAGATGGCCGAAGTGCGCCACGACAAATCCCTGAGCATGAGCTTTTGTCTTGATTGCCATCGCAATCCGGCAGCGGTGATCCGCCCGCCGGATAAAGTCACCAGTCTGGGCTGGCAGTGGAGCACC
>CAISVF010000378.1 GCA_903888765.1 uncultured Verrucomicrobia subdivision 3 bacterium | reverse complement strand
CTAATTAACAGAGACATCCTAGTTTTCAATGAACTGCGATTGTAGCTCTAGTTTTCCAAATGACCGGATCACCCAAAAAACCACTACAATGCGGATGTGATAGTAGTTCATACCGTTGTATGCGATTCTCTGCCGATTGAAGAATTTGTCAACGGCTTTTCCATGGTGGTAGCTGGATCAGCCGTTGACACGGTTTGCCGCTCGCCGTTGGCGGTTTTCATCTTCTCCGCCGCCTTCTGCTCGTATTCCTCCAGCGTTTCGGGGTGCCAACGCCCCAGGTTTTGCGCATCAGCTGGGAAAGGTTGTAAATCGCAGCGGTTATTTTGAAGCGTTTGTTTCCGTTTTCCAAACCCCGCAAAATCGTGCGCCGGGCACCGCCAGCATCCAGCATATGCGCAAAACCGCGTTCCAGATGCATGCCCCGTTTCTTCAGCAATTGCTTGCCGGACGCACTGCTGGCGCTCTCCTTACCGGCAGCAACTGCCGACGGACGCCGACGTGGGGCGGGGCAAATCCGGGCGGCCGCAAAAGAGCGGCGACAAGAATTCCGGCACTACTTAGACTGTGACGCAAAATAGCCCCCACTCGACGCAAAATGACACCTTCCAGATGGCCGTCTGTGCGGTATGCTTGGTCTGATTCACACACCTGTTTAGTAACGAACAAGAATTTTGTGCCATGACCTGTAGATATTTAAAACACGCGGGAATTCCAAATTATTCAACTACCAATACCCAAAATCTATGAAAAGCAACCCTCAACCTATATCGATCATTCCGTTTGTGTTAGTCGCTTTGCTGCTGGCCGGCTCGCGTCTTTGTCCGGCGGCCAATGTTTCCAAAGGCAACAACGGCACCGCCCTGAACTCGAGCGCGAGTTGGGTGGGTGGCACCGGGCCAGGCCCTTCGGACATCGCGCTGTGGGACACCAACGTCACCTCCGCGAGCGGCGCCTCGCTCGGCGGCGACGTTAGCTGGGGCGGATTGGCCCTCGGCAATTACCCGCCTTACGCCACCTATGTCAACGACCCGGTCGGTTCTGTCACCATCACCAATGCCGGACTCAACACGCTGACCTTGGGTGCGTCGGGAATTGATTTGAGTATCTCAACCAACTGGAACCTTACCATCACCAACAATAACATTTCAGTGACCGGAAATCAGACGTGGAATGTTTACGCCGGAAAGACTGCGACGATTGGAGGCAATGTCAGTGGCACGGGAAATATATTAAAGCTGGGCGCTGGCATTTTGAATTTATGCGGCACCAATGGTTTCAGTGGCCAATTGATTGGCGGGGGTGGGCAAGTAAACCTGAATTTCAACACGGCCACGGCGCCGACCAACAACATGCTCAATCCCTCGCAGCCGCTGGTTTTTGATTACGATGGTGCGGCGATCACGCTTAACGGCAAGGCCGGCACCACCAACACGCAGACGCTTAACGGCGTTCAACTCAAGAGCGGCGTGGGCAGCATCAATACCGTGCCCGGCGGCAGCGGTGGCAGCAACTATGTTGATATTGGCGCAATCACTCGTTCAAGAGGTGGCGGGGCAATTGATTTAGGTCCGCTCTTGGCAGCAGGTCCGATTCACACCACGGCCACCAACGATGCCTCGGGCATTATCGGCCCATGGGCCACGATTGCGTCCACCGCTTTCAGCCTCAGCAGCGGAGCGAACACCTACGCGACAAACTGGGCCAGCGTGGATGCCAACGGATATGTGACTAATTACAACGGGTGGAGCATTTTGTCCGGCGCCAGTCCGACCATTGCCAATGGCGCGACGAGCAATGTGCGTATTGATAGCGGATCCACCGGCAACTCAGCCGTTGGTGCGGGCACAACGACAGTCAATACTTTGGGCATGAATGATACGGTAAACGCCAGAACGGTCAGCATTCCCGCGGGGAACATTGTTCGTTTGGGCACCAGGGGGGGCGTTCTGCGGACACCGAGTGCGAAGGCATTGACCATTGGGACCGCGGCGGGAGTCGGCGCGCTCACTGCGGGCGGTGCAGACAATACCGCCGGCGAACTGATCATTAACTCTCAAAGTGGCGCTAACAACAAGGGTAGCGCAAATTTTACGATCAATTCTTCGATCACTGACAACGGTTCGGGATCGGTGTCCATAAGCATTATCGGCGGCGACCAGGTTTCTATTCGAGGCGCCAACACTTATAGCGGTGGCACCTATATCCGAGCCGGACGCGTTGACATTAATGCTGCGGGAGTCTATCTCGGCATGGGCCCGATTTACATCTCTGGAGCGCCGGTATCGGCATTTATTCAGAATGGTATCGGCCAGAATCTGGGCGGGGCTGCCGGAAATTCTCAAATTGGCGGAAGCCTTTATTTTTCAAATAGCGGGAATTATACCAATGACTTGTATCTGTCAGGCGCGGGTGGAGTGGATACTGCTGGCGGTATTTTGCGAACCCCCGGCACACAATGGGGCACGATTACGTTGCAAGGCGACACAATGCTGCCGGCCGGAACTTACCGCGGACGAATTACCGGCACCGGCAATCTTTACTTCCGACAAAATAATACCGCCCATCTCTATGGAACAAACGATTATGTGGGTGATACCGTTCTCATGAATCTAATCGTCGAATGTCATAACATCAGCAACCTTCCGCCTACCTCGGTCGTTGTCGTAGGACAAGGTAGCGGCGTGGTGGGAACCGCCAATATCAACTTTAATACTCTCTTGCGGATTGATGCCAGCCAGAATATCGCAGGCTTGGCTGACGGCACGTTTATGTCACCGACAAATTCACGCACGGTTGACATCGGCGGCAGCGCCACGGCAACCCTGACGTTGAGTAACAACACCCGCAATCTTTACTACAGCGGTGCGATTTCCAACAGCAGCGGCACATTGAGCTTGGTAAAAGATGGCACCTATACCCAGACACTTGCCGGAACCGGAGCCTACAGTGGCACCACGCGTATTGCCAACGGCACGCTCGTGCTGGGCAGCGCCGGCGCGATCGGCAGCAGTGTTTTGGATTTGTCCGGTGGCACGGGTGGTTCGCTCAGCTTCGGTTCGCTGACCGCGGTTGCCGTGGGCGCGCTGCAAGGCACCAACAATCTGGCCCTCACCAATGCTACTGGCGCAGCGGTGACGTTCGCAGTCGGCAAAGATGATGGACAATCCTACACCTACTCCGGTGTGCTCGGCGGCAATGGCGGCTTGACCAAGAATGGTAATGACTACGAATATCTTGATAACACCAACACCTACACGGGCACCACCTTGGTTAATGCCGCCACCCTCTATTTGACCGCCAATGGTGCCATTCCCAACAGTTCCCAAATCATCATCAGCAACGGGGCGATGCTTGATGTAACCGCGCCGGGCGGTCTTACGCTCAACGGAGCCGCCAGGCAGATTCTAGGTGGCAATGGTGGTGTGAACGGTCCGGTCACCGCCTCGACTGGCTCATCGCTGAGTCCCGGCAATGTGGTCGG
Source organism: uncultured Verrucomicrobia subdivision 3 bacterium (assembly GCA_903888765.1). GTDB lineage: Bacteria > Verrucomicrobiota > Verrucomicrobiia > Limisphaerales > UBA11358 > UBA11358. The sequence continues at coordinate 26,760 of CAISVF010000378.1, read as the reverse complement.
CACGCTGACCATCACCGGCGACCTCACGCTCAATGGCGGGGTGACGAACCTGTTTGATTTGTCCGGCGACCCCACCGGTGTCAGTAATCCAAACGATAAGATCATTGTGAATGGGAATTTGAACTTGAGAGGACTCAACCCGGTTAAAATCAACCCCTACCTGCTGACCTTGGGCAACGGCGAGTATCCATTGATTCAATACAGCACCCTCGCCACCGGTTCCGAGGCCAACCTGCAACTGCAAGCAATTGGCGGTTACACCATGTATCTCACCAATGACACCTCAATTCCAGCTATTGCGGTGGTAATCCTGCCCAGCCACACGCCGGCTAGCGTCACCTGGCGCGGCAATGGCTCTAACAACAATTGGGATCTGACAACGGTGGACTGGTTTAACGCCGGGTTGGTTGCCTTCTTCAATGGTGACAGTGTGACTTTCGATGACACTGGCTCGAATAATATTCCGATCAACCTGGTGGGCTCCGTCGGACCGGCAGTCGTGGACGTCAATGCCACCAAAAACTACACCTTCGGCGGCACCGGTAAAATCGGCGGGGCGACTGCCTTGACCAAGGATGGCAGCGGTACGCTGACGTTGCTTGGCAACAACGATTACGTTGGCGGCACAGTCATCAATAACGGCACCGTTCATGTCGGCAACGGCGGCAGCACCGGTTCCATCGGTTCCGGAAACATTACTGACAACGGCGCGCTCATTCTTGACCGTTCCGGTTTCTTGTCCTTCAACAGCACGCTCACTGGCAATGGAAACCTTACCCTGCAAGGCGGCGGCACCTTTAGTTTCACCGGCGACGCCACCGGTTTCTCCGGCCCGGTCGCCGTCACTAATGCAATTGTATCCGCCGTGGACTTCGCGAATCTTGGCACCAGCGGCAATCTCACGCTCAATGGCGGCACGCTTCAGACCAGCACCGGCGCTGCCGAAAGCCCGACGTGGAATATCGCGCTTGGGGCGGGCGGCGGCACTATCAATCATGCGAACCCGCTGACAATGGGCGACACAGTGAACTATCCTATCACGGGCATTGGCTCGTTCACCAAGGCTGGTAGCGGCAAGATGACTCTGGCCACGAGCAATTCCTACAGCGGCCTCACGGTTGTCGCGGGCGGCACGCTGCAAGTGGACAGCGGCGGCTCGACCGCGTGGATTCCAAACGGTGTTTCCCTCACTGGCGGGAGCCTTGTTTATGAGCGTTCCGATTCTTACACGCAAAATGGTTTTGTCAGTGGCAGTTCGGCGGCCAGTTCGATTACCGTCAACAGCCTCTCGGCGGGCAACACCAACTATCTGAACTTCGCCGCCGGGAACAATAGTTTTAACAGCATCGCCAACTCCTCCGGTGGCGGCACCTTGATCCTGGATGGGCCCGCAAATTCCACCAACACGCTGGCCGGCACGATTAGCAGTTCCGCCACCGCCACGCTCGACCTTAAAGGCGCTTGGTGGAATGTCTCTGGCACCTTCTCGCCGATTGGCTCCGAACTTATTTTTGACGGCGGCACGGTCTTGGTTAATAACCCCGGCGGCGCAGGGGTACCCATCAACGTCCCCAGCGTCTTCATCAACTCTGGCGGCCTGATTCTGAATGGCGGCTTGCGCATCGCCAATGCTGCGGATAACCAGACCCTCACCATGAATGGAGGCGTCTTGAGTATCACCACCAATGTCACTTACGGTTTCCGCTTCGCCAACAACGCCGGCGGCGGGGGTAATCAGGCGAATTTGGCGGGTTACTTCAGCTTCACCGGTATCCAGACCGGCGGTCTGCTCTCCGCGCCGGGTTCCGGCGAACTCCGTTTCTCCATGGGCGGTTCCGGACCGGCCAATCCAGGCGCGGCGGCGAGTTGGACCATGACCGGCGGCCAGATTATTATCACCAATGCGGGCCCGGCTGGTGGCAGCATCTTCCTTGGTGCTGATACCAGCGGCAACGGCACTACCACGTTCTCGCTCGGTGGAACAGGCCGGCTGCTGGTTTACAGCATCGTTGCCGCGCAGGCGGGCGCAAAACAGGTCTTTAACTGGACCGGCGGCACCAACACCGCGTTCACCATTGATGCGAGCAATCTGCAATCCACCAACGCACCTGGCATGTCCGGCATGCTTTGCAACAACGGCGGCGCACTGGTTCCCGGCGACTTCGGTTCGGCCGGACGCACCACGATCAACGGCAGCTACGACATTACTGCCGGCAGCGCCCTGTTGGATATTGATGTGGGCGGGCTGTCTCAAGCCACCATCCTTATGGGCGCGACCAACTCCAGTGACAATGTGCAGATCACTGGCAGCGCGGTGCTGGGCGGCAACCTTCGTATTCACCAGATCAATGGCTTTGAACCACTCGCGCCAGCGGGCCAGAGCATCGTTATTCTGTCCGCGACGAACATCACTGGTAACTTTGCCAATCTGGATGTTAATGGTCGTCTCGCGGTTGCGGGTGACGCCACACGCAGTTACCACGTGACCGTCATGCCGACCAATGTGGTGCTCGATGGATACCAGACACCCACGCCGCAAGCATATTTTACCAACGACCGGAATCTTGGCACGAATTCGCTGACGGTCACGTTCACCAACCTTTCCAACGGCAGTGGACTGACCAATCTCTGGAACTTTGGCGATGGCAGCACGTCCACCTCGACGGCGGTGACAGTAACTCACACTTACGCCACGCCAAGCACCAACACCGTCAGCCTCACGGTGGGCAGCAGTCTGGGCGTGAGCAACTACACGCGCAGCAACAGCATCGTGGTCGTCGCGCAGACCACGCCGACATCCGCGCCCATCACCTACACCGCCAATGGCAATCAGTTAATCTTGAACTGGCCGAACGGTCTCGGCTGGGTGCTGGAAGCGCAGACAAACAATCTGGGCACCGGGCTTTACACCAACTGGGTGCGGCAGACGAGCGTGAGCAGTCCGTTCACCAACACGGTTAATCCGGCCAACGGCACGGTGTTTTACCGGCTGGTTTATCCATGACGGATTGAACACAGGCGGAATGCCGGATTGGCTGCCGGCATTCCACCGAGAAAAACAAAATCAGTGCGACGAAGGCAAACCTGTTGAAGACCAACTGCAAAAATGACCGGACGGGCAACCGGGCTTTCACCTTGATTGAACTTTTGGTGGTCATTGCCATCATCGCCATCCTAGCGGCATTGCTGCTGCCGGCTTTGAGCCAGGCCAAATTCCGGGCCAAGGTTATCAGTTGCACTTCTCAATTCCGCCAGTGGGGGCTGGTGGCTGCCATGTATTCGGGTGACACGTCGGGAGGCAGGTTGCCACGCTTTGATCTGCCTGTCGGGACCGGCAGCAATCCGTGGGATGTCTCGCTGCAAATGGTGCCGGGGATGCAGCCCTATGGCTTGACAGCACTCATGTGGTTTTGCCCCGTTCGATCCCAGGAGTTTGATGCCGCCAACACCTGGTCACAGCAGAATTGGGGACATAAAATCAGCTCGCTAAAGGATTTGAGCGATTATCTGGCGCGTTCCTATGGGACTTTTGCGATTATGAATCATAATTGGTGGGTGCCGCGGAAAAACAGCAACGGCCTTTATTCTGTTGCGGATCCGGTCAAAAGCCGTTTGCAGGATGGCTGGCCGACGGCCATGACGGATAACTCCGCCAGAATCCAGCCGATCATCTCGGATTACTGCTTCGGGCCGGGGGGCAATACCAATGTCGCCAACCTCAGTTCCGGCGAGCATTATCTGGGCTCCAGCTTCAGTGTGCAGGGTCTCAGGTCCGTCAACTCTACGTATGCCGATGGCCATGTGACTACCATTAACAAATCCCAGTTGCAATGGCAGTTTATGGGGAACCAGACCAGTTTCTATTGATTCTTCGTCAACTTATGATACTAAGTTACTCCCGCCTGGGATGGCGACGCCTCCGGGCGGCTCTCGTTACGGCTTGGCTGGCTTTGGTGTTCTCCTCGGCTCAGGCCCAGATTCCACCGTCTTTTCCGTCGTCCGTCCTTGGCCAGCGGCAGGTGAACTGGAACTATACCGGTCTGCGCCCGATTTCCGCTGCGCCCGCCCTCGGCGTGCACCCGCGCATTTTCATCGGGCCGGCCGACCGCGCAGAGGTATGCAATCGGTTGACCAATACTTTGTCCGGGCTGGAGTTGTTCACGAACTATGTCCAGCGCTACACCGCGATTCTGCGGCTGGGTCGTTCGGCGGGATATGATAGCCTGCCCAATTATTCTCAGATCCGCTATATGCCCGACGGCACGTCGCGCATCGGCAACGAAGGGTTTTATGACCAGTCCTATACTTACACCAACCTTGTCGCCGCCCAGACCAATAACATTTATTGGATGATGACCAATGGTTCAGGCTCCGTCTTTGCCCGGACGCTGGCGGGGGAACTGGCTTTGGAGGCGCTCGAGAATTGGGTTTATCAAACCGTCGCAACGAATCAGGTCCGCGCGACCAATCTCGCCGTGGCGATGGACACCTGGGCCGGCTATCTGCTGACGCGGAGTGATTTTACCAGTTCCTCGCAGAACTGGATGATGGGTGGCGGCGCCGCGTTTGCCGAGGCCTATGATTTTAATTACTGGGCGATGACACCGGCGCAGCGCGCCCACGTCCGCACGGCGATTTGCCGGATCATGTATGCCGCGCCATACTATGGCGTCGGCCTTTCGCCTGAAGCCGTCACCAGCAACTGGGAATCGTTGAATACCTTTCAACTGATCATGCTCATGGCGATGGAGGGCGAAACTACCGCGGCGGTGGAGGGCTTCGACACGAATTATTTCAACAGCTATTTTGTCAATGCGATGGGGTCAATGTATGACTTCCTGACTTACGGCTGGCATCCGTCCGGCGAAATGTTTGAGGGCATGGGCAAAGGCTGGTTCGGCGGCGCGCGGCAGATCGCGCTGGCCAAACGAGGCTATAATTTCTTTGGGCATCCGCATCTGCAAAACTATGTCAACAACGACTGGCCCGCCTGTCTCCAGCCGTTCGGCTACTCCTGGACGCACTACGATTTGATCGGCGGCGAAGGGGCGGACAATCTGCGCGGCCTGCGTTATTACACCGCGAGCGATGAAATCGCGATGCAGTATGTCTATACCAACCTGCCGGCGGCGGTCTTTCTCTGGCGCAACTTTGCCACGACCGCCTGGTGTTCCAACAGTCCGGCCACCGGCACCAACAATTACAAGGCCTTCCTCGATTTCCGCGACAGCAAATTTGTCGTCAGCTCCAGCTACGGCCAGGACTTGCTGGAGGCGGCGTTGTTTGTCCAGGATCCCGCGACCAACGTGGATTGGAACGTCCAGAGCGCCGCGGTGCGCGGCAATCTGGATTTCGTGGACACGGTGGGTTCGACGATCATCGGGCGCAGCGGTACGGATTCCAACTCCATTTCCTTCCAGTTCCACACGCGCCAGGATTTGGGCGGGCACACCTTTGCCGAGCGCGGCGGCTTTGCCATCAGCGGCTTGAGGCGTAACTGGGTCTGGTTTCCCTATGCCTTGAACTACGGCCAAGACAGCGGTTTCAGCAGCATGATTTTGGTGGATGACAAGGCGATGTATGTCACCCTGCAGGATGGATACAAGATGCGCATTCCCGCGAAGCTTGCCGGCTGGAGCGACGCGACCAACGCGGTGTTCGCAACCTGCGATTCCACCTATTGCTACAGTTGGGCGTGGGCGTGGAACAGTTATCCTATCGGCGGCAGCGTCACCTTGAATTCGGGTTTTCAGACGGAAACGAATTGCCTTAACTCATTCCGAAGGAGTAATAATCTCATACCCGAAAACTTCGGCAACCTCCCGCTTGTGTTGTATCCGCATTGGGACACGCCCGGCTACCTTGAAGGTTTCCAGCGCCAGTCCTATAACCCGATGCAGCAAGTCGTCCGCACCGCCGGCCTGGTGCGCGGTGTGAAGCCTTATGTCTTTGTCGCCGACGACATCCAGAAGGATAATGCCTCGCACGTTTACAAATGGCTGCTGCAAATACCCAAAGATCTGACGCTGAAAACCGGCGCTGCACTCCCGGCGGGCTTCAATCCTGCCACCGACTGCGTGTTGCCGGAACCTGTGACCAATGGCAACCGCAGCCTGCTCGTCCGCGTCATGAGCCCGACCAACTGGGTCGCCTACACCGAAACCGTTTCCAACGCCACTTACAACTCCGAGCAGTTCTACCGGCTCGTCGTCATCACTACGAACATCGCGCCAGCCTTCAAGGTCATGCTCTATCCATTCGCTGCCACCGGCCCGATCCCCACCAATGTCTGGACCGCCACGAATGTTTTTACCGTCACCCTCAGCAACCAGACCGATACGTTTACTTTTTCGCCGCGCAATGTGACCACCACCGACGGCCGCACGGTGAACTTGAGCGAATTCCAAATCACGCGCGGCGCCACGAACCTGCTGGATTATCGGAATCAAATCGAGCCGTTTGCCAGCACCGTTCCACCCTCCGGTTTGCCGCCGTTCGCGCCTGCGAATTTGACGGCCTCAGTCGGCAGTTATTCCGCCACTTTGACTTGGCCGGCGGTGACGAATGCCACCGGTTACAATCTCAAGCGCTCCACCACCAGCGGCGGGCCTTACACCAATGTCCTCACGCAAACTGCATTCACAAATGTCACCGACACCACCGTGTTCAATGCCGTGACCTATTACTATATCGTCACTGCGGTCAATGCCGGCGGCGAAAGCATGAACTCCATCGAAGTCAGCGTCACTCCGGGTGCCGGCGGTCCGCATATCGCCGCCAGTCTGGTTTGGGCCGGCGACAATGCCTGGAACAACTGGGACAATCAAAACACCAACAACCTTGTCTGGCAGCACAACGGCACGAATGTGGCGTTTTGGAACGGAGACACGGTTACGTTCACCGATTCCGGCTCGGTTGCTCCTGCCGTGAATTTGCTCCAGCCGCTGTCGCCGGCGGGAGTGGTGGAAGTGAATTCAACCAACGATTACAACTTGTCAGGCTCCGGCAAGATCACCGGCAGTTGCTCGCTGCAAAAGGATGGTTCCGGCACCCTGACGGTTTCAAAGCCAAACGATTTCAGCGGCGGGACAAAAATCAACGCCGGCACCGTTTCTATCACCACTCCCAGTGCATTGGGAACCAATATGATTGATTTCGCCGCCAACGGCGGGCTGCAATGGAACGGAATCACGACCGACTTGTCGGCGCAGATGAAAATTGAAAACGGCGCGACGGCGACTGTGGATACCATGGCTGGCAGCGTTACTTTTGCCTCTGCTTTCGCGGGCGGCGCCGGAACCGGCACCCTGATCAAGACCGGTTCTGGGGGTTTGACCATCACCGCCGTCAACAGTTATTCCGGCGGCACGGTCATCAACAGTGGCTACATCGCCATAAATAACAACAATAACCTGGGAGCTTCCGCCGCTCCGCTGACCATTTCAAATGGAGCCACGCTCAAAATTTATTCGTCATCCGTCACGATGACCCGGCCGGTGACGCTCGGCCCGGGTGGCGCGGTGTTCCATCCCAGCCAGAACCAGAAGCTGACCTTGAATGGCCAGGTGACTGGCCCCGGCGGCATGACCATTATCTGGGATGCTTATTCAGTCATCCTGGGGTCGGCGCTGAATAACTATGCCGGCGATACGGTCATTGGCGCCTCGGATACCCTTGGCGGCGGTTTGTCAGCGATTTTGAGTTTAAGCGCGAACAACGGGCTGCCTTACGGTTCCGGCAAAGGCAACGTCGTGTTGACGCAGGGATCGGGCAAGTTCAGCGTCCTGGATTTGGGCGGTTATAATGCCCAAATCAATGGCCTCGTGTCCGTGGATAATACGAATGCTATTGTGGACAATCGCACCGGCACCGGCACTTACACGCTGACGGTGGGCAACAATAATACGACGAGTTACTTCGGCGGCGTCATCACCGACACTTCCGGCAAAATCAACCTCGCCAAAACCGGTCTCGGCACACTCACTTTGTCGCAATCGAATGCCTACTCCGGTGCCACGTTGATTAGCGCCGGCACGCTGGCCTTGAGCGCTTACGGCTCGATTACCACTTCGCCGCTGATCGCGATTGGCAGCAACGCGGTTTTTGATGTTTCCGGGTTGACGAATACCTTTGCCTTGAATGCCGGTCAAATCCTGTCCAACAGCGCCGCTGCCATGGGATTAATTAGCGGCAATTTCAACGAAGCGCTGGGCACGAATTCCTTTTCGTTTACCAACGGCACGCCGGTTTTGCTCGTTACCAACGGCACGCTTACTCTGGCCCCCACCACGATTCTCAAAATCAGCAACACCGGCCCCGCGCTGACGCCTGGCGGCTATAAGATCATCGCCAGAGCAGCTGCCGGAAATTCCGGCACCGTGGCGGGAACACCGCCGCCGGTCCTCGTGAATGGAAACGGCGTGGCCACCGGTGCAAACGCGTCGCTGCAGATTATCAGCGGCGAACTGTATCTCGTGGTCTCGATCATTCCCACGACCACGGCGCTGACGCTTTCCACCGGAACAAATCCATCGGGTTACGGTGCCACGTTGATTTTCACGGCCAGTGTGCAGACCAACAACGTCCTGGCGAGCAATGCCGGCAGCAACTATGTTTTCAAGTTGGACGGCGTGCCGGTCGCCACCAATTTGGTTTCAGGCGGCCAGGCCAGTTATACCAACACCACGCTGTCGGCTGGCGCGCACACGATTTCAGCCGAATTCCGGGGCGATGCTAATTACGCGCCCAGCACCAACAGTTTGAGCCAGACTGTGAACGCCGCCACGCCTCCGGGCATCGGCGGGATTTTTGTGTCGGGAACCAATCTGGTTATCTTGGGCTCGAATGGCACTGCGGGCGCGAACTATTATGTTCTGAACACCACCAATCTCCTGCTGCCGATGACGAACTGGAGCATCATATCCACCAGCCAGTTTGGCGCTGGTGGCAGCGTGAACTTCACCAGTCCGCTGGATCCCAATTCGCTTCAGCTTTTCTACCGCCTGAGGCTGCCATAGCCTTCCGAGCGACGCAAAATGTTCTCTTACCTTTTTCGTCGAAGTGTCGTCTCATGCCCTGATTAGCCGTTTACCTGACAATTATGCATAGAAAACTATTGACCATTTCGCGGCTTACTTTTCTCGCAGCCAACCTCTCACTTCACTCCGCGCCAGTGGTGTTCTGGGCGCCGGACAGCGTCGAACCGGGGAACACGGTTTTGCTTTACGGCGGCGGATTGGCGGACGCGAACAGTGTCTTGGTTCGGCATGTGCCCGACACAGCCGCAGAACATCCCGGAATGCCGCCATCAGGCGCGACGGAGACTCAATCTTGCTCGGCCATTCAACCTTCGGAAAACTCGGTCAAATTCCAGATGCCTGAAAAACTTTCGCCGGGCATTTATGAAGCGACGGTTCAATCCGCAAGCGGCACGGGCAAACCGGTCATTTTGAATCGCCCGGAAATCTGGTTTCTCCAGCCGGTGAAACTCCAACCGGGTCTGTGGCAAAATCAAGCGCCGCACGGCGCGGTGGTGCAGGTCGTCGGTAAAAATTTTCTTCTGCCCGGCGACAAGGGTTCGCCGCGTGCGGAGCTTCACTCCGCCGATGGCAAATGGATTTCACTGTCGCTGACGAATGTCGAACGTTTTTCCCTGCGGGCACAGTTGCCGGCGGATTTGACCGAGGGCAAATATGAGCTGTGGCTGCACAACGGCTTTGGCGGCGGGGCAGGGTGGGGCGGGCCGTTGTCGGTGGAGATCAAGAAGCCGGACGTGTGGCCGGAGAAAATTTTCAACGTGAAGGAGTTTGGCGCGAAAGGCGACGGCGTTGCAAACGACACAGCGGCCATTCGCGCTGGGCTGGCCGCGGCCGGACTAAACGGCGGCGGTATCGTCTTCCTGCCATGGGGCACTTACCGGCTGACGAATTATTTCGTGATTCCCGAACGCACGATTTTGCACGGCGAAGGTCGTGATAGCACGGTGTTGCTATGGCCGGTGGACGAGCCAAAGACGCGCGCGGAAATCTCGCCCTGCGCTGCCTTCGGTGTGTCGCGTTACGCAGTCGAGGATTTGACGATGATTGTGCGAAAGGTGGACACGCTCTTCATGGACTTGAGCGACCGCAACGTTCCGAACGAGCTGAAACCGCTGAAGCCAGCCTTTTCGCGCGACGTGTTTTTCCGCCGCGTGAATTTTCAGCACTGGCTGATGTGCAGTCATCCCGACCGCGACGTGGAATTGTGGAACGTGACAACCAACGCGCAGGGCAAAACCGTCTCCAGCCAGTTCGACGGCGATCACGCGACGCTCGTCCGCGTCGGGGCGATGGAGAATTTCGAGTTCAGCGATTGCCTAGTGCAGGGCGGCCAGACGCATTTCAAAAATCTGCGCAACGCCCGCGAAACCGGGAATTATTTCGCCAGCGGCATGGGTTACAGCTACGTAGAACTCGGCGGCGGCGCGCATCAGATGATTTGCGAAAGCAACGAAATCCACGGCTCCTCGTCGTGGGGCTACGGCGCCATCGCGATGAAACAGGTCTATTCCGCGCACAACCGCAGCTACAACTTCGTGCGCGGCGAGCGCGAGGCGATGACGCTGGACATCAGCGCGCTGCCGACGCCGGTGACGCAGAGCAACATCGCTTGGTTTGGCCTGCCGACGCGCGTCGCGGGGCAGACGCTCACGCTCACCGGCATCAAGGCGCAACCCGGCGAGTTCGTCGGCCTTGCGGTGATGATTCTCGACGGTCCGGGCGCGGGGCAATATCGCGTCATCACGGCGAACACGCCGACCGAGTTCACCGTGGACCGCGCGTGGGACGTGCCGCCGACCACCCAGAGCATCGTCGGCTTGTGGTCGCTCATGCGGCACATGATCGTCTATAAATGCGAGGGCTACGATTGCAGCGCGTTTTCACAGCTTTACGGCAGTTTTTACGATTTCACGATTGACTGTTGCCGTGTCGAGCGCAACCAGGGTTTGTGGGGTCAGAGCGGCTGGTTTGTGCGCTTTTGCTACAACGACGTGGAATTTGCGAACAGTTATCATCCCGGCATCGGACCGCACGGCAACAATCCCGAAGGCAACGTGCCGTTCAGCTTCGTCGGCCTGACCGATGGCAATTTGCGCATCACCAAATTCGGCTCGTCGCAATATGGCAAAAAGCTCGTCTTCGTGAACGAAGTCACGCCGCATACCGTGCCCGGCGGCCGCGGCGTCATCGTCAAGGGCAACACGCTTCGCTACAACCAGCGCGTGGCGTTTCCGCCGAGCGCCGAAACCAAACCGCGTGACGACGGCAAGGTGCGCTTCGTGGACGTGATTGTGGATGGCAACCGCATCGAACATTCCTCCGTCGGCGTGCAAATTGGCCCGTCGGCGCGCAATGTCGTCCTGGCGAACAACCAGTTTGAAGACGTTGCCGAACCGCATCTCGTCGCCAAACCGGAACAGGTGCAACTTCTCGGCTCGGATGCGAAGTGAAATTCTATTGAATATGAAAATCCATGCATTCCGTTTTTCGGCGCGGTTTGCCGCCGTTCTTCTTTTCGCATCAATTTTGTTTTCAGCTAACGCGCAGCCGGCGAAGGAACTGGCGGCTTGCGATGTCGTATGGAATTCGCCGAGCGAGGATTCACGCGGCTCGATGCCGCTGGGCAACGGCGACATCGGCCTGAATGTCTGGGTGGAGAAAAGCGGCGACCTGATTTTCTACATCTCCAAGACCGACGCGTGGAGCGACAATGTCGGCGCTGGCAAAGGTCTGCCGAAAGTGGGCCGGGTCCGCGTGAAATTGTCGCCGGCACTGACGACGGACAGCGGCTTTTTGCAAACGCTGAAACTGGCGACCGGCGAAATCGAAGTCCGCAGCGGTGCGACAAAGCTCCGCGTCTGGGTGGATGCAAATCGTTCGGTGATTCATGTCGAGTCGGAAACCGGCGAACCGCGCGACATCGAAGTGGCGTTTGAAACCACGCGGCCTGCGCTGGAGAAAAATCTCCAAGCTGACAAGATTCTCACCGACCAGACCAATCGCGTTGTCTGGTATTATCGCAATCTGAATAAGGAAATTCCGCAGCTTACTAATCGCACATTCGGCGCGGCGATTTCCGGCGATGGTTTGCTTTCCGCCGGCAGCACGGTTTTGCATTCAGCCAAACCCGCCAAGCGTAACGCTGTTTCCATTTGCGTTTTGACGGCGCAAACGCCGACGCCGGAAGCCTGGCTGGCACAGTTGAAACAAGTCGCTGCACAGGCCGAGTCTGTTTCGTTGGAAACCGCGCGGAGCGAACACGCAAAATGGTGGAGCGATTTTTGGAATCGCAGTTGGATTTTTATTTCCGGAGACGACGACGCGTTGAAGGTGACGCGCGGTTACGTGTTGCAGCGGTTCGTCAGTGCCTGCGCCGGGCGCGGCGCGTATCCGATCAAGTTCAACGGCTCAATCTTCACGATGGACTGGCACAAATCGGAAAAGGTTAAAGGCGTCGAGACGAACTACACCGTCGTCGCTGACGCGCGCGACTGGGGCGGGCAGTATTGGTTTCAGAACACGCGGCCGATGTATTGGCCGATGCTGGAAAGCGGCGACTTCGACCTGATGCAGCCGCTGTTCAAGATGTTCCGCGAGATTCTGCCGAACAACGAAAAAGAGGTGCGCGACTTTTATCATCACGACGGCGCGTATTTTGCCGAGACGAAACCGTTTTACGGCGGCATCAACAAGCTCAAACCCGACGCGCCCGGTAAATACACGGATTTTTATTACACGCCGATTCTCGAATTTTCGGCGATGATGCTCGATTACTACGCCTACTCCGGCGACAACAAGTTTGCGCGCGAAACGCTGCTGCCGATCGCCGACGCCGGCGTGAAATTTTTCGACCAGCATTGGCCGCACGAAAATGGCAAGCTCGTGCTCGATCCCGACAACGCGATTGAAATGTTCTGGAAGGCGCGCAATCCTGCGCCGGACATCGCCGGGCTGCGCTGGGTGCTGCCGGGCTTGCTGGCGGTGCCGACCGAGTTGACCTCCGGGGCACAACGTTCCCGCTGGCAGCGTTTCTTGAAGGAGATTCCCGATCTGCCCGTTGGCGAAACCAACGGCGTGAAAGTTCTTCTACCCGCCGAAGTCTATGGACCGAGCTACAATTTTGAAAACCCCGAACTCTATGCCGTTTATCCATTCCGGCATTTCGGATTGAACAAGCCGGATTTGGAATTGGCGAAAGCGACGTTTGCCGCGCGGCACTTTAAAGAAGACGGCTGCTGGCGGCAGAGCGGGGTGCAGGCAGCGTTGCTCGGCGATACGGCGACAGCTCGCAAGAACGTCACCTTCGTGCTCCAGCGCAAAGAGCCGCAGTGCCGCTTCTCGGCGTTCTGGGCGCACGGTTCGGATTACGTGCCGGACGAGGACAACGGCGGTCACGGCATCCACGCGTTGCAACTGATGCTGATGCAAAGCGAAGGCCGTAAAATTTATCTGCTGCCCGCGTGGCCGAAAAATTGGAACGCCAGTTTCAAGTTGCACGCACCGCTGAACACCAAGGTCGAAGGCGTCGTGCGCGCCGGCAAAATCGAGTCGTTGATAGTCACGCCGCCGGAGCGAAAGGCGGATATCGTTATGCTGGGTTCCTAAGGTCCTCAATGCGAGTGATAATTAAAACTCTCGATGAAGAATAAGCCAATCCTAACATTGCTAGTGATCGGCCTTTTGATGGTGTTGTCGGACAGACTCGTCGAAAGCCGCGTCGCGGCGGCGGAATATTCCTATACCTACGTTTACAACGGCGGCACCAACGTGAACTATGTCTGGTGGGATGATGCCACTGCAAATGTTCAGGGTGTGATTATTCACATGAACTACGCCGCCGGCGCAGGTCTCTACTACAACGGCAACTGGCGAAGCTTCGCGGCGTCACGGAATTTTGCCATGATGCTTTCGATTAATCAGGACTCGCTCGCAAGCGCGTCTGATGGCGTCAATGTCGTGGTTTCGAACACTCTAAAATCCGTCGCAGTGCAATCCGGCCATGCCGAACTGACGGCATGGCAGCCTTACATCTTTTCGGGCTTGTCCCGCGGCGGCGGTGGTGCCAATGGCTCCATCGCCCAAGGGTGGATCGCGGGAACGAACCGCACGATTGCGTGTCTTGCGTATCACGGCAACTCGCTCGTTTACAACCTCTATGCGGACACGGCGTCCAAGAAGGCCATCCCGGTGCTCTACTTGATTGCCTCGCTCGACGACCCTGCACAGGGCCGACAAGGCGATATTGAAGACTGGGTGCGTCAGGGCGCGATCTACGGGTATTCGGTGCGGCTGAACGGTGCGTTGTGGACGACCTCGATGCAATATGGCGTGGTTCACAATAGCACCGGCGATGACACCTATATTTTGCAATGGCTGGGTCGCTGCATTGACGCACGGTTGGACAACAGCAATCGCGGCAAGCTCAAACCCATCGTGCTGAACAATTGTCATGGGGTCAACTACACCATGGCCAATGCCAACACTTACAATTGCGCGTTCACGAACATTTCCGTCGCGAGCGCCTTTGTGCAATCCAACAAAATGATCTGGCTGCCGCCCGGCAACTACAGTGAATGGCTCTGGGAGAACGCCACGCCGCGCATCAGCAGTATTACCAGCAGCACTAACGTGGCTTATTTGGGCCAGCCCAGCCCCATCAATGTCAGCGCTTACACGCCCAACAGCGAGGCGGTGACGTATCAATGGCACTTGATTTCCAAACCGGTCGGCGGCAGTGCCATGTTAGGAAATTCCAATGCCGCCTCAACCACCGTGACCTTCAGCGGCGCACAAGGTCTTTACACCCTGCAAGCGCTCGTGACTTCGGATCCCGGCATCACCAACTCCGCGCAGGTGGTTTATCAAGTGGTGGACGCTTCACTGCGTTACTACTGGCAGGGTGATGGTGTGACTAAAGCGTGGGATTTCACCAGCACCAACTGGCTCTACCAGGGGCAGCCGGCGACCTATGCTGATCCTGGCGTCACGGCGGGGTCGGTCGTTTTCAGCGATGCCGGTTCAGCCTCACCCGCAGTTACTTTGTCCATCGTGGTGCAACCCACCCTGGTCACCTTCAGCAACGTCGCCAACTCATACACACTTTCCGGCGCGGGCAGAATCAGCGGCGCGGCGGCGCTGGTGCTGGTCACACCCGGCGCGGTCACGCTGCTCACCACCAACGATTATGGGGGTCCAACCACGATTGCCTCCGGTGGCATGCTGCAAGTCGGCAACGGCGCTTTTTCCGGTTCCATCGGCAGCGGCAATGTGACCAACAACGGCCAGCTCAATTTCAATGTGCCCGACAAACGCGCCGTGGCCGGTCGCATCAGCGGCAGCGGGGCGCTGACGATGATCGGTCCAGGGACTTTGAATTTGTTGCAGACCAATACCTATGCCGGCCCGACCACCATCACCAACGGCGGGGCGATCCGGCTCGGCAACGGCGCGGCGGCCAGCCTGCCGGTGACCCGTGGATTGTCCTACTGGCTGGACATGTCCGTCACCAACAACCTGGTTCGCAACGGTGCGAATGTCGTTCAAATCAACGACCTGACCGGCAACGGCAATAGTTTTTTCGTCGCCAGCGGCGGCACCGGCGCGACGCTGTTATACGGCACCAACGGCATCAACGGTTTGGCCGTGCTGCATTTCGCCGGCTCGGATGCGGAGCGGCTGGTGTTGAGCAATTCGAGTTCGTCGCAGACGGTGTTCTTTAGTTGCCGTGTCATTGGCAGCAGCAGCGGCGCGGATGGCATCTGGGGTCGGAACGGCGGCGACAACGGCATCCGCGTTGCCAGTGGCACTTCCTGGGCGTTCCCCGGCAACGGCAATGATTACGCCAATGGCACCGGCGGGGCGATGTATGTGAACGGCGTCGCCACCAATATTTTCGTCACCGCCCAGCCACAGGTGCTGACGGCTTTTGCCGGCAGTAACAATGGTTTTCCATGGGCGCAGACGGGACTCGGCAGCTATTTCAACGGACGCGATTTTCGCGGGGACATCGGCGAGGTGCTGGTTTACAACACGGTTTTGACACCGTCGGAGCGGCAGACGGTGGAAGGCTATCTCATGGCCAAGTGGGGGATCACTGCGCCGGCGGCAATCAATGTCTTGCCTGCGGGCACCGCGCTCGCCATGGGTTCCGGCTCGCGGCTGGATTTGACGAACAGTTCGCAAAACCTTGCGACGCTCACCGGCGCGGGCATGATCACCAACAGCGGCCTAGCCAATGTGCAGTTGACCATCGGTGTCGGCCTGTTTTCGGGTCCCATTGGCGGTGCGTTGGGCCTGACCGTGGCCGGCCCGGGAACGCTGACGCTGTCGGGCACGAATACATATACAGGAAACACGGTCGTCAGCAATGGCATGTTACTGGTGAACGGCGCGCTCGGAACCAACGCCGTGAGCGTCCTGAACGGCGTGCTCGGCGGCGGCGGCAAGCTAGCTGGAGCCGTGACCATGCAAGGCGGGGTCACGCTGGCACCCGGTCCGGTGCCCGGCCTGCCGGGCAAGCTGGCAATCACTGGCAAATACGCCGTTTCCAACGCGGCGGCGGTATTGGCCATTGATCTCGGCGGCACCACCCAGGCTGACGGCTCGGGCAGTCGGACGAACATTTATGACTTTGTTTCCATTGGCGGGGCGGCGGTCTTGAATGGCAGCCTGAACCTCCGCCTGACGAACAGTTTTATGCCCTCCGCCACGGACAGTTTCACAATCCTCACGGCGGCAGGCGGCTTGGGCGGGGCGTTTACGAATGTCCTCGGCGGTCGCGTGGCAGTGGCCAAAAATGTTTATGGCAGTTTTCTGGTCACCACCACGGCGACCAGTGTGGTGCTGACTAATTTCCAAGTTTCCCGGCCGTTCATCGGCAATATTTCAATGTCCGGCGGCCAGATCATGGTCACCGGCACCAACGGCGTAGCGGGCGGAAATTATTATGTGTTAAGCACTACGAACCTCGCCTTGCCCGCGACCAATTGGAGCGTGATGGTCACCAATCAATTCAGCCCCGACGGCAGTTTTATCTTTTCCAATTCGCTTAATCCAAACACGCCGCAGACCTTTTACCGGCTGTGGCGGCCGTGAAGTTTCTGAATTTTTAACGACGACAAAATTTCTTTACGGCCATGGCTATGAAAAATCCCCGTTTTCGCAATGTGGCAACTCTGGTTGCCGCTGGTGCTTTGTTGGTTCAATCGCGGACTGTTGCTGAAACAACTACTGCCGCGAAAATAGCCGAACCAGTCCTGCCCCCTTATGAGTGTCCCGAATGGTTCCGGGACGCGAAATTCGGCATCTGGTCGCACTGGGGACCGGACTCAGTGCCAGGGATTTTTAACAATTACACCCACGATCTCTATTTGCAGGGTTCGGAGGAGTATTAATGGCATGTCGATCACTTCGGACATCCCTCAAAGTCTGGTTACAAGGAGGTCATCAATTCTTGGCAGGCGGAAAAGTTTGACCCGGACGTGCTCATGGCCAGATATCAGGCGGCGGGCGCGAAATATTTCGTCGCACTTGCGACGCACCACGACAATTTCGACAATTGGGATTCGCGGTGGCACGAGTGGAATTCTGTTCGCGTCGGTCCGCACAAGGATATCGTCGGGTTGTGGCGCGCGGCGGCGGTGAAGGCGGGTTTGCGGTTTGGCGTTTCAAGCCATGCGGACGACCGCGGCTGGAATTACATGTTCGGCGCGCAAGGTGCGGACAAGACCGGCCCGCTGGCCGGCGTGCCTTATGACGGGCATTTGACCAAGGCCGACGGCAAAGGCCAGTGGTGGGAGGGGCTTGATCCGGCGGAACTTTACAATCATCCGAAGAGCGCCAAGGATTCGCCGCCCGCGGAGTGGAAAGAGCTTTGGCTCAAACGTCACACCGACCTCGTGGACAAATACCAGCCCGACCTGCTCTATTTTGACGGCGGCATTCCGCATGGGGTGTTCGGCCGGAAATTGATCGCGCATTACCTCGAAGAAAACGCTCGGGCGCAGGGCGGCAAGGCCGAGGCGGTGGTGAACGTTAAATCCGGCACGTTCGTCCCCGACTTCGAACGCGGCATGGCGACGATGATCATGCCGTATCCGTGGCAGGGCGAAACGTCGCTCGCCGGGTGGTTCTATCTCGGTGGGCCGCACGTGGACAGCGCCTCGGTGACAAAAACTCCCGACATCGTGAGCAAGAACGGCAATTTCCTGCTCAACCTGCCGCAGCGCGGCGACGGCAGCCTGTTTCCCGAATGTGAAACTGTGCTGGACGAACTCGCGAAATGGATGCCCATCAACGGCGAAGCCATTTTCAGCACGCGGCCGTGGGTGGTGTTTGGCGAAGGCCCGACGCAACGCCCCGAGCCGAAATACATGAACGAATTGAAGCAGCCGCTGACCAGGCAGGACGTGCGCTTCACCACCAAGGGCGCATATTTGTATGCGATCGTCTGCGGCGTGCCGCAAGGTCCGCTGACAATCAAGGCGCTGGGCCAACTTGGACCGGGCTTTTCATCCATAGAGCTGCTCGGCAGCCCGGAAAAATTGCAGTACAAGCGCGAATGGGAAGGTTTGACAATCCAATCAGTGAAGGAATGGCCGAGCCAGCACGCGGTTGTTTTCAAAATTAGGTTGATCAGATAGCGATCACCAAGATGGAACGAACCAAGACCAGCACAGAAACGACACCGCCGTCATCTGACGACCGTATGGCGTGGTGGCGTGAGGCCAGATTTGGGATGTTCATTCACTGGGGCGTCTATGCGGTTCCCGGAGGCGTTTATCATGGTCAAGAAATTGCGGGTGCCAGCGAATGGCTGATGCATCACGCCAAGGTGCCGGTGGCTGAATACAAACACTTCGCGGAGAGTTTTAATCTGGTCGCTTACGATCCCGAAGCGTGGGTCCGCGCGGCAGTTGAGGCCGGCATGGGATACATCGTGATAACGGCCAAGCATCACGACGGTTTTGCGTTGTTTCCCTCAGAGGCGAGTGCTTGGAATGTGGCGGAGGCCACGCCTCACGGTCGTGATTTGCTGGGCCCGCTCGTGGCCGCCTGTCGCCAGGCCGGATTGCAAATTGGATTTTACTATTCGCAGGCGCTGGACTGGGTCAATGGCGGTGCCACCTTCTCGGAAATCCATCTTGGAAACCAGCGCCTTCCCTTCGCGGGCGCGGGCACTGGCAGTTGGCGTGAGTTTCGCCGCGTGACCGCCGGTATTGTCGCGTTGGAACCAGCCTCAGAACTGGCGGTTCGCGTCGTCCCGATTTGCATTCCGGTTGGCGCGGTGATGAATCTTCGCGCCGTCTATCTGACTCCCTGTTAAATAATTCTACAAACCGAAAATGAAAAAAATTCCAATCTAAAAAATCTTCCTTCTGTTCATCGCGTTCTCCATCACCAGCACAAATTCCCACGCGGTGGAACTCAACAGCCTGTTTTCCGACAACGCGGTTTTTCAGCAAGGCAAGCCCTTGCCGGTTTGGGGCACCGGCAGGGACGGCGAAAAGATCACCATCGAACTCGGCAAGCGCACCGCCACCGCGACGGTCAGCGGCGGCAAATGGAGCGTGCAGCTCGACGCGCTGACGGCCGGTGGGCCGTTCACGCTGACGGTGACCGGCGACAACCTGCTCACAGTCACCAATGTTTTGATCGGTGAGGTCTGGGTTTGCAGCGGAAAGTCGAACATGGAGCGGCAACTCGGCCCGCGCAGCGGGCAGAAGCCTTTGGAAAATTGGGAGCAGGAAGTTGCCTCCGCCGATCATCCACAGATACGGATGTTCTTTGTGCATGTTGCCAAGTCGGCAACGTCGTTGGCAGACGCGCATGGCAAATGGGTCGTCTGTTCGACGCAGACAGCGAAGGATTTCAGCGCAGTCGGATTCTTTTTCGCGCGGGCTTTGCAGGCGGATTTGAAGGTGCCGGTCGGGATGATTTTTACGGCGGTCGGCGGCACGGCGGTCGAGCTATGGACTAGCCCGGAAGCGCTCACGAACAATCCCGTTGGTGCCGAGCTGATTCGCAAAACCGAGCAGGACATTCGCGAGTTCCCGGAAAAGCTCGCGAAGTTCAAAGCTGAAGAGCCGGAGTTACTGAAGAAATTCACGAACGATCTCTCCGTCGCGAAAGCCGTCGGCAAGCCCGAACCGCGTCCGCCGTCCGCGCCGCGCGATCCATCCGGCATTCGTCCTGGCTGCCTGTTCAACGGCATGGTTGCACCGCTGATGCCGCATGCCATTCGTGGCGTGATCTGGTATCAGGGCGAGGCCAACGGCGGACGCGGCAAACAGTATCGCGAGGTGTTCCCGTTGTTGATTCAGGACTGGCGGGCACGCTGGCAGCAGGGCGATTTTCCAATTTGCTTTGTGCAGCTCGCGACTTATCGCGGCACTGATCCGATGATTCGCGAGGCACAACTGCTCACGCTTGCCCGTGTCCCAAACACCGCCATGGCTGTGACCACCGATGTCGGCGACGCCACGGACATTCATCCGACGCGCAAGAAGCCGGTCGGCGAACGGCTGGCACTGGCGGCGCGGGCTATTGCCTGCGGCGAAAATATTGAATACTCCGGTCCGCTGTTCGAGTCGTCGCAAATCAAAGACGGCAAGGTGATTTGCCATTTCACGCACGCCAAGGGATTAACGGCAAAAGGCGGTGGGTTGACCGGGTTTACAATTGCTGGAACGGACAAAAAAATTGTGCCGGCCGAAGCTGTGATTGCTGGCGAAACCGTATTGGTAAGAAGTCCGGCGATTACGTCGCCGGCGGCGGCGCGTTACAACTGGGCAGGCGTGGCCAAGGGAAATTTGTTCAACGCCGCCGATTTACCGGCTTCGCCTTTCCGCACGGACGTCGAGCCGGATGAAACAAAGCTGCCCGTTGCCAAGTAAAACTTGACGTTTCCATGCGTTTTCGTTGCTTTCATTTATTGATTTTTGCCTTGGCATTTTTTGATTCGGCGTCACCGGCGGCTGTCTCGCTGGTTACCTACTGCAATCCTCTGCCGTTGCCGGATTATCCCATTGGTCGCGGAGCGCGCGGCGTTACCAATGGCGAGGCACTGGACGGTTCCGGCGGTTGGCTGCTGGAGCACAAGGAACAATTCCGGGAACTGGCCGATCCCACCGCCATTTGGGAGGGAGGCAAGTGGTATCTTTACCCATCCGTAGATATGGCGTGGGTCAGCGCGGACAATGGGGCAACCTGGCGGCATCATCCATTGAACCATCGCGACATCGGTTATGCCCCGACGGTGGTGAAGCATCAGGGACGATTTTTGCTGCTTGCTTCCGGGTCGTCGCTCTATGGCGCCGATTCGCCATTGGGCGAATTCATAGAGGTGGGCCGCATCGTTTTGCCGCCCGGCCTGCCAGCGCAGATTGACCCGATGCTGTTCAGCGACGATGATGGCCGGTTTTTTTTCTGGGGTTGTAGTCGAACCAATGACATTTGGGCCGTCGAATTGGATTCAAACCATCCAACGCAAATTTTGGGCCAGCCGGTGCCAGCGGTGCCATTCGATCCTGTCAAACAGCCGTGGGAAGCCGTGGGCGAATGGAATCAGAATCCAAATGTCGGCTGGGTGGAAGGTTCTTGGATGTTGAAACGCAACGGCAAATATTATCTGACTTTTTCCGTCGCCGGCACCGAGAATCGCACTTACGCGATGGGGTGTTACTTGGCGACCTCGCCGCTGGTACCGTTCACCTCGCAGAATCGCAATCCCATTTTCAAGAACACCAGCGGCCTGATCACCGGCACAGGGCACGGTTGCGTCGTGGCCGGACCACAGGGCGAACTGTGGGTTTTCTACACGGTCCGGGCCTGCGTCGCAAACGCCTTTGAACGGCGCATCGGCATGGATCGGGCGGAAATGGATTCAGGCGGCGAACTGTTTGTGCCCGCCGCCACTTCTGTCCCGCAATGGGTGCCTGGCTTTGCGCCTGAGGGGAGCTTGGCAAATCCCGGTTGGTTGCCATTGAACACGGGAATGCCGACGCTCGGGTCCAGTTGCGCGCCCAACCTGCCGGGACGCTTCGCGGCGGACGATGAGATACGAACCTGGTGGCAACCCGCGTCCGATGATCCGCAGCCGATGCTCACCAGCAAATTTGTCGGTTCGGCGGAGGTTCACGCAATCCGCATCATCTGGCGCGATGTCGGCTTGGATGCCAGGCGGGGCATTGCGCCGGGGCCGTTCCGGTATCGGGTAGAAATTAACCGTGGCGGCGATGATTGGAAGGCACTCGTTGACCGCAGCTCTAACAAGGAGGATTTGCTCATGGATTATCGGGAATGTCCGACGACAACCGGTGTTGCCGCGCGTTTGATCATCACCGGTCACCCCATCGGAATCACCCCGGGAGTGGCTGAGTTCACTGTGTTTGGCCAAGTCATCGCCAATCCCCAAATCCATCGTCCGCAGAATTCAAAATGAACGTGTTCAATCCGGTTTAAATCATGAAAAAACTCATTGCATTGGGTCTGCTCTTGAGCAGCCTAAACCTCGTTTTCGCTGCGCCGGTCGCCCAAACCAATCCCGAAGTGGACCGGATCTACCAATATTTTGTTTCGAGCGGCGAGACGAACCGGCCGAATCTTGGCGCGTATCTGTGGATTCCGCCGAATACGCCAAAAATCCGCGCGGTGATGGTGGCGATACACAACGGACTACCGATCAACATCCTTCAAAGTGCGCCGGTGCGCGCGGTCTGCCGTCAGCACGGCATCGCGCAGATTTTGCTGACGCCGTGGGCCAAAGACATTGGCGCGATGATGAAGGATTTGACCTACGACTCAACCGATCCGGCGCGGACAGTGATTTACGACGGCTACCTGCAACGGCTCGCGGATTTATCCGGTCATCGCGAACTCGTCACCGCACCGATTGTGCCGCTGGCGCACTCGGCGTTTTGCGGATTTCCGTTCGAGGCGGCGATGCGCAAGCCCGAGCAATGTCTCGGCGCGATTCCCATCAAGGCCGGCTTGCCGGACGCCTACAACTTTTTCGGGCTGGGCGGCAAGGCGCTTCATCCGAGCGCGGACTTTGCGTTGCGCAATGTGCCGATTTTGTTCGTCACTTCCAGCAGTCAGGAAACCGTGAGCTGGAGCGCGTATCCGATTGCTTACGGAACGTATTTGAGCAGTTACCGTCGCGGCGATCGCGATGATAATCCCGGCACAAACTACACGCCGCACGCCGAACTGTTCAGTTCTTGCTGGGAAATGACGAGCGGCCACTTCGACATGTCGCCACGCAATTTTCAGTTTGTCGCCGACTGGCTGGATGCCATCGCGACGGCGCGGTTGCCGGAAAGAGTGGGCGAGCCGATGAAAAATCTCGTGCTGTGCGACGGCTGGCTGCTCGATCCAAAAATTCCCGCGTTCGGCGATTTGCCGAAAGATTACCCGATGCCCGCGCCTTATCTCCAATTCAAAGGCCATCGCAATCAGGCGCTGTGGTTTCCGAACGAAAAACTCGCGCGCGAGCAGTTTGAATTCGGCGTCTCCGAACCGCGCAAGAAAATCGAGATGTTCACCTTCCTTGATCCGGCGGGCAAACCGATCAGCCTTGCGCACGGGCGGATGGCGACGATGCCGGATCCGCAGGCGTTGCTGCACGACGCAGGTTTGTTCACGCTGACGACTTACCGCTTCACCACGCCGCTGGACATCTGCACCGTGAAAACCAAGGATCACGAAAAGCATCCGGACGAGGCGCACAGCTACACGAATTTGCTGTTTTCCGGAAATACCACGATGCCGGTAAGCGCACTGCCGCTGCGCTTTGACGCGCACGGCGGTGCCTTCGAACTGGTTCGGGGCGAGCAATTCAAGGACGATCGCGGTGTGACGGAAACCCGGTTGACGCTGAAGCTCATTCGCAATCGCCTCGCCAACGGCGCGGGCTTCAACATGTCGTTCGTCCGTGTCTTTCACGAAGGCGACAAAGAATTTTCCGCTGCGGGCCGCACTTGCCAGATTTCGCTCTCGCCGCCGGATGCCGCCATTGTAAAAACCGCGACGAATCAAACGATTAATTTTCCGCCCGTAACGGATGCGCCTGCGACTGCGGCGAAGATTGACTTGCAGGCAACAAGTTCTGCCGGCTTGCCGGTCGATTATTTTGTGCTGAAAGGCCCGGGCATCATTCAGGACGGCGCGTTTGTCCCAACGGAAGTTCCGCTCGGCGCGACAAAGCCGATTGAAGTCACCGTCGGCGCGTATCAAATTGGGCAGTTCATTCAAACAGGCGGCATCAAACCGGCGGAGACGGTTTATCAAACGTTTCATCTGTTGCCGCCAGCAGCGAAATGATGACAAGTCGAACACTGATGAAAAGAGTCACCATGTTGAATTTTCGTTTAGCCGCGATGCTACTATTCGTGGCTTATGCGAACGCCCTGTTCGCCGAGCCTGTGGCAACCAACTTGCCTGCCATTCCAAAATTGATCTCGCTCGATCCGACTAATGTTCACGCAGGCATTCGCGCTTACACCGTGACCTGCGGCTATCAGCGCGGACCGAACAAGCTGGAAGTGTTGCTGCCGGACAATTATTCGCCGACGAACCGTTACCGCGTGTTGTATCTTTTGCCGGTCAACGCTGGCACGAAAGGGCCTTGGGGCAGTGGCATCGTCGAGGCGCAACGCTTGAATATGCAGAACCAATATCAACTCATTTGCGTCGCGCCCGCCTTTGAAATTTTGCCGTGGTATGGCGACAATCCGGAAAATCCCCGCGCGCGGCAGTCGTCGTATGTAACCGACGTGGTGATTCCATTCGTGGACCGGGAATTCTCCACCGCGACGAACAAAGAAAGCCGGCTGCTCGTCGGCTTCAGCAAATCCGGTTTCGGCGCGCTGGGTTTGTTTCTGATGCACCCCGACACGTTCGGTAAAGTGGCGGTGTTCGACAGCTTCGTGAATTTGCCGAAGCTGAAATTTTATACCGAGTGGGGCTTGGCGGAAACTTACGGGCCGACGGAAAACTTCGACCGCTACGAGGTGCTGAATCTACTCGGCCAGCAAAAATCGTTGCTCCAAAAAGGCCCGTGTCGCATCACGATACTGGCGGGCGGTCCCGGCTCGCGCATCGGTGTGGATGCGCTGCAAAGCAAACTCAAGGACAACAGCATTCCCTACATTTACATCCTCGGCTCGACCATGCCGCACACGTGGACCAGCGGCTGGCTGGCACCGGCAGTGGCGAGCATCGCACAACCGGAACCGATTGAACCCCCAAAACTGTGAATTATAATGCCGGATAAAATGCCATTCAGTTACGCCAACCCGCACCACGACGTGGAACCGGGCATTGTGCGCGACCCGTTCATCATCCGGGTCGGCGAAACGTATTATCTCACCGGCACGCTGCGCCCGATATGGGCCGGGCCGAATCCCGGTGTGCCTCTGTGGTCGTCGCCGGAGATTCATCATGCCGGCGAATGGTATTACCTCACGGTGAATTGCCGAAATGAGACGACGCGCCACAAGCACGGCATTTCCATTTGGCGCGCTAAGGACATCACCGGGACTTACGAATTGCTGAATCCCAACCAGCCGTTCCCGCCGGCCGATGAACAGTTTTATCCGGAGAACCCGGAGGTGACGCAAAAATTCATTTCCAACGACGCGTCGCTGTTCACGGATGGGGACGGACGGCATTTCATTTTCTGGTCACACTACGACGGCATTTGGCAGGCGCAAATTGATTTGCCCTCGTGCCGGTTGGTCGGCGAAAAATGGCTCGCGATTCCGGCAAGCACGGACGGCGGGGACACGAAGATTGAAGGCCCAGTATTGTTCGGCGAGGGGAAGTGGATTTATATGTTCATTTCCAGCTTCACGCGCGACTACGACATGGGCGCGGCGCGGGCGGAGAAAATCACCGGCCCGTGGATTCAGCAGCCGAACAATCCGTTCATCTCGCCGCACCCGCCGCTGACGCACGTCGGGCATAACGGCGTGTTTCCCGGCCCGTACGGCCGCTGGTGGATCAGCTACATCATGCAATTCAACGGCAAGGATTCGCCGGAGCGGTTGGCGATTGACCCGATCTGGATCAACGCCGACGGCTGGATTGAAACCAACGCGCCAACGCTTGGCACGCAAATCATCAAATGAATCAACTTCTGCGCGAATTGAAACTCGCCGTCAGGGAAATGAATCAGGTCGCGGTAGAAATTTCTGTCGGCGTAAAAACGTCCGGCAAGAATGTGCGCGTCGAATGTTTTGAAGTCGGCGTGGATGGCAGCAAGCCGGATTCGCCCGTGGCCGTTGCTGAACCGGAATCATCGCTGCGCATCGGCACACCGTTTTTGTGGTCGCCAGAGGCGCAGCCGCGCTATGCCATCATCATTTCGGTAGAGCAGGGTAGATGACATGGTCAGAGCTGGCAGGCGTACTTTTTAAAGAACACACTGCCCGTCTAATGAAACACTACATTCTTAAAAAGCCCGCGATAAAGGTCGGAACTCAACCCAAACGTTACGGCGTGGTCAAGCTGACGCAGGACGTACATGCGCATTTTTTTGTGAGTTGCCTGCAGGAGGAAGGGCAGCCGCCCAAAGCGCCGCGCCAGTTGGAGCCCAAAGCGCCTATGGAGTGGGTGGCCCAACTCGTGGCGCAGTCAGAGCAGGTGTATAGTTGCTACGAAGCCGGGCCGACGGGGTTCGCGCTACATCGGCAACTGACGGCGCTGGGAGTGGAAAACCTCG
>CAISVF010000377.1 GCA_903888765.1 uncultured Verrucomicrobia subdivision 3 bacterium | reverse complement strand
GAGCCCGTGTTTAAGGCGGTGGAAGCGCAATTGCACAACGTTTTTGCCGGGACCAAACCAAACGAGGCGGAAGAAAATATCCAGTCGCGCCTGCGAGGCCTGACCTTGATGGCGCTATCGAACAAGTTTGGCGCGCTGGTTCTAACCACGGGAAACAAGTCCGAGATGGCCGTGGGCTATTGCACCCTTTATGGCGACATGAATGGCGCTCTCGCCCCGATTGCGGATGTGCTAAAAACCGATGTTTACAAAATCTCGCGCTGGGTAAATCGCGAACGGGAAATCATCCCGGTGGATTCCATTACCAAGCCGCCAAGCGCCGAACTGCGCCCCGGACAGACGGATCAGGATTCGCTACCGCCCTATGAAATTCTGGACACAATTCTGGATTTATATGTCGTTAAAAACCTAAGCCGGGCAGAAATCGTGGCGCGCGGATTTACCGCCGCGGTAGTCAACGACGTTGTGAACAAAATCAATTTTAGCGAATACAAACGCCGCCAGGCTGCACCCGGCTTGAAAATTTCGCCGCGCGCCTTCGGCATGGGGCGGCGGATTCCCGTGGCACAGAAATTTCGCACGAAAGTTTGACCACCACCCCTGCTAAAATCACATCAGCCCTCAAAACATGTCGGCCATAGGCCCCAACCACCGTTCCCTAAACCAAGTGTAAAATGAAGTTTTCCATCATAACCCCGAGTTTTCGCAATTCTGACTGGCTCAAACTCTGCATCGCTTCCGTGGCAGACCAGCAGGGCGTGGAATGGGAGCATCTCGTGCAGGATTCCTGTTCCGATGACGGCACGCAGGATTGGCTCCCCCGTGATGCGCGAGTGAAGGCTTTTATTGAAAAAGATGCAGGCATGTATGATGGGGTAAACCGTGGCTATCGCCGCGCCACCGGGGATATTTTATCGTATCTCAACTGCGATGAACAATATCTGCCTGGCGCACTAGCCGCCGTGGCCAGGTTCTTTAAGGAAAATCCCGGGGTCGAAGTTCTTCTGGCCGGCACCGTCGTTACGGATGGTAACGGGAAATACATCTGCCACCGGCATTCCATGAAGCCGAAGATCCATCATGCCTGGTATCGTTTTCCCATATTAACCAGCGCCGTTTTTATCCGGCGCAAAGTCATTCATGAGCGCGGAATCTATTTTGATACCAAGTGGCGTGATTTAGGAGACTTTCATTGGATCCTGGCGCTGATGAACAACCGGGTGCCGATGGGGGTCAGCGATGTCTTCACATCAGTCTTCGCGGACACCGGCGACAACATGAATCTCAAACCCAACGCCATTCGGGAAAAGGCCGAGACCGCTGAAATGATACCCGCGTGGGTGCAGATGCTCCGGCCTTGGTGGATTTTAAACCACCGGCTGCGCCGCATCGCGCACGGGCATTTCAATTTGCCACCGACGAGCTACGCCCTTTATACAAAGACAAGTCCGGCCCAGCGTGTTTCGGTGGCAGTGCCCAAACCTACGGCGGTCTGGTGGAACCGTATTTGATGCTCCATGAAAGTCCTGCTTTCCACCTATTCATGTTTCCCGTGCCAGACCTCGGAGCCGGGCAACGCCTGGCGTGCCATTCAGGAGGCGCTGCGCGAACACGAAGTCTGGGCGGTCATCGCCGATGCTCACCAATATCGCGAGCTTACCGAGCCGTGGCTGAAAAAAAACTCTCCGCCGAATTTTCATCCGGTCTTTTTCAAGCTGCCAGCCGCTTTCCACTGGTTAAGCCACCGCAATTCCACCAATGCCATCCATTACCATCTCTGGCAGGATTACCTGCGCGGTTGTGTCCGTGAACTCCATGAAAAGGTCAAATTTGATCTCGTTCATCATGTGACGTACGGTCGCTACTGGTCGCCCAGCGGACTGCGCGAATTAAAGGTTCCGTTTATCTGGGGCCCGGTCGGGGCCGCCGAAACGCCGCCGCGCGCCTTCGTGCGCGAATTGCCGCTGCGATACCGGCTCACGGAAGCCGCCCGCGACGGGGCCCGGAATTTCTGCGAAAACACTTCCGCGCTTCGTGATACGGCGCAGGCCGCGACCATCGCTATCGGGGTCACGCGGGAAACGTGCGCCGCGCTCAAGAAACTTGGCGTGCGCCGCGTTGAGCAAATGCCGCAATTTGCGCTGAATGAGACCGACCTCGCGCAGTTTGCCGGCCTGCCGCCCGTGCCGCCGGGACCACTGCGCGCCATTTGCGTCGGTCGGCACGTGCATTGGAAAGGGTTTTACCTGGCCATTCGGGCGTTTGCACAGTTTGCCAAAAACAACACAGATGCGGAGTTATGGATTATCAATGACGGACCCTTCCGGCGTGAATTGGAAAAAACCGCCGCGCGGACCGGCGTGAGCACGCGGGTAAAATTTTTCGGGACTCTGCCAAAATACGCCGATGTCCTGGAAAAACTCGGTCAGTCTCATGTGTTACTGCATCCCGCGCTGCACGAGGGTTTTGGCAACGTCTGTCTCGAAGCCATGGCCGCCGGCCGGCCGGTTGGCTGTCTGGATATCGGCGGCCCGGCCTCTCAAATCACGCCCGCGACTGGATTTGCTGCGCCAGCCACCAACCCGGCGGAAGCGGTCGCCGCCCTGGCTGGATTTCTGGAAAAGATTGATCGTGATCGCAACTTGCTCGCTGCCATGTCTGCCGCAGCACGCGCGCATGTGCAGCAGAATTACACCATGCGCCTGGTCAATGAACGGATGCGTATGCTGTATGCGGAGGCGGTGGCTCAACATTCCAGTTCAGGAAGACCAGCTTAATAAACCTGCTTATCATTCGCCAGCGCACGAACCATCACCGGTTTTGGCGCATCAAGAAAAAACGCGGCTGGGATTGCTCCCAGCCGCGTTCTGATTTCCCG
>CAISVF010000376.1 GCA_903888765.1 uncultured Verrucomicrobia subdivision 3 bacterium | reverse complement strand
GGGCGGGGAAGTGTGGAGGAAATGGTGTTTCGGAACATCACCGCTGCGGAGCAGCCGGTCAATCCCAGCGTATTCGATGGCAATGGCCGCGAGCCGGGAACCATCTCGAATGTCACCTTTGAAAACCTGCGGGTGGCCGGCAATCTGGTCACGGAAGCAAATGCGGCGGGCTATGTGGAGCTGCGCGGAAAAACTTCCGGCTTTCATTACTTGGCGACGACGAGTCAGCCGCAAAAATAGCAAACGGCAACAAAATCTGGGGATTCACCTACCCAATGCGGCTACGCTGAGAGCGGTAGCGGGTCGGTCGCAAGGGGCAGCAAGTGCACCTGCTCGCGAGCGGTGAACTCACACAGGGCACCAAGGATTTCCGCATAGGTCATTGGCCGCCGATTAACCCGGATCACTGATCCTCGGTGACCTGAAGTTGCCGGAAGCCAGCCTTTGCTGGTAGCCAACAGGCTTGCGGAGCGCCGGAGGTGCGGCATCGTTGCAATGCCAGCCGCCAAAGAATACATCAAGCTGCGTTGCGGTACGTCTTGCGGACGGCATTAACCTGCGCGGGCGGGGAAGGGATCAGGGAATAATGGCGGGATGGTATTCATCGGTGCCCCGTTCAAAACTGTAGAAGTATTTTTTTTGCGGCACCCATTCTGCATGACCATCGCAGAAGACTACATTGGCACCGGCACTGCCGTGATTATCTCCCGGATCCGGATAATTATCATTTTTCCGCGTGGGATCACCGGGCACTTGATCGTCGGCATCATAGACAATCCACAGGTCAGAAGGACCGCCGGACTGTCCCTTAATGTCCACGGTAATTGAAGCATAGGCATAGGCGGCACAAATCTTGTCAGTTTTGCGCTTGCCGCCGGTGGGGTTGAGGGTGCCCCCAAAAACGATGGTATTGAGATAGCCGGAAATTTCATAACTGCTGCCGAAATCACCGTTCTTGCCCTCGGCATTGGTCACCAGGTCCGGCACGTAAGTAGCCCCGCCATGAATCCGATCCTGATATAAACCCACCCCAGATTGGTTATAGGAATATCGCGGATCGGTCATGCCAGCGGTGATGGGAGCGGTATTGGAGCGGACCGAATTTTTGGTGGAAGGACAGGCGAAGGCTTTAATAGCCGGCAGATAATTCGGGTAAAGCCAATTCAGGTCATCGTCGGCATAATTAATGGTGCCGCTAAAGGCACCGGCGCTGTCATCGCCAGAAAACATCTGGCTGCCCAAGCCCATTTGCTTCTCATTATTCAGACAGGCTATGCGCTTGGCCCGCTCCTTGGCCTGGGCCAGGGCGGGCAGGAGCAAGGCCGCCAAAATGGCGATAATGGCAATGACCACCAACAATTCAATCAAGGTGAACGCCCGCAGCTTGACCGCGAAAGGCAATGAATGGAATCGGTTCACATGGCCAGAATGATTTTTTAAAAGCTTTCGCCCCACAAGGTTGCTCCCGGGCGGGGTAATAAACTATTGCAGTTTGGCGGTGGCGTGATGAGTAAACCAAATCCAATCAGCATTGCCAATATTCACCCCCACCGGCAACTGGCCGCCGGTGCCATAACCTTTGCCAGACACGGTGGGAATTCGCAAAGAAGAGGTCAGCCACTTGCGAGTTTCCGCATGCCCATCCGCAAAGGAAAAACCACAGACCAGCTTATCATGATAGGCACCGGGCACATCGGGAAAAAAGCCGGCGGATCCAGCGGCGTCAATCTGAAGATAGCCATCGTTCATGGTGCTCATGCTTTCCTCACACCAGACAAAAGCGTCAGAAGCCGATAACGTCGCCAGACTGAATTGCGACGCCTTGGTGAAGGCACTGTAACCGAGATTGTCCCGGTCCGTAATGTTCTTGGGGCTGCCCATCTGGCCATTCATGGAATAGGAGCGGATTCTGGGCCCGTTTTGCGAGGGCAGGGTATCGGCGGGGCACTTGTAAACATCCACCTGCCCGCTCATATAAGGCGCCAGCAGGGAATTTTGATAATTAGCCCGATTCGTATTGTCTGTGGAATTAAACCAGTCTTCCCCCAGGTTTCCGGGACACCAGCCATTGGCGGCAGCGACCACGAGCGGGGCATTGGGAACACAGGCATCATTGTTATCCCCCGCAAACATGACCCACCCGATCTGCATTTGTTTGAGATTACTGACGCATTTGATTTGCTGCGCCTTGGCTTTGGCCTTGGCCAAAGCCGGCAAGAGCATCGCCGCCAGGATGGCAATGATGGCAATAACCACCAGCAACTCTATCAAAGTAAAACCACCTTGATTTTTCGACGATGCACGAGAGCGTTTCATTATCATTAAAATAATCGGGGAATCCGCCGGTTTGGGCGGATTCCCCCTATTCGACTAATTATTGCAAGCGGACGTGGAAAAATCCCTGAGCACCGGATGTAGCGTTGGTCACGCTGATAGCGCCACCAGTTCCAGCGTTGGTCTTGACCGGAATCCAGGCGGGCTGCAACAGGTTGGTCTTGGACTCCACCACATAGTTGACCCCCAATTCCGTGCCAAAGCTCAACTTGAAGTTGGCCCCGACCAGACCGGGCGACGAGATGTTCGGAGAAAGGGCCGCCGTGAGCGTCGCCGGCGGACTGCTGGTGATGGAGGTGGTGCCATCACTCACCCGAACGACATAGTTAAGGCCGAAGTTACCCGCCGCCAGGCTGGGCAAGGACAACGTGGCAGCGGTTGCGCCCGCAATTGCCACGGTGTTGGTAAACCACTGGTAATTCGTGGCTCCCGAGAACGTCTGAGCCACCACGGAGAAGGTGGTGGAACCACCCGGAATAGCAACGTGCGTGGCGGGTAACGTGAGGAAAACCGGCACCGGCGGAGCCACCACGGCAACGGTGCTGGTGGCAAAATTCCAGCCGTCATTGATCACGACGCGAAACGTCCCGTAATTAGTCGGGGCGGCGGTGAAGGAATAAATGCGGTTGGTTGCTCCCGTAATGTTGGCGGCATTGATCTGCCATTGGTAGTTGGTAACGCCCCCAAAGGAATTAGCCGCGGAAACCACGTTCGTTGCTGTACCCGCTGATACCACGATGCTAGGCACGGGGTTGGTCAGGATGGTAAAAGCCGGCGGACGCAAGGTGGCATTTGAACTCGTCACACTATAGTTGCCATCATTTACGGTCCAAGAGTAAGTCCCGTAACTGGCGGCAGCCACGGTGATGGAATAGGTGTTGTTGGTGGCACCGGCAATGGGTGTTCCATTCAGAAGCCATTGACCATTGGTTACCGCCGAGGAAGAATCATAATTAACTCCCACCCCAAAAGTGGCGGGACTGCCGACCGCAATAATCAAGTTGGTCGGCTGCAGCGTGATTTGCGGGGGTGCCAGACGAACGACTTTGATATCTGAGAAATAAACCGCAGCATCCCCTCCGCCAGTGGAAGAGAATGGATCGTTGTAGCCCAACATCAAAGTGCCATTCGTCCAGACGGTTGTGTTAGTATAAGTGAAAATGGCAGTTTTATTGATGGCCATCGTCACCTTGTTTTTAACGGTCTTGATCTCGACATCCGCCCAGGCGTTAGTATAGGGGTTACCCAAAATCTGCGCATTGTACGGCGATATGTTGGCGGGAATGCCCACCGCTGGAACCGTGCCGTTTAAAGTGCTATAGGGAGTCGGGTTTTTGAAGATATTCGCATAGGTCGCCCGAAGACCGGAGGCCAGCGTCTGCCAACCCGCATTCCCATTCGTACCACCCGCACCGGTTTTCTCGATAAAGTCACCGGCGCTCGCCCCGCCGTCGGCAATCAGCGAGTACCAGATGCCGTCACTGGTCCACGTCAAGTTGGTTCCCGCCGGATCCCAACCACTGATCAAAGCGGTACCGGTCCACCAGTTGGTGGCCGTGCCGGTATGATTAATGCCAAACAGCGGACCTTCCGTGGTGTAGGCGGCACTGTTGCCTTCCGTAATATTCATGGCAAAACGAACGGCGTAGTCGCCACTGAAAGTGACGTTGGTGGGATAAAGATTAACCCCGGCTGCCCGACCGGAGCCGTTTTTATTAACGGTGACGCGCAGGCAGTTCGTCGCCCCGCTGGGCGGGAGCGAAATCAATCCGTTGTTGGCACTCTCGCCGTTATTGGCGGTCAAGTCGTAACCAAACTCCACCGTGTTATCAATGCCCACGTTGAGCATGTCATTATTGGCCGAAGTGATGCCCCAATTGGTCGAATCGTTCACGTCGGTCAACGGATTGGCCCACAGAACCGCAGCCGGCAGGTTGGCATTATCAATAATGGTCAAATTGACTTTGTTGGTGGCTCCGGTATATCCAGCCCCGGTGGCCAGGCCCAGAATGATGGTCTTATTGCCCACGTAGTTGGTCGTGTCCACGAGCGGCCTGAGGGTGATGTTGGTAATGTTAACATCGCCGGGATTAAAGGTGATGCCTTCGGCCGGGAGATACGCCACATTGGAAACCGCCGTGCCCGCATAGGTAAAGCTTGATACTGTGTAACTCGGCGCATTGGTATCGCCCCAGCGCGTCACGACAAAAGTGGCATGGTCATTGGTCAAGCCCTTATATAGGGAGGAGCCCGGAGCGGATGAAATCAGGACATACTGCGGTCCCGTGTTCTGAATCAAAACGACATCGCTCAAAGGCGGTGTCACCGCATAACTGCCACTGCCCACCAGCGTCAGAATTACACTCGTGGTGGGACGGGAAACACCGTCATTCACCGGGGTAATGGTGATGTTGGTGGAATTCTGTCCAGCCGCCAGCGTGACGTTGGTCAAGGTCCCGCCGGAAACCGTGAAGCTGCCGTTGGTGGCGGTGCCGGTTATGGCGTAGGAGACGGTGAGCGGTGCATTGGTATCAGTGGATACCGTGCTGGACCGGGTAATGGTGAACACCCCCGGGGTCGGTCCGCTCTGTGAGGCGGCTGGCGTGGTGGCCGTCACGCTCACCTTGGTGGCCGGCAGCACCAGGGCAAAGTTGGTCTGACCGGTCGCGTTGCCGGTCGTAATCGCCTTGGCCGTAATGCCCAGCGACCATTCTTGCACCGCACCAATCCCGGAACTGCTCATGTAATAATTCAGGGCCGCGTCCCAGGCAATACCACGGCCGTTACCCGTGGTAGAGGTGGCGTTAACTGTAAAAATACTGGCGGCATTGGGAATGCCATTGGTGAGCCCGCAAATTACCACGGCATTGTTGATGTTCACCCCAACCAGATAATTGCCATCCGCAGACACCGCCGTATCCACCATGGCAGAAGTAAAACCTTGAATGGTCTTTAAAAAATAATCGCCACTGGGGGTGCCTCCGGGATACGCCGTGCCATCCGGAGTCCAGGAATTCCAGACCGGGGTCACCCCATCCGCCGCATATACCTGAACAATGGGACGAGAGAGGTCGTTTCGATAGGTGCTGCAATAGAAGTACCCGTTTGGCCCGCGCGTCAAGCCGGGGTATTCATTGCCACCCAGAGTAGTAGCGTTGAGGCTGATACCAACGTTCGGCCCAACCACCGGCGCACCCGTCCACGGCAGCGGACCGCTGCCGATATTGTAGCTGAGCAACGAATTGGGCGGACTGATTTCGCCGTCAATATCGTAGAGGACAGCATTGCCCCCGTTGGTGGAACCAATCAGCAAGGGGCGCGATTGAATGGTGCCATGGGAACCAGCCGCCAGAGCGGCGGTATTGCCCACGGGCCCAAGGATCAATTTATTAAAAGAATTTGTGCTAAAAGCCGGATCAATCTGGTACACGGCCGAGCCGCCGGTGGTGGCGTCGCCGACGATTACCGAATCATCCGGAGCAACCCACAGGCGGTAAGGGCTTTGGCCCGTGGTGGTGCCGGCCGAGCCAAAGGTCGTGATCCCGCCATTACGCGCCACGTTGGTATAGGCGTAGGTTAAATCCGGATTCAGCAAATAAACCCCGGCCGGCGAACCGCCGCCATTGGCCTGATAAACGCGGCCGAAATAGGGCGATGCCACGTTCTTATTCACATCCACGCCGCGCGGATTGCCCGTGAGCGGCAATGATTTGATCAAACTTGGCGTGCCAGTGCCAACCTTGGTCACCGTAATGGCATAGCTGGAGTGGGCGGCCAGAAGAAAACTTTGCTGACCGGCCGGCAAATTAGTGCCGGTCGTTAAACCATTGAAGCTGGCATTGGTGGTGCCATCTTCGTAGGTCACAACGACCGTGGATCCGGGTTCGTTGAGATAAAATTGGATGGTTCCGGCATTATTGGTCAAACTGGATGCATAGGGGGTGGCCTGCAGGTTTTGCACCGAAGCCACTGTCGCCAGAGCGACAGCAACGCACACACTGATCCGCATAGATGATAACTTCATTTTTTTCTCCTAATTACTGGGTTGATTTTTAAACCGGATCCGCCCATTGATTTTGCCAGGCGAAACCCATTCAATGGCTCATTCTTCGACTTAGCCTGTGTAATGCAAGAAAAATATTTTAAAAAAGTGATCACATGAATATGCGGTGGTGGTAAACGGATATTTTTATTCGCGAATTGCTCTGGGCATTGGGGCAACGATTTTGCAGTGGAAAACCCGCGGAGCAATGCTCCAGGCTCCGGGCGGTCTGCTTGACCAACCGCCACGTGCCTTCCGCATCCCGTGATTACGGCGGCATGAGGGAAGTTCACAGCCGGCGGAGGCAGCGCGAC
This sequence comes from uncultured Verrucomicrobia subdivision 3 bacterium, assembly GCA_903888765.1. GTDB lineage: Bacteria > Verrucomicrobiota > Verrucomicrobiia > Limisphaerales > UBA11358 > UBA11358. The sequence continues at coordinate 6,232 of CAISVF010000376.1, read as the reverse complement.
AGGATTTCCAGGAGGTTTTCGATATCGGCGGGGGTGACGCTCAGGTTCGGGCGCAGGCGGATGCTATCCGCGCCGGCCCCCAGCAGTAACAGGCGTTCTTCCTGCAGGGCCAGCTCTTCCAGGCGGTTGCGCAGCGCCGGCGCGGCGAGCGAGAAACCCTGATACAAGCCCTGCCCGCGCACATTGTAAACCAGGCCGGAAAATTGTTTTTCCAGCTCGCGCAAACCGGCCGCCAGCCGGTCGCCATTCTTCCGGGCAGCCGCCACGAGCTGCTCGCGCTCCACAATTTTCATTTCCTGCACAAACCGCACCATGTCCACGAGCGGGCCGCCCCAGGTGGAATCCAAAACGCCCTTGTCTTCCATGGAGCGGAGCATGTAAACCGCGCCGCAGCCGAATTTTTTGGCGACGGCCACGGCCTGCGGCGGATAGGGCAAATCCAGCTGATCCACCATGAACATATCGCCGGTGGGACCGCCCGCGGTCTGCACCTCGTCAAAGCCGAGAAACACCCCGTGCGCATGCGCCAGCCGGCTCAGCCCCTGAAAGAATTCCGGCTCTGCCACGCGATGGCCGCCAGCACCCTGAATGGGTTCTACGACCATGGCGACGACCTCGCCGGCGTAGCGCTGCAAAAATTGTTCCACGGTTTGGAGCACCTCATCCGTGCGAGCGCGATTTGCCTCCGGCGCCTCCGAGGTGTTGATGCCGGGAAAGGGGACCTGGATGTTGCCGGGAATCAGCCCGTGAAAATCCTTGGTGGCCACGGGGTCCAGCGTCTGGGTGACATTGAGCGCAAAAATGGTGCGCCCATGGAACGCCTTTTCGAAGTAAAGGAACCGCAGCTTTTCGCCGCGCTGCGCCTGCCCGCCGCTGCGCTGATGGTGCAGGTTGATGAAATATTTCATCAGGTTTTCCACCGCCTCGGCCCCGGAATTCACGGAATATACCTCCAACTGCGGATTGACCATGCAACGCGGGGCGAGCCGGTGCAGGGTGCGATAGTAGGCGAGACATTCCGCCGTCAAAAAATCCGGATTGGCCACTTTGTTGTTCGCCGCCCGGGCGAGCTGGCGCAGGTAATCCGGCTCATAGAGCCCGGGATGATTGTGGCCGAGGAGCTTGGACGCGTAGTACCCGGCCCAATCAAAAATCCGCTGGCCATCCACCGTCGCCAGCCACATGCCTTCGGAGTTGGCCAAATCCACGACGACCGACTGCACATCGGCGATGACATAGCGCGACAGCTCGGCAATCATGGCCGTCGCCAGCGGACCGGGGATGGGATGGGAATTATTGGACATGGCTGGATCCGGGAGTCAGGGAGGGGGCCGGCGGCGGGGTGAAATCCACGTCCGGCAACGCCTCCGCGGCCAGGGTCCCGAGATGATGGCGCAGGGCGGAGAGATTGCCGGCTTCCGTGGGATGATTCCGATTGGACAAGAAAATCACGAAGGTCCGGGAGAACGGATCAATCCAGAGGGATCCGCCGGTCCACCCGGTATGGCCATAGGAGCCCAGCGGGAAAAGGTCCCCGCGCGGGCCACTATAACCGGAAGCAATATCCCAGCCCAGACCGCGCCGGACGGAAATTTCCGGCGGCGTTTGCACGCGGGTCATCAAGCGCACCGTCGCCGGCGAGAACAGGCGGAAGCCGTCCAGCTCGCCCCCGTTCAGCAGCATCCGGGCGTAGCGGGCGAGGTCCGAGGCGGTGGTAAACAACCCCGCGTGACCGGCCACACCGCCCATTTTGCGCGCGGTGGGGTCATGCACCACGCCGCGCCAAGGGTGACCAGCCACGACTTCCGTGGGAGCAATACGGGCCTGCTTGCCCGGCGGCGGCAGAAAGCCGGTGTCCTCCATTTTCAGCGGCCCGTAAATTTCGCGCTGCACAAATTTTTCCAGGGGCGTGCGGGTCACGCGCTGAACGATTTCGCCCAGCAGGAAAAAATTGATGTCGCTGTATTTGAAGGCGGTGCCGGGAACGGATTGCAGTGCTTCGGCACAGGCCTTCCGGACCGCCGCCGCCTGCCCCTGCCAGGCGGTGCGGGTTTCAATATCCGGCGGCAGGCCGGAGGTGTGGGTAAGCAATTCGCGAACGGTCACCCGCTCCCGGCCCGCGCCGGTGAACTCGGGCAGGTACGTCTGCACCGGGGCATCCAACTGCACCTGACCGCGCTCCACCAACAACATCACTGCCGGGGTACCGGCCACGACTTTGGTGAGCGAAGCGGCATCGAAAATTGTATCTTCGGTCATCGGCTCCGGCGCCGGGACCAGGGCGCGGCTGCCAAATGCGCGATGATAAGCGCGGGGATTGACCGCCCCGCCATGCTCCAGCCACAGCACCCCGCCGGGGCATTGATGGCGGGCGATGGCGTCCTGGATGGCGGCATCCATCGCCACCAGCTTATCGGCGCGGAAAGCGCGCGGCGCGGGCGGGCGCGTGGCACAGCCAGAGACTAGCAGCGCCAGGGCAAGCGCCAGCCGCAGCCACAAAAAACACTCGCCGGCCAAGGGCCGATAAGGGAAAGCCGGGTTCATCGGTACAGCAAGAAGGGCGCGCGCAGTCGGGCGAAGCCATCCAACCCGGATTGAAAGCCGGCAATGATTTGATCCACCGGCTCGCCGCGCAACAGCGCCTCGCGCACTGAGGCGGTGCCCATGACCTTGTCAAAATAGCTGGCGTGCAGTTCCAGTTTATCCCCATAGGTCTGGCGGATGACCGCCAAAATCGCCAGCGTGGTGGCGATGGATTGGTAGGCCGAGCGGTCGGTAACGTGCAACTGGCAACCGCCGCATTGCCGGCCGGAGAATTTGGAAAACGTGGGCGTGAACCACACCTCCCGGAACTTGACGCCCGGCAGGTGCAAGGCATTCAACTTCTGTGCCAGTAGAAACCCATCAATCCAGGGAGCGCCAAACATTTCGAAGGGTTTCGTGGTGCCCCGGCCCTCGGATAAATTGGTGCCCTCGAAAATCACCTGGCCGGGATACACCGTGGCGCTATCCAGCGTGGGCAGATTCGGCGAAGGCAGCGTCCAGGGCAAACCCGTTTGATCAAACCACTCGGCGCGCGACCAGTTTTCCATCGGGACCACGGTGAGCCGGACTTTTTTCGTCAGAAATTTTTCATTGAACAAGCGGGCCAGTTCCCCGGCGGTCAAACCATGGCGCAGCGGGATTGGATACAGGCCGATAAAGGAGCTGTGCTGCGGGTATTCCAGAATGGGGCCTTCCATGGCCACCCCATTGATGGGATTGGGGCGGTCGAGGACGATAAAGGGAATATCCGCATCCGCCGCCGCCTGCATCGCATAGGCCATGGTGGCGATGTAGGTATAGACGCGGGTGCCGACATCCTGAAGGTCAAACACCATGACATCCACCGCCTGCAGCATGCCGGCTTCCACCTGCTTGCCGGTGTGCTGCGTATCGAACGAGCGCATGTATTCATCAATGTTCGTCATCATATCCGCCGGTGGCTTGTGGGTCTGGCCGTACAGGCTGAAGACCGGCAGATGAAAATGTTCATCAAAGTAGAACGCCACATATTCGCCCGCCTGGGCGTTGCCCCGGACCCCGTGCTCCGGACCGTACAGCGCCACCAGCTTCACTTCCGGCTGCGCGCGAAAGCGGTCAATGATGCTGTCGAGGCGGTGATCCAGGCCGGTGGGGTTGGTGATGAGGCCCACATGCTTGCCGCGGATCAGGTCCAGGTGTTTTTCGAACAGGACTTCGACGCCGAGTTTTACCGGCGGCCGGGGGGAGGTGGAGGGAGTAGTGGTCATGGTTTGACAGCCAGCAAGCAGGGCCGCGAGGCAAAGCCCGACAGCCAGTCCGGGCCGACGGCTATCCGCCCTGCGGGGCGACGAAGCGGGGTTATGGGTAACGGTTTTCAAGGGGATTGCAGGCAACTGGATTGGAGGAACCGGGAAAATTCACCCCGCCGGAAAATCACCTCATTGTGCGTCAGGTCGGTATGGAGAAAAAGAATCCGGCCCGGCGGCAAGCCGGCGCCGGCGGCAAGGTCCTTTTCCTCGAGCGCGAGAAAGCTGACCCCGTTCGTGCGATAACTGGTCATTAACTGCTCCGTTACCTCCCGGGTACCGCCGTGATCCGTGTAAATGTTCAGCAGCCGGCCGTTCTGGTTTTTCTGCCAGGCCACGAAATTCTCCACATTGCCGTAGAGGGCATCGAAGAGCCAGGCCTCGCGGATATGCTCCGCCAGGCCGCCATGATCGAGGATGGCGGCCATGACATGATAACCCCCGCTATGCCCGGACAAGATCACCCGGCCCAGCGAGAAATTGGTGCGGGCGAGCCCGCCCCGCGCCCGGATTTTTTCCAGCGCCTCAGCCATGAAGAGTTTAAAACCGTTGGTATCCTCCAATTTGCCGCCAAAGGAATCCAGCGCTTTATACGGGCCTTGCGGCACAATGAGAATGGCGTTTTTGCCGCTGGCGGCCAACTGCTCGCACAACTGATATTCCGGCAATACGCCGGCCACGTCATGATTCCAGCCGTGAAAATGCACGACGCAATCCAGCGCCTCCGTGGCGCGAAAGCCGGCGGGAATAAAGATCGCGACCGTGGAATCCGAGTAATGCTCCGCCGCCGAAAAAAAATTGGTGTGGTATTTATGGCCTTCCGCCCGGGCCGGATGCGGGAAGGGGGCGGAGAGAAACGGAGTGACCAGCAAGGTGCCAGGCACGCCGGCCAAAGCCGCGCCGGAAAGGAGCAGGGCGGTGCACAGCGCGCCGACACAATGACCCCAAAAGTTTTTTTTATGGTTTGCCCGGTTGCACATGGTTGATCCTTGGGCGACTTTATGGACGCAATGACCCGTAACTGTCGAGCAAAAACCGAAAATCAGCGCCGCCGGCCGGAAACCCCGGAGCCATTCAAGCGGCAGTTGACAGGCTGCCCCAGTCTGGTAGCGTCACCTCATAAGGATTCACTATGATTGTCGGCGTTCCCAAAGAAATCAAAGAACAGGAATATCGCGTCGCCCTGCTCCCGAGTGGTGCCTATCAACTCAGTAAACGCGGCCATAAGGTCATCGTCGAGCGCGGCGCGGGAATCGGGGCTGGCTATCCGGACGCCGAATACGAGGCCGCCGGTGCCCTGCTGGTGGAGACGCATGCCGCCGTCTTTGCGCAGGCGGAGCTGATCATCAAAGTCAAGGAACCGCTGGCGGAAGAATTACCGCTGCTGCGGCCCGGCCAGATTCTTTTCACCTACCTGCACCTGGCGGCCAGCAAACCGCTGACGGAAGCGCTGATGCGGTCCGGCGCGACGTGCCTTGCCTATGAGACAATTGAAGTCAACCGCCGGCTGCCGCTGCTGGAGCCAATGAGTGAAATCGCGGGGCGGATGAGTGTGCTGGTGGGCGGCTATTTCCTGGCCAAACATTTTGGCGGCAGCGGCACCCTGCTGGGCGGCGTGCCGGGCGTGCTGCCGGGAAAGGTTGTGGTGCTGGGTGGCGGCGCCGCCGGCGTGAACGCGGCGCGCATGGCGCAAGGGCTGGGCGCGGATGTGACCATTCTGGAAGTGGACCTGGAGCGGATGCGTTTTCTGGATATCACCCTGCACACGGCCCACACGCTGTTTTCGAGCGAGTCGCATCTGCTGGACCTGCTGCCGACAGTGGACCTGCTGATCGGGGCGGTGCTGGTGCCGGGCGCGAAGGCGCCCAAGCTGATTTCCCGCGCCATGCTGCGCCGGATGCGGCCCGGCAGCGTGCTGGTGGACATTGCGATTGATCAGGGCGGCTGCGCCGAGACGTCGCGGGCGACCACGCATCACGATCCGGTGTATGTGGAAGAAGGCGTGACCCATTATTGCGTGGCCAACATGCCCGGCGCCTATGCGCGCACGGCGACCCAGGCCCTGACGAACGTGACCTACCGGTATCTCGAAATGCTGGCCGACCACGGCGTGGAGGAGGCGTGCCAGAAATTTCCCGCCCTCCGCGGCGGCATCAACATTCAGGGCGGGAAAGTCACCTGCCCGGCCGTGGCCGAGGCGCACGGAATGGCGCACTGAACCTTTCCGACTGAAATGTCCGGCGCGCGGCCAAACCAGTTTCCCGGCAGCAGGCCCTGCGCGCTCTGGCTGCTCTGGCTGCTCGCGCTCAGCGCCGGAACTGCCTGGGGCCAGCGCCCCCTGGGCACGGATGTTTCCGGCTACCAGCCCAGCATCAACTGGACGACCGTGAAAAATGCGGGCG
>CAISVF010000375.1 GCA_903888765.1 uncultured Verrucomicrobia subdivision 3 bacterium | reverse complement strand
TTTTGGCTTCGTTTCAGCTCAGTTGCAGGGTTTTCAAACCTGCGCCTTCGCTAAAGCCTCGCCAAAAACCAAAAATCCTCGCTGCCCATCGCTACATCTTTTCTGTCAATGCTCTAATGGCCGGTTGAACCGGCGTTCACGCCTTTGGGCGGATGAAAGAACAACGCCAGTGCCACGGCTGCAGCCAAACCGCAAATCATGGGCACGAGGAAGAGACCATGAAAATCGGTCACCCCGCCATGCGTGAACAGTTTCTGACCGAGGAACGGGCAGATGGAATTGGCGAGCAGCGCGCCGAGGCCGAGGATCATCACATTGAACAAGCCCTGCGCGCTGGCCCGCGCGTCCTTGGGGAAATAGGCATCGGCAAAAATATACACGGTGGCAAAGAAAAACGCGTAGCAGATGCCATGTAGAATCTGCACCGCCACAATGAGCCACGGATGTTGCGGAAAAAAGGCATAGACCGCAAAGCGAGCGGCATGTCCGAGGATCCCCACGATCATGGTGGCCCGCCAGCCCAGGCGCTTTAATGTTGCCCCCAGAATAAACATGGTCGAGATTTCCGCAATCTGACCGACGCTCATCACCGGCATGATCCAGTTGCCGGGAATGCCCACGCCGCCAGCGGCGGCGTCGGTGCCCAGAAAACTGCCCGTCCAGTTAAAATAACAATTGTGGACAAAGGAATCCACCAGCGTCACCAGCCAGAGCACCAGCACAAAGGGATGCCGCAACAGTTTCACGGCCTCCAGCCAAGCCAGTTTTTCCGCGCCGTCCCCGGATTTTTTGGGCGGCGTATGCGGCAGCACGAAACTGAAGGCCGCGAGGGCAAGTGAAGCCACCCCGGCCACGGCATAGGTCCAGGCGGTGGCCGCTTTTAATTTTTCGCCGGTCAACCCGGAGCCGAGGACCGCGCCCAGCCACGCCACCAGGCCATGGGCATTGGCCGCCTGCACTTTATCCCAATCCACCAGAATGAACGTGAACGGCCAGGCGGCCAGAATCCAGCCGATGGTACCGCCCATGCGCACGAGGCCGAATTCCTTCTGCGAATCCTTCATGTGCGCGAACGCGATGGAGTTCACGATGGACATCGTCGGGACAAAAAGCAGGCAATGCACCAGCATGAGCCCGAAAAATGGCCAAAACGTTTTGGTGAACACCAGGCCGAGCATCGCAAGGCCGCCGATGAAATGGCTGAAGGCGAGAAATTTCTCAGCAGCAAAATTGCGGTCGCAAAACTGGTTGCTGAAAAACATCCCGACAATGGCGGCAATGGGGAAGGCATTCAGAATCCAGGACTGCTCGGCGGGGGAAAAACCCAGGCTCGGCAAATAGCCGAAGATGAGCGGCAGCCAGGCACCCCAGATAAAAAATTCCAGGGCCATCATCACGAACAGTTTCAGGCGATTATTCATGGCAGGGGAAAATAATGGACGGCGGCTACAATGCCACAGGCCGGCCGGTGCGGATAGATTTTTCCTCGGCGCGCAAGATGTCCAGCGCCGTCACGGCATCGGCCGGAGTTACCCGGGCAGGCGGCACCCCGCGTGCCACGCAATCCACAAAATAGCGGATTTCCTCGGCGTAGCCGTCCGTGGCGGCGAGTTTGCCGATGCGCATTTTTTTGCCGCGGACGGCGATTTGCAGGGCCGCCGCCCCGCGCGTGAGATCAAAGTCCAGCGTGGCCTGCTCGCAATGCAGGGTAAAACCCATATTAAAGCCTTCCGCCGGCAGCCAACTGCCCTCGGCATGCACCACCGGGCCACCGGGAAAAATGTACTGGGTGATCACATGGTCCACATTGCCCTGCGCATCACAGGCCCCGGTGGAAAACACGCGCGCCGGCCGGCCAAAAAGAAAGTTTACAAAATCTGTGTCGTGCACGTGCATATCGTACAGCGCGCCGCCGGCATGCACACCCGACTTGCCCCACGCAGGTTTGGCCGATAGCCGCCGGAAGTTTGCTGCCAGCACCCGGCCATAGGTTCTTTCCGTGACGATATTTTTTAAGTCCGCCCAGCCGGGCCAGAATCGTACGCACATCGCCGGCATGAGAAACTTTCCGGAAGCGGCGGCGGCGGCGAGAATCATCCGCGCGTCGGCCGGCTTTTCGGCGAGGGGTTTTTCGCACAGGACATGCTTGCCGGCCCGGAGTGCAGCGATAACCTGGGCGGGATGCGCCGCGGTGGGGGTGCAAATATCCACCAAATCCACGGCCGGATCCGTCAGGAGTTCGTCGAAGGTACGATACTGCCGGACCCGGGAGCCGAGCCGGAGATCGGTGGCCTCACCAATATTGCCCTGCACACCACGCAGGATGCCATTGACAATTGACCGGGAGCGATCGCATACCGCCACCAGGCGGACGCCGCGCAGGCGCTGATAGGTGCGCAAATGGGTGGCGCCCATGAAGCCCAGTCCCGCGACCGCGACCCGGATGATTTTGGACGGCATAATCTTCTCAGGCAAAGGTCCGCTCCATCAATTCGCGCGCCGTGCGGATATCGGCAATACGGTTCGTGCCATATTCCCGCTCAATGGCGAGGTTGACGTTGAAAACGACGTGTTTGAAGGTGGAGAAGAAGCCGCGCCAGTCCACCTCTCCGGTACCGACGGGAACCTCCTGCCCCCAGGTGCCCGGAACCTGCGTCCGCCGAGCATCCTTGATATGGACCTGACGAATCCACGGGGCGAGCACATGCAAAGCTTTCACGGGGTCACCCTTGTCATACAAAATCATGTTGGCCGGATCAAAGTTCACCCCGATGTTCGGGTGGTTCAACTGGTGCAATAGGCGGGCGAGTTCCGGCGCGGTTTCCTGCCCTGTTTCGAGGCCCAGCAAGATGTTTTGCACCATGAAAATATCGGCGACCACATCCAGGCGCTGGAGCATTTTGGCAAACGTGGGATGGGATTCATCGGGCGGCAGAAAGCCGGCATGAAACGTCACGAGCTTCAGCCCCAATTTCTTGGCCACGGCGGCGCAAGCGCTGATATTCTTGATGTTTTGGTCCCAGGTGGCATCCGGTGCAATCCCGCCGGTGAGGCGAATGGAATCCAGCGTGGAATAATCCTCTCCCAGACAGCCGACCATGCCGGAGACAATGGTAATGCCATGCTCGCGAAATATTTTTTCCGTATCGCCCCAGATTTTGGGGGCGGCGCGCAAGGGATCCAGGGCAAGCTGCACGCGGGAAATCCCCGTGGCGCGCAGCTTCTGCACCAGATCTTCGGGGCCGACCGGCTGCAGCGACCAACTGCAAACCGCCAGGCGTTCCAGGATGGAGGGTAATTTCATTTATTGGAAAAAATCTAAGCCGACCGGCCAGCCACAATCCGGCGCGAACTCTACCGCCGCCACCCGCCGGGGCACAGGCCAAAGTTGTCCCTTTTCTTGTAGATTTGTAACATTCATTGCCGCTGCGCCCGGGGCGAATGGAGCACCCACGGCGGCTCAGCCTTTACCGGACTACGCAGCCCCAAAAGTTTCTGCGCCCCGCCGATCACCCGCTCCCAATCCAGCGCCGGGCCGGGGTCCGTCTTGTTCGTTTGCACATGGTAATGACCGAGCACACCCTGATATTGGTTTAATGCTTCGTCAGACAGCCGGTGCGGAATCAATTTGCCGGAAGCGTCCACGGGATAACGGCATGGCAACTTGGGAAATATTTTGCACAGGGCGGCGGTTAATTTCGTCAGCGCCGCGTACTGTTCGGGGGTGTAATCATATTGCACCAGGTCCTCGCCCTGGATGGTGCCGCGCACCGGCTCGCTGCGCGCCGGCTGGCCGCTGAAATGGGGCGTGCGAATATGGGGGTTGCCAAACCGCGCGGGGATGGTGAGATAAGTTTTGCCACCGGAATTCGTGTACCACTGCGCGAACGGATTCTTCTCGTGGGCGGGATAGGCACCGATATTGGCGATTTCCACGCCAATGGAACGGTCGTTGGAAGTGGTGGCGTGCCAGGCGCGCTCTTTCAGATCCAGGGTCTGGTAAATGGTGCCATCGACATCAAGCATGAAATGCACGCTCAAGTTCCGATCATCTTGCAATACGAGAAAGCAGGTCCGGCTCACGCCGCACACATCGAAATGCAGGACAAACTGATCCACAACACTTTGGAGCAGGGGCAAATCCCAACCGCCGCCACGCACCTGGTCCAGTTGCTCCGGACTCAACCCGCTCTGGCGCAAGCCATAGCGGTTGGGCAAAGTCAGCGACTTCACCTCAGCCTGAGAAGTTTTCCAGTCGGATTTTTCCAAAGGGGCGAAGCGGCGCTCGACGCGATAAGCATCATAGCCGCCGGGATCCATCCACAAAACCACCGGCGTACCGGTGTGGAAGAATTGGCCGGCGGCGACAATCTCGTCGCCACGGCGGGGTTCTCGTTGGCCGATATGCGGCACGGACTGGCATCCGCTTACCAGCAAGGCGACGGCCAGCGTTAAAAGTGTTGGTTTGTAGTTCATCGGCAGGATCAGTGGATATCGGCCAGCGGGCGCTGGAAAGCCCAGGCCAGGCCGCGCTGCAAACGCTCGCGAACGTGGTCGGAATGATGCCCGGGCGGCTCATAAAAGGTGCAGCGGGCGGGCCGGAATTGCAGCACCTCAAAAATTTTGCGCGCGCCGATATTGGCGGAGTATTCATCCCGGGCCGCACCTTCGAGATAAAGGCATTGCGAGGGGAGAAAGGCGTGCGGATTTTTTTGCACGATGGCCAACGGATCATTATCCAGCCAGCGCTGCCAGATTTCCGCGCGGAAATTTCCCTGCGCATCATAAAGCCAGTCAATGGTGCCGGGCGCGGAGGCCGCCTGCGGCGCATAGGCAGCGGAGAGGCCCAGAGCATAAAGCAAATCCCCATTCGTGGGCACCGGCAACAGACCGGCGGCATACTTTTGAACATCCGCGAGCGGCACCCGGGCAACGGCCGGTACTTTTATCAGCGGCAGATGGCTGGTGGGGAAATCCGAGTCCGGGCTCAAGGCGATCACGGCGTCAAACAGCTCCGGCCGCGCGCTCCCCAGGCGCAGGGCGCCGAAGCCGCCGCTGGAATGACCGGCGATGAGGCGCCGCACGCCTTGCGCCGGCACCGGATGATGCGCCTCGACCGCCGCGACGACTTCATCGCAAACATAGTCTGCATAATTTCCCTGCGCGGCAGAATTCAAATACTGGCTGCCGCCCCACCGGGTCTTGCCATCGGCCACGACCAGAATCAGGGGCGTGACAGCATCGGAAATTTGCTGGACGCACTGGAGCCAGGCATTGGAACTGCGAATAAAGTTGGCGGTGGAGTTGCCATATCCGGGCAAATAATAAACCACGGGCAGGCGGGCCCCGTTCGTGGCCTGTGCCGGGAGAAACACCGGAACCGGCCGCGAGGCAGGATCGTGCAACGGATTATCCTGCAAAGCGCGACTCTCAAATTGCAACACTTCCAGATGCGGGCCGGAATCCGCCGGCACAGCAGTGCCCCCTGCGGGGGACTGCGCGCCGGCCACGGTGCCGCCACCCGCCGCCAGTAGGAGCGCAATAAATTTTCGCAAGGTGCACAGCATTAATGACCTTTAAAATAGGTTTCGATTTCTTCCAGGGTTTTGCCCTTGGTTTCCGGCAGGAAGAACGTCGCGGTGATAAAATAAATCACTGTGCAACCCGCGAAAATAAAAAACATGGTGGAATACCCGTATTGCCCCACGGTGGGCAGGAAAACCCCGGCGATGGTGGTGGAAATGGCGATGTTGACGAGCAGGGCAAAGCTCATGCCATTGGAGCGGATGCGCGTGGGCATGAGCTCGGACAATGCCAGCCAGACACAAACCCCGGGACCGACGGCGAACGACGCCATGAAACAGTAGATCAAAAATGCAGTGAGCCAGCCGTTTTGCGCCGACGGCACGGGGGTGATGAGCGCATGCTCAATTTTCAAGGGTGCACTGCGCGCGGCGGCCAGATCGGCAAAAGGATTTTTGAAAAAAGCCGCCACCGCCGTCGCCGGCACGCAACTGGCGCGATCCAAGGTAAGCCTTGCGGCCGGTTCATCGGACCGCACGACCTTGGTAGCCGCGTGAAAGGCACCGTAGGAATAAATCACCACCAGGGATTTGGGGGACGGAGCAACCTGCCCCAAACCACCAGACTTATCCACCTGGCTCACTAACCAAGCGGTCGCGGTCGTTTCATTGAACTCCACGCTGGCCGTTTGATTGGAAGCCACCACCAGCGCCTGCACGGCTTCACTCACATCCACCCGGTGTGTCTCGGTCCGGTGAAAAACGAGACCGACGGCCAGCAGCGAGACAATGACGCCGGCGCTGCCAAGGGAGAGCAAAAATTTACGACCTTTGCGGTCCACCAGCGCGATGGCCCCAATCGTCATCAAAAAATTGATGATGGTCAGAATGACGTAGCCCAGATGCGCCTCCTTATCACTTAAGCCGGCCTGGATGAGTATCGTGGCATTGTAGCCAATGATCGAATTGACGCCGGTGGCTTGATTACAGGCAAGAATGATGCAGGCGAGGACGAAAGGCAGGAGGTATTTGCGCTGGAGGAGGGAATCGCCGGATTGGCTGAGCCCTTCCACGGTTTTGGTTTTTTCCAGGGCGGCGGCTTCCTCCATTTCCTGCAATTCGAGCTGCGCCTGTTCCTCCGGACGCGAGCGCAACAAAGCCCGCAGCGCGGCGGCCTTGCGGCCCCGGCGAAAGAGCCAGCGCGGCGACTCGGACACGAGAAAACTGCCGATGACGAACAAAATACCCGGTGGCAGCGACACCCAGAAAATGCCGCGCCAGGCGGTATCCTTGAAGGCAAAGAGCTTATCTGCATCTCCCAGGCGGGCGACCTCCTCGACGCGGCCGCTGAAATAAAAGCCGATGACCGCCGCCGCCACAATGCCCAGCGTGAGCAACCATTGAAAAATACCGGTGCCCCGGCCGCGGGCCGAAGCGGATAGGCATTCAGCCAAATAGAGCGGCACCACGACGCCGATCAGTCCGCCGCTGATGCCCTGGAGCAACCGGCCAAAAATAAGCGCCCCATAGCTATGGGACAAAGCAATGGCCGGCACACTAACCACGAAGAGCAGGCCGCTGACAATCATCATGGTTTTGCGGCCCAAAAAATCCGCCAGCGCCCCGGCAAACAGGGTGGAAATCACGCCCCCGAGCAAAACAGCGGCGACGATGAAAGAAAGCTGACCGGCATTCAGGCCGGACGTGGCTTCCAGATACGGCAGGGCACCCGAAATGATGCCGACATCCACCCCGAAAAGCAGCCCGCCCAGGCCCGCCACCAGGAGCAAAAAACGGTTATAGCCCGATTGCGTTGAGGCAACCTGACCCTCTGGCAGAGCATTCATTTGTGATTTCGTAACATTGGCCGGACCTCGTTTTTCGCGACCCCGGACGAGCCGGAGCAAATCAGCATACAGGCCCGCCAGCATTGGCTGAGATGCCAAATTATGGTTCCAGTGATGCCAATTAAAAAGGTGAAACTTATGGCTTTTGTGTTAGTATTGTAACATAAATATGTCTCGCATGAGCCAACCGGCAAATCCAGAATGGTGGCCAGCCCGGCAGCTACAACGCAGCCCCATCACAAAGGTGCTCGCGTGTGGGCGGTGTTTGAACCCACCGCTTTTCAGCCATGTGGTTAATTTTCCCCGCCTGGAAATCCCCTTGCATGGCCTGTATGGCAATCAAATTGAAACCGGCGGACAAATCGCCCATGTCGTCCTGCAGCCGGGCATGGCGCTATTTGCGGCGGCCAATTGCTGGAACCTGCCCGAGTGGCAGCCGGGGCTGGAACTGCTGAGCATTTTTTTTGGCCGGACCCAGTTGGGCATTAGCATTGTCTCCGCGCGATCCAAAAACTATCCGCAACTGGCTTCCAAAAAATATTCCCTGCCCCGGCCCATTGGCGGCCCGGTGCCGCATCTGCTGGCCGCGCTCGACGAACTGCTGGGCGAGGACGACACCGGCCCGGCCTTCACCGACCTGACCCGCGGCCTGTTTCACTGCGTGGAACGACTGTTGCGCCAGCCAGTTATCCAGCCCGGTAGTCGCGCCCAAAACCTGCTGGAAGAAATCTGCGTCTTTCTGCAAAGCCATTATCAATACGAAATCACGCGCGACTCCGTGGCCGAGCAGTTCAGCGTGACCCCCAATCATCTGTCGCGGTTGTTCCAGACGCATGGTCGCATGACCTTCAGTCATTACCTGACCCAAGTGCGGATCGACCGGGCCAAGCACCTGCTCCGGAATTACAATCTGAAGCTCGACGACATTGCGGCGCGCTGCGGTTACCACGACACACCCTATTTTTGCCACGTCTTCAAAAAGGTATCCAAAGCCACGCCGATGGAGTACCGGTTGAAAATCCGACGGACGAATACGGGTTCAAACCCCGCTGAACCAAGCAGCGAAACGACTTAGCCGCAAGGCATTCCAGATGCTGTTCATCGAGTAGTGAAGAGGCTGCTTTGAAATTCCCGCTTTTACTGATCAACCAAAATTCCTTACCTCGTAAACCGAGACCTTGGCTTCCGACAGAATTGCTACCCCATTTTGTCCTGCCAATTTTTTCCCGGCCAGTCATTCCCACATAGTTTGTCGCCATCAAAGTTCAGGTTTCCTACGGATCTTACGTCGCCGTTTGGGAACGCTGGGGGATTTTTCCCACTGATGGTTGGCCCCTATAAAGTCGGCTCCGGGCCACATCCAAAAATTTCTCCTGAATTCGGCGGCCGACCAGCAATCCGCCCGCCTCGCCACCGCAGCCTTCAAAGACTGATATGAGGGATTGGAGGAACTGTCCTAGATTAACACCGAATTACGGCGGCGGGGCGAGCTGGTAATGAAAGTTGACGGCGGATAGTGGGCAGTAGGGTTTTACCCCATAGTAAGCGCCAGCAAAGCGGAGCAAACTCTGAATCATGAAAAAACATCCATTGTTAATCACCTTCATTTCGGCTGCCAGCTTTGTAGTCGGCTGCGATAAAGAAAAATCTACTGCCCAGCAACTGGACAAAATCCAGGCGGAAACCAAACAAGCCGCTCAGGACATAAAAGAATACACTTACACGCAAAAGGCCGAATTTGTCAAAACCATGCAGGCACAGCTGGACGCACTCAATCAAGACCTGGACCGGCTCGGGGCGAAAATTGAGAGTTCCAGCGACCAGATCAAAGCAGAGGCGAAGCCCAAATTGCAGGCTCTGCGGGATGAGGCTAAAAAATTGAACGCGCAGCTGGACGAAGCCAGAAATGCAACTGAATCGACCTGGGACAGCATCAAGGCCGGTTTCAAAAAAGCATACGACGCCACCAAGGAAGGCATCAACCAGGCGCGCCAGTGGATGAGCGATAAAATCGCCCCGTAACCAGGTTTAGATTCACCGCCTTATAATTCTCCAACAGCACCATTAAGGAACCGACCACTATGAAAGCTTACAAGACCTTTAAACTCACGGTTGGCCTTGCCACCGCGCTGGCCACCCTAACGCTGACGCAGGGATGCGCCTTGCTCCTCTTGGGAGGCGTGGCGGCCGGTGCCGCCTATGGCACGGTAAAATATGTGAAGAACACGCTGCATGCCACCAATGAAGTCTCGCTGGATAAAGCGTGGAGCGCCGCCAACGTGGCACTCCATGAAATCGAAATGCCCGTGACCTCTTCCACCAAAGATGGAGCTTCAGGAAAACTCGTCGCGAAAAACGCCAAGAGCCAGCCCGTTATCATAGAATTGACGCGCCAAACCGATAAGGTAACCGATATTCAAATCACGGTTGGCACGTTTGAATCTTCAGAAAACAAGATTCAAGCCGAGCAGATTTATAACAAGATGAAGGCCCGGTTTTAAGGTGGCATCCAGGTGGCCGAATAATCTCACGGCGAGCCAAAGGCGCACGTTTGTAGAAAAACGGGACACACTACGGGAGTAAACCTCCTGGCAGCCATGCTCCAAACAGGCAGTCTTTTTTTAAGTGTCGGTATAAAAAACAACAAAACAGCAAGAAATTAAATAATTATGAAAATAACATCTATGATCCCCCTGACGCTTGCAGCCATTGCAAGCACCTTAATCATCAACCCGGCGACGACCCAAGCCGCAGACACCGACAGCCGCATTGAGACGTCCGCCGCGAAGCCCTACACCTTTAAAACGTACCTCAAGGATGACTCCATAAAAGTGGATTCGAAGGAAGGGGTCGTCACGCTGACGGGCACGGTGGCCGATACGTCACACAAATCTGTGGCGGAAAACACCGTGGCCAATCTGCCGGGCGTCAACCGGGTGGATGATCAGCTGAAAATCAGCGGCGAAGAACCGGCAGAGCATTCGGACACCTGGATCAGCATGAAAGTAAAGACCGTGCTGCTGTTTCATCGCAACGTCAGCGCCACCCGCACCACGGTTTACACAAAAGATGGCATTGTCACGCTCCACGGCGAAGCCAGCAGCCTGGCGCAAAAAGAGCTCACAACCGAATATGCCAGGGACATTGACAATGTGAAATCCGTTAACAATGAAATGACCGTTGCCATAGCTCCGATTGTTCCGCAGGAAACCATCGGCGACAAGATTGATGACGCTTCCATCACCGCGCAAGTCAAAGCAGCCTTGATGGCACATCGTTCCACCAGCTCATTGCACACCACGGTTTCCACCACTGAAGGCGTGGTAACCCTCGGCGGCGCGGCTAAAAACGAGGCGGAGAAAAGCCTTGTCGGCAAACTGGCGGCCGATATCAACGGGGTTAACCGCGTCATTAACAACATGACGGTAATCGTGCAAGCCTCCGCACAGTAAGCCA
>CAISVF010000374.1 GCA_903888765.1 uncultured Verrucomicrobia subdivision 3 bacterium | reverse complement strand
GTCATCCTGTTTATACGACTGCCGGAGTTTTTGCAGCAAGTCCGGCGTCAGGCCGACATCCGCCCCCCAGGCTGCGGGCAGGAATGACGCAGTGGCAAAAATCAGGAGTAATGTGCGAATCATGGCGCGCCATTATTACCCGATTGGGACTCCGAAAAGCAAGTCAGGCAGCGTCAGCCCCAATTCAAACTTGGAGCGAACCCCGGAAACCCCGGCCGCTGTAGTAAGACTCCGCGCCGTTGTGACCGATGAAGACGCGGTTGTAACGGCGATCCCCATAGATCGCGCCGCCAAGCTCGCGGATCTCCGGCAGTGTGCGCAGCCAGCTCGACGACTTCGTGTCGAACTCGCCCAGCTTCTGCAGCGCGAGATATTCCTCCTCCGTCAACACCTCCACGCCCATGTCCGCCGCCGCATCCAGGACGCAGTTTTTGGGTTTGTGTTCCTTGCGCGCATCCAACGCCGCGCGGTCGTAGCAAAAACTGACGCGGCCCTTGGGACTTTGCGCGGAACAATCCATGAAGACGAACTCGCCTGATTTTTTATCCTGACCGATCACATCCGGTTCGCCGCCGGTGCGTTCCATTTCCGCGAGCGACCACAGCTTGTCCGGCCTGGCCTCCAACCGCGCCTGCACCTTGGCCCAATTCAGCCCCTTATGGTGGTTCATATTTTTTTCGAAGCGAGCTTTCACGGTTGCGAGCAACTCATCCCGTTGTTTGGCGGCTAATTCTTTTTTCATTTCAATGCCCGATGATCCGCATTCAGCTCCGCCGATTGGCCTGATCCTTTAACCATGTTGATTTTTAAAACAGACTCTAAGGGTCATTGAGTGATCCGGGGGGCGTGAATCTAATCAATAGTTCACTCAAAAACGTCTTTCGCTCAGGCGGAAAATATTTATAGCAGACCATTTGGAAATGGTGGCGAATTTCACGCCTTCGCGTAAACCTCCGCGCCCTTCTCCACGAACTCCTTCGACTTTTCTTCCATGCCCTTCTTCAGCGCCTCTTCCTCGGCGATGCCTTGTTCGGCGGCGAATTTGTGGTTCATGCTGGTTTCTCGACCACTTTGCCGTCCTGCCAGACTATCACGGGCAGTTTCAGCGCGCGGTTCTGGGTTTTGACATTGTGCGCTGCGCGGCGCAGGGCACGTTCGGCGCGCAGCACAAAGGCCGGGGCTTTGGTAGATTTGTGTCCGTTCGTTTTCATAGACCGATCAACGTTCGCACAGATTTAATATCATTCACACTGGAAATGGCCAGCCGTTTTGCGGGCAGGCTGCGGCTATCCCAGACCGCCCAGCGGGTTGCGAGCGGCAGATAATCTTCCGCCAGATGAACCAAACTGCGCTTGAACCGGCGGCGGATGTCGGTTGCGGGAACATGGTGTCCGCCTTGTTGCACGCGCTGGCGCACGCGGGCGATGGCCTGTGTGGCACTGGAAAGCCAGAGGTAATGTAATTCAATCTCGTAACCGAGTTTACGCGCCCGCTGGAATAGCCGGATGTAAGTTTTGCCGCTCAACGTGGTTTCCAGCGCAAACGTCTCGCGTCGGCGAAGGCACTCGTCTAACTATGTGAGCAGCAGCCGCGCAGCGCGAAGTGCGCCGGCACTGGGATTCAGGGGAGAAAGCCCGCGCGCGAGTTCATCGGCATTCAAGAACCGCAGGCACTTCACTTCCGTGGGCAGAAACTCCTTGGCAAAGGTGGTCTTGCCCGCACCGTTGCAGCCGGCGATCAGATAAATGGTTGGCAGTTGCGCGGGCATAGATTCACGTCTTTGCGTAAACCTCCGCGCCCTTCTCCACAAACTCTTTCGACTTGGCTTCCATCCCCTTCTTCAGCGCCTCTTCCTCGGCGATGCCTTGTTCGGCGGCGTATTTGCGGACGTCTTCGGTGCTTTTCATTTGGC
>CAISVF010000373.1 GCA_903888765.1 uncultured Verrucomicrobia subdivision 3 bacterium | reverse complement strand
TTATCGGCATATTTCTTTCCAAGAAACCGATAAGCCCCGTCATTCGCGAGCCATTGACAGATTCGATGAGGTTTATGCTGGAAAGTCCGCCGGGGGGACTGGCTTTGCAGCCGGACGGCAAAATTATTGTCGGCACCACCTTGTTTGGCCGGTTTGTGGACGAAACCAATGGTTCGCTGGGTTTCTACACACGCGGGGCATTCCGGTTGAACCCTGACGGGACTTTGGATCGCACATTTCGATGTGAGGTCAGCCCTCCGGGAGCCGCGCCGCAGATGGATCATGTAGAAATTTTGCCCGATGGCCGAATGTTCTTGTCCGGCTTGTTTGGTTCGCTGGATGGCAAGCCTAGCCCCAATTATGCTGTTTTATTGTCGGACGGGACAGCAGATGATTCTTTTCAACCATGGCGTGGTGAGACGAATCCACCGCCGCCATTTTTCCTCCCCAAAATTGATTCGCCGCACATCTGGGGACTTACAAGCTATCAAGGCGGAGCCATTCCCGCCACATGGTTGCCGAACAATTCGGTAGCAATCGTATGCAAATCCATTGAAATCACAAACAACCCATATTCACCACTTACGGCTTACCTGCTCGATTCGTCTGGCAAATGGATTAAGCCGGAGAGTCAGTATCTTTCATCGGACATTTATCGTCCTTCCGGTCTCATTGACACACTTGGCCACGTTGGATTTTCAGCCAGAGCTAAAATCAATTGGAAGCAAAGCACACCGGCAGCTTGGAGATGCCCCTGGAACTCTTCGGCTAAATCTCCGTTTTCACGACCGGTTGAAACAAGCCCACTCTCCAGTTTGCCGTTCGAGTGTTGGACTGAACCGCCTTCGGCAGTGGATGCGGCCAAAGTGTTGCGAGCGTTGTTTGAGGAAATTCCGATTGAACTGTGCCGTTATGCGGTGCGGCTGCCGGATGGCGGGGCGATTCTTGCCGTGCGGGATCAGGAAAATACCGGCATAACCGCCCCCGGACAATTCATGCGCTTTGACAAAAACTGGCTGCCCGATTTCAGTTTCACCAACCAGTTTGTGTTTGATTTGGGAACCTGCCCGTCCATCAAACGACAACCGGACGGCAAGTTTCTCATTGCCGGATTTGGTAAGATGAACGGCGAAGATTTCTCCGGTTTAATCCGGCTCCTGCCCGATGGACAAATTGACCGTTCCTTTCATTGTGAAACCGTCAACTCCCGCGAAGGTCGCGTCATGGACATGGTGATTCAGCATGACGGCAAGATTGTCATCTGCGGCTTTTTCTCCAAGGTCAACGGCGTGGACGTGCCGCACATCGCCCGGCTGAATCCCGACGGTTCGCTAGATCCGAGTTTTCAAACTGCGTTTATGACCCAGGAGAAATTTTATCAGGAGTTCAGCAAATCCCGGCGGGTGGCGGTGGCCAAACTTTCAACACCGGCGGCGACCAATCAGACAGCCCTCGTTGCCAAAGCGGTGCCGGAAACCATCTTGATCACCTTTATGAAAATGGAGGCGAATGGCGCAATGATTCAATTCACCGGCGCAGCAAATCATCAATATGTCTTGCAAGCCAAAGACTCGCTGGCTGGCACCGATTGGCAAACCCTTGGCACCAATCGCACCACCGGCAATGGCATCGGCATTTTCCGTGACGCGAGCGCCGCCCAAAATCCGATGCGGTTTTACCGGATTGCCACGCCTTGAGGTTTAACCGATTCTTAAAAACACACATCATAAAAATGAAACCCCTGAAACTAATCATTTGTGCCGGTATTGTTACGGCTTTGATTCCGGCGATTGCCACTGAAACCCCTAATTCAGCCGAACAGTTGTTGACCGCTTGCAATCTGCCATCAAGGCCAAGGACACCAACGCGCTGGTGGCCATGGTCAATTGCCAAGGCATTTCTGACCGGATGAAAAGCATGATCCTTCCGATGATGGCTGATATTCCCAACCACGAAATCGCGTCGGTGAAACTGATGCCGCTTCCGGAAAAATATCAATCCATCTATGAAGTTAACGG
>CAISVF010000372.1 GCA_903888765.1 uncultured Verrucomicrobia subdivision 3 bacterium | reverse complement strand
CCGGTGGCTAGCAGCGTCAGCACTTCGGTTTCCCGGGGCGTCAAATTGATTTCCTCCGCTTTGGCCGGGGAAGCGGCTTGGCGGAAAAAATTCAGCACTTTGCGGGCAATTTCGTTGGACATGGGCACACCGCCGGCAACGACCTCATGGATTGCGTCCAAAATCTTTTTAGGCGTGGCGCGTTTCAGAATGTAGCCGCTGGCGCCGGCGCGCAGGGATTGAAAAACTTTTTCCGTGTCGTCATAGACGGTGATCATGATGATTTGCGTGTTGGGCAAGCGCTCCTTGATTGCCGCCGCGCACTCGATGCCAGACCCGTCCGGCAGGTTGATGTCCAGCAGAACGACATCGGGTTTGGTCTCCGGCACTAACCGCAAGGCTTCACTCACGGTGCCGGCGGAGCCATTACATTGCAGCCCGGCGGTGGATTCCAGCAGCAGCTCCAGACTGTGCCGGACGCCGGCATCATCTTCCACAACCATGACGCGGATGTTTTTTTTGGTGGCCATAAGTTGGTGATTATTTTTGGGTGGCCGAGTTTTCAGACTGTGACTTCATTCCCGTTTTCGTCAATGGTATTTTCAAACTGACGACCAAGCCACCGGATTCAACTGGTTCCATCCGGCAGACACCGCCCAGAGATTGCATGCGCTGCTGCAAATTGGTCAAACCATCGGCCCCAGCACGAATTTTGTCGGGCAGGCCCACGCCATTGTCGGCCACGCGAATTTCCAGCCAGCCCGGATTGGCCAGGGATATTTCAACCGTCACCTGGGTCGCCTTGGAGTGATTGGCTACGTTGGCGAGCGCTTCCTTGAAAGCGAGGAACAGATGATGGCGCTGCTCGGAAGTCAGCCGGGTATCGGTCGCCCCTTCCTGATAACGGATCTGACATTGCATCCCGGTTGGTTCAAAAAACTCCTGCGCGTAGCGGGACATGTAATTCGCGATGGAATCCACGGCGTCATTGCGCGAGTTGATGGCCCACACAATCTCGTCCAAAGCGGTCACCAGATAGCGGGTGCGTTGAGCGATGCGGCCCAGCGAATCCCGGATGCGCTCCATCGGAAGTTCATGTTCCGTCAGGATGCCCGCCAGCAAGCCAATTTCCGTCAAACCCGCCCCCAGATCGTCGTGCAAATCCTGCGCCATTCGCCGTCTTTCCCGCTCCAGCGCGCGTTGCGCTTCCACTTGCGCCAGCTTGCGGCGATGCCGCGTTCGCAGGAAAGCTGTAACACCTGCGCCCGTCAGGGCAATCAGCCCCAGAACAAACACCGGCAAAAACCAGCGTGTCTGCCAGAAGTGGGGCAGCACGGTGATGGCCAAAGTGGCAGTGTTCTGGCTGGGCACGCCATCGCGGTTGGCGGCATTGGCTTCGAACATATAGTTGCCGGGAGGCAGGGCATGGTAAAGAGCCTTGCGCTGAATGCTGGCGGAAGTCCATTGGTCGTCCAGGCCGCGAAGCCGGTAGCGCATGGTGGTGGCTTCCGGTGCCACCATGGTCGGCGCGGTGAAACGGATTTCAAGTTCGTGCCGGCCCGGCGATAGCGTCAGGGCTGCAGGTGAGTCATCACCAGGCCAAGTGGTTGACGGAACAGGGTGCCCGTCCACTTGCACTTCCTCCATCACAGCCTTTGGCGGGAAGAGGTTTGGCCGAACATCATCGGGATTCACATAGGCGACTCCGTTCGCCATGCCAAACCACAACCGGCCATCATGACCTTTCCAGCAGCGCGGCTGGAATTCGACACTGGTGCCGATGGTCAACAAGCCGTCGCTGCGGCCGTAGATGCGACTTTGCCCGGGCTGATCTTTCCATAGTTCCCAATTCCCCGTCGTCGCTTTGGTCACGCGCTCAATTCCCGCCCCCGTCCCCAACCACAAGTTGCCTTGATTATCCGTCAACCCCTCGGTCACGCGGCTCCAGCGTGAGCCACGGCGAATCAGATATTGCTCAAAATTGTCTCCATTCAGCTTCAGCAGCCCACTGGCATAACTGCCAATCCAAAGCCCGTTTCCTTCCGCCGGCCACAGCATCCACAGTCGGGAACCAGGAATGGCCGGAGGCAGCGGAACCGTTTTGAAGGCTTTGCCGTCATAGCGCAACAGGTAGCCGCCATCCACGCCCACCCACAGCGTGCCATCCGCCGTTTCGGCCATGCCGGCCAGAAAATCGGACCACTGGGTTCCTTGAGAACGCGCGAGGGTCCATTTGCCGTTCTCCAGAAAATAAAGAGAATCCTTTGTGCCAATCCAGATGCGTCCAGCGTGGTCCTCCAGAATCATCCGCACGGGCATCAGCCCCAAGTCCAGCGGAACCCGTTTGAATTCACCCTGCTGGTAGGTGTAAACACCGTTGCCTTCGGTGCCAATCCAAAGTCTTCCTTCCCGGTCCGGATAAACCACCAGGTTTTGGCAATACCGGCCCTGCTTGGGCAAAGTCAGGTTGGTGCAGAAGCCGTTCTGCCAGCGGCCGAGCGTGCCGCCCACCGTGCCGATCCAAACGACGCCTTCCTGGTCCTCGCAAACGGAGGAAACGACTGTATCCGCCAAACCTTCGGCCTTGGAGATCGTGTTAAACAACCGTTTCCGAATACACACAAGTCCGCCGCGATCGCATCCCGTCCACAAATTGCCCTCGCGATCAGGATATTGAAATCTCAACAAATTGCTGGGCAGTCCTTCGCTCGTGGACAGGCGATCCATCTCTCCCTGTCCGTCAATGTGCAGCAAACCCCGGCGTTCGGGCATCAGCCACAATCCATCTTCACCATCCGAATTGACTCCCCAAAATGGAATGTTCCGGTCCAGGTATTCTTCCAAATTTTTGGCTTCGGTCACCCACTGTCGTCCTGACATCCGGCGCAATTTTTGGTCAGCGATTACCCACGGTGATCCATCGCGCATTGGATAAATTCCGGTCACCGATATCTGAGCCGGTCCGTTGGTCGGAACCATCGGAACAAAATGGTCCGCTTCCCAATGCGCCAGTCCGCGGTCCGAACCAACCCAAAACTTTCCATTCACATCCAGCGTGAGCACGGTCAATCGCCCGGCCGGCAAGCCGGCTTCCGGGCCGATGATTTCGTGACGGCCATCTTTCAGCCGTCCCAGTTGGTTATCGCCGGTCAAATACCAAGCCGCGCCCTCTGGATCTACCCGGCAAACAGAATTGGTGGCCGCAGCGGGCAAAGCGACAAAATCCCACGCCCATGTCCCATTTGTGCCAAGGGAGCCACGAAGCAATTTCGGCTGCGAGGTGGTGAGCAAAACTTGGTTCGAGGTGGAATAGGCGAGTGCACTCAGTCTTAAATCTCGGCTCATTTCTTTGGGCAGTTCCGAGACAAACCGCCCGGCGTCATAGCGCCATAAGCCGAAAAACGTGTGCACCCACAGGCGGCCCGCCGAGTCAGTAAACAAACGGTTGACCTGCATTGGACCCTGACCTTGCGTTCCTTCCAGATCAAAATTGACGAACCGCAATCCGTCAAACCGGGACACACCGCCCATGATGGT
>CAISVF010000371.1 GCA_903888765.1 uncultured Verrucomicrobia subdivision 3 bacterium | reverse complement strand
CAACTGCGGCTTCTCTGAACTGACCCCAGCCGGCGCCAACTCCGGCTGCCGGCGTTCGGCGTTCTTCTCGTAATCTTCCAAGGGCGGCAGCATCATCTTCGCCCGTTTCGCGTAGGAGCGATGCACAGCCTGGCTTTTGTGGCCCAGCGCTTCCTGCGCGTAGCGTTCAGGATAGCCGGCCATTTTTGCGCGTTCGGCCCAGGAATAGCGGTAGCTGTGCATGGTCACGCCGGTAATTTGCAACCGGTGGCAGCGTTTCTTAAACTGGTTGGACCGGTCGCCAGCGGACATGGTGGCGATATGCGGGAACAAAGGGCCGGTCCCTGGCAGATCTTGCAGAATCGCCGCGACGGCCGGGCCGAAATGCAGTCGTGCCACGGTTCCGGTTTTGCGCCGGAAAAAGCCGATGGTTTTCTGCTCCCAATCCACGTCCTCGGCGGTGAGCGTGGCGAGATCTGTTTGCGCTGCCCCCATGTGCCATGCCAGTTGGTAGTATGCGCGGCGTTCGGAATTTTTCTCGTTTGCAATGATGGCCTCGTGTTCGGCCTGCGTGATGGCGCGTTTTTCCTTATGCAGCGGTTTCGGCCATTGGCGGCGGGGCACGATGGATTTCGGCAGCCAATCCATTTCCAAGGCAAAATTATGCATCCGGCGCATATAATGATTGGTGGACACTGTGCCCGTGCGGATCACTTTCAGGATGTGCGCGGCGTTGGTCTCCAGCAACGGCAGATTGCTAATCAGGCCAAAGGCCGGGTCTTTCCAGGCGATGTCGTAACGGTGACGAGTGACGCCTTGCTTGGTCGCGGCCATTTCATCCATGACGAATTTCCAAGTGCGGCTGGCGGCGGCGGCGTCGGTGGCGCTGAGGTAGGCCAGGGCGATCTGGCGGTTTAGAATCGGCTGGCGGGAAGCTTCATTCTTGGAATGGAGCAGCGCCTTGGCGGCGGCTTCGTCGCGCGTGCGCAGGCTTTCCTGCTTGCCGTTCTGGGTGTTCTGGGCATAGTAAATGCCGTTGCGGCGATACAGACTGAACAGTTGTTTCATAACATTACCTTTCTGTCGATAATGCTATTGAGGCGGACAGTTCTTCGTAATTGAGCAGGCCATTTGTTGGAATTCGGTAGCTGCTCGGTTACGCGAATGGTCAAACTGTTCTCGCGCTTTACTGGCAGTTTCACTTGCAACATCGGCCTGCCGCATTGCAAGTTGCTTGTAATCAAGCTCTAGCCATGCAATGCAAGAGAGGTGTCCGGCCGTTTTTCTTTTTACGATGGCACCTTGGCCATAAATCGGCTGCGATGTGCGACTGATGATACCGAGTGCATGCAGGAAAAACCATGGGAGCGCAGACGGAAGCGCGCGAAAGTCGTTGTGACCGGCCCAAAGCCCCGCAAGTTTAGCGGACAGCGGCTTCGGTGATAAACAAGTCGCCGCGCCGTCCGTCGAGCATGGCTCGTACGCCCACCGGAATCGTGGCGTTCAAAGGTATGTGGCCAAACGGCAAGCCGACCACCACGGGCACCCGCAGGCTGGATAACCGCTCCTGCACCACATCGGCGGCCGATTGACGATACTCACCGCCCGGTTTTGCGTCTGGGTCCGTGCAATCCTGATTCACGCCCACGGCCACCCCCACAACCTGAGAGAAAACACCCGCGTTCAGCAGCTGTGTCAGCATCCGGTCCAGCCGGTACGGTTTTTCGCTAATATCCTCAAAAAACAAGATTTTGCCTTTAAATAAAGGAGCAAAAGGGGTGCCGATCGCCGCACTCAGTAAAGCCAGATTACCGCCGATCAGCCGGCCTTCCGCCATCCCGCCCCGCAAAACCGAAACGGTATTTCCGGTATAACCTTTGCGGATGCTGCCGGCCGGTTTGGCTTCCATAACGGTCCGGAAAAAAGATCGGCGGGTAAATTCCGGCAGGTCGTTCGCCTGCAATCCGCCATTCAGCATTGGCGCATGGATGGAAACCAGATTCACTTTTTTGGCGAGCGCACAGTGCAAGGAAGTAATATCACTGTAGCCGGACAGAATTTTTGGATTGCGCCGGATCAACGCGTAATCCAGCCGGGCGAGAATGCGCGACGCACCATAGCCGCCGCGCAGACAAATGATGGCCTTGACTTTTTTATCGGCAAACATCTGCATGACATCCGCCGCGCGCTCGCGGTCCGTGCCAGCCAGAAAACCCAGCCGGGCGCGAACATTTTTGGCGAGTTTCGGGCGGAAGCCAAAGCTTTCCAGGGCAACCGCCGCCCGATCCACTGCCTGCGGGTCAGGCGGCGCGCTGGCTGGCGCAATGATGCCGATGGTGTCGCCAAAGTTAAGCCGTTCGGGTTTCAATAAGGTTGTCATAAATTTATCCCTGCCACGCCAGTTATGTTTGCACTTATCCCGCAACGGGAGGGGCGGATAACATAGCCGGGGTGAAAGGAGTTCGAAAAGTGATTTATTTCCGGGCGGCGGAAAGTTTTGTCAATGCTTCGTCCAACGCCTTGCCCAGCGCAGGGATGCGTTGGGTGTAAACCACCGGACTAATGGGATCGAACGCCGGAAACCGGGTTCGCCGGGCAAAAATCTCATCGGCGTACCGGTGCCCCAGATTGCCGACCAGTGCGATGATATAATGGCGAAACGGTTTGCCCGGCAGGGAAGTGACGATACCGGCATCAGAACCGTAGTTGAAAGTCAGTCCGGTCTTGTGGGCAAAATTCACCTCCGCCTGCGTGTTCAGAGGGCGAATATCCACGCCATAATCCTGTCCATCCAGAAAAACGTGGCCATTGGTCGGATTAATCCAGCGCTCCGCCACACGCGAGGGAATGCCGGGGCGGATATTATTTGCACCGGGAAGATTGGCCGTGGTCAGCGCGTCATTAAAGCCCTGCTGGGAAAACAATTGTTTGAGGTAGGTACGCGAGGCGTCGGAAAAGATTTTGGCAGTCACGGGACTGCCGTCAACACCATGCCAGAATTCACCCGCACCCCCATCAATCAACCAGAACATGCGCGCAATATCCCACGCCGTCAGATTGATTTGCGCGGTGTCCCAGCCGCGCCCCGTCCGGGGATCCGTGGCGTTGATTTGCAGCGTGGGCAGGTTCAATTCCCGGAACTCCCGATTGAGCGGCTCGATTTCGTTTTGATCATGCAGCATTTTCAATAGCGCGCTGGTGGCGTGGTTATCGCTCACGGTGATCATCGCGTCGAGCCAGTCGCGGAGCAGGCGGGACTCCGGCTTCGCTTCCGCGACGGCGTAAACATAGGCCTGATCCAGTGCGGTTTTTCCGGCGTCCACCATCCGCAGGACGTGAAACGCGATCATGCTTTTGAACAAGGAGGCTGGATAGGGGGCCATAAAGGTATAAGACGCATCGGTACGCCCCGGTACTAAATCATCGGCTGCGGTCAGCGGGGGATCATTCGTCCAGCCTTTCCTGGTCAACTGATGGCCATCCTCGTGCGAAAAGGTGCCACCATCCGAACGCGCAATATCCCAACGGAGAAAACGCACCCGGGTGGCCCCGGTGTCCGGGTCCAGCGGCACGACGAGTCCGGCTGGATAATCACGTGAAAGCAAAACATAGGCGCGATCCACCAAGCGCCCGGCGGCATCCAACTGGATGACCGCCACATTCACATTCGGCGGATGGGCAATGGGACGGGCGGCTTGGCCCAGCTGCGCCCTGACCGGACGGCTTTCATTGCCCGCGCCAAAATCAATGATGTTTTCAAAATGCGCGGCGCGCACGGCAGCTAGCAGGGCGGTTTCCAAGGGAGTTTCGGCGCGACTCGCCGTTGACCCGGCGGCCAAAACGGCGGCGGCGAGTAAAAGGGGGCAGGTATTCATACGGCCGCCCTTGTTACAAAATCGCCGGCAAGCTCACAACCTGTTTTTTCCAAAAGAACAGGACCGCTTCCCGTCCATCGGGCAACGGCATAACCTATTTTCTTTTTGCATCTTGCGAGGGGAAACGCCAAGATGCGCCCATGGCTGCATCCAACCCCGCCGCCGCGCCGGAATCCTCGCGGCTCATGTCCCTCGACGCGCTACGCGGCTTTGACATGTTCTGGATTCTCGGGGCGGATTCACTGGTTTATGCCTTACACGGATTAAGCCAGACGGCACCAACCAAGTTTCTAGCCACGCAACTTGACCATGCCGAGTGGGAAGGGTTTCGTTGCTATGACCTGATTTTTCCACTGTTCGTTTTCATGATGGGGGTTTCCACGGTGTTTTCGCTGACAAAAATCATCGAACGGGAGGGTAAAGCCGCAGCCGTGCAGCGTGTGCTAAAGCGCGGCATTCTGCTCTTCATGGTCGGACTGATTTATTCCGGCGGCTTCACCAACCCGTGGCCGGACATGCGGCTAATGGGGGTGCTGAACCGGATCGCGCTCGTTTACACATTTGGCGGCTTGCTCTTCATTTTCTTCCGGGTCCGCTCGCTGGCGGCCAGCGCGGCCGCGTTATTGCTCGGCTATTGGGCGCTGCTGGCATGGGTGCCGTTTCCCGACGTGCGTCCGACGCCCGGAGGCGACGCGGTAATCACCCGAGAGGCCGGCTATAAAACCCTGGCGCAAATTAACCTGGCCAGCACCAATTACCTTCGCGGCTCCTACATTCAAGGAGTGAACCTGACGGATTACATCGACCAGAAATACCTGCCGGGCCGAAAATACGATGGCACCTATGATCCCGAAGGCCTTTTAAGCACGATGCCCGCCATCGTTACCGGGCTGCTGGGGATTTTTGCCGGACTGCTACTCCGCAACCGGGGCGTGCCGGACCGGCAAAAGGTGCTTTGGCTGCTGGGCACCGGCGCGGCCAGCGCAGCCGTGGGATGGCTTTGGGGGATGGAGATGCCGGTCATTAAAAAACTCTGGACCTCGTCGTACGTCCTGGTTGCGGGGGGCTATAGCGCCATGCTCCTGGGTGCGTTTTACTGGATCGTGGACATCCAGCAATGGCGGGCTTGGTGCCAGCCCTTCGTATGGATTGGCATGAACCCGCTAACGATCTATCTGACAAGTAATTTTCTCGGCGGACTCGGCTTTGAGAAACTCGCTCGTCGCCTCACCGGCGGTCCGGTAAAAAATTTCTTGGATACACACGTCGCTGCGGGCGCTGGCGACCTCGTCATTGCTGCCACCGGGGTGCTCCTATTCGTCTGGTTTGCGCGATTCCTCTATCAACGAAAGATTTTTCTGCGGCTCTGAGCGAAGGCCGTCAGCACGGCCGTAAGCTGGTCCAGATGAATGGATGTATGTTCGCTGGAAAGGACAAAGCGAAAAATTCCCCGGGCGGTTGCACCGGAATATTTGAGGAAGGGAGGATAAATTCCGGTATCCAGCAAAAGCTGCTTCAGCAGCTTTTCCCCGTGAGCACTCAGCGCAGGCAGCCGGATAATCGGTCCGGGAGTTTCGGTAATATCCCAACCAGCCCGCTGCAGTTGCTGCCGCACCAGGGACACATGCCGGAAGAGCCGTTTTCGCCGGGCCGGATCGCGCCGCAAGCACTGAAGGGCCGCCAACGCGGCACCGGCCAGCGGTG
This sequence comes from uncultured Verrucomicrobia subdivision 3 bacterium, assembly GCA_903888765.1. Lineage (GTDB taxonomy): Bacteria > Verrucomicrobiota > Verrucomicrobiia > Limisphaerales > UBA11358 > UBA11358. The sequence continues at coordinate 22,368 of CAISVF010000371.1, read as the reverse complement.
GCGGCACCGGCGTGGTGCCGATAAACGACCGGCTACGGGCCAGAATTTTTTCCCGCAAATGGCGTGATCCCAAAACCACGCCGCCGTAAGCACCAAACGCCTTACTCAACGTCGCGCATTGCACCACCCGGGTGCGGCTCACGCCGGCGTGCTCAAGCGATCCCTGACCCGTTGCCCCCAATACGCCGACCCCATGAGCGTCATCCACCAAGATGCGGCCCGGCGCGGGCACAATTTTCAAATAATCGCGCAAGGGCGCAACCGAGCCGTCATGCGAAAACATCCCATCCGTCAAGAGGATGGGGCGCGCTCCCCGACCGCAGCGGGAAACCTGCCGGGCTAGATCCGGGACATTGCGATGCTGAAATACCTTCACGGGACAGTCGAACATGCGTGCGGCGTCCACAAGCGCCCCGTGGGCAAATTCATCCAGCAGGACGTGCGTGAATCCGCCGGCCAGCGCCTGCGCTGCCGCGAGCGGTGCCAGGTACCCATCAGGCAACACCAGCGCCGCTTCCGCGCCGAAAAAACCGGCGAGGGCGGTTTCCAATTGCGCATAAATCGGATGGTTGCCGGTGGTGCGCCGCGAGGCGGCAACATTCAATCCGTGCGACGCGAGCGCCCGGGCAGCCGCGCGGGCGAGGCGGGGATCACGGGCGAGGCGGAAATAATCACACCCGGAAAAATAGACCAGCTGGCGGTCATGCCACCGCACTTCATTATCCCCGATAAATTGCAACGACTCCGGCTCGGTCATAACGGCATGATAAATTGCCGCGCTCAAACTGCACGCGCGAAAAAACCGGTTCCCGGTTGCGGGTCAGGCGCTTGCCGGTTACGCTGCCGGGATAAGGATAACCAATGAGCTTGCGATTTTTCATGGCCCCGGCGTTAGCCGGATTGCTTTCGCTGGCAACCATAATGCTGGCCACTCCAACCCGGGCGCAATCCGCCAAGGCGGCCGGGTCACTGGAAGAACTGCGGGCGCAAATCGAACAACACATCCGCCAGCCGCGTTTTGACGGGGCGCTGTGGGGCATAAAAATTGCGTCCCTGGCGACCGGAAAAACCATCTTTGAAAGCCATGCCGACCGGCTTATGAGCCCGGCATCCAACAGCAAGCTCTATGCGGCCGCGCTCGCACTGGACACACTGGGCGGCGATTATCAGTTTGTCACCCCCATACTAGCCACGGCCAAGACAGACCCGGCAGGGGTTTTGCGGGGAGATTTAATCATATCCGGACGCGGTGATCCCAGCTGGAAAGCGACCAATTTCTGGGACAATTTCACCCCCTTCATCGAGGTACTCGCCAAAGCGGGAGTCCGCCGCGTCACTGGCGACTTGATTGCCGACAACACTTTTTTCAAAGCACCCATGGCCGGCAGCGGCTGGTGTGCGGAGGATTTGGAGGATAGCGAAGGAGCGGAGATTTCCGCGCTGACGCTGGCGGACAACACGATCCAGATGGTCATCACACCCGATAAAACTCTGGCCGCCCCCGGACAGACCACCCCTCTGCCGCCAGAAACCGGCCTGGTCTTCATCAACCGGACGACAACGATAGCCGCCGGGGGCAAAAAACACCTGGAAGTCCGCAAGCCGCTGGGTGCAAAAGTAATTTATATCCTCGGCGAAATTCCTGCGGGCACCCCCCCAGAAATCCTAGATATACCCGTGCCCCAGCCGGGAGCATGGTTTGGCGCCGCCCTTAAAACCGCGCTGGCGCGCCAAGGCATCAGCGTGTGGGGCAAGGTCCGCTGCATCGCCTGGCCGGAACTTGCGCCCTGGCCGCAAGGCGGTCTCATAAAGCTGGGGGAAGTAAAATCGCCACCGCTGCGCTCCCTTATTCGGGCGTTTATGAAACCATCCCAGAATCTGGAAACCGATCTGGTGTTCAATCACACCGGCGAAGTTTTGCGGGCCAAAGAGGCGCCGCCGTGGCAAACCTCGGAACAAGCGGCGGTCGCGGCGCTGGAAACCTGGCTGGCGGCCAAAGACATCCCGGCGGACCTGCATTTTGATGAAGGCTCCGGACTTTCGCGCAATAATCTGACTTCCGCAAATGCCACCGTGGCCTTGCTGAGCCGGATGACCACCAATCGCTGGGCACAAGATTATTTTGAGGCGCTGCCGATCGCAGGCGTGGACGGGACACTCCGCCGCCGGATGAAAAACACGCCCGCCTACCAGAACGTTCATGCCAAGACCGGCACCCTGCGCTGGGTCAACGCGCTCTCCGGCTATGTCACCACGGCGGCCGGAGAACGGCTGGTCTTTAGCCTGATGTTAAATCGCTACGAGCCACCGGCCGACCGGAAGCGCACGGATGAACTGGATGCTATCGCGGTGCGGCTCGCCGGTTTTACCGGACACACGAACGACTAACCGGCCCCCGCCAGCGCCGGGATTTTTCGCTGACAAGGCAGTAAAACCGTTTTACCTTTCGCGGATGGCACGACCACCACTGATATTAATTTCCCCCAGCTTTGAAAAGCGCGGGGCAGAGTTCAGCGATTTATCAATCAGCCTCTCGCTGCGCTATGAGCAAGCGATTCTGGCGGCAGGCGGCTTGCCGCTCATCGCCCCGGCAACCACCGACCGCGTGAGCCTGGCGGAAAGCGTGCGACGAACCGACGGCGTACTACTCACCGGCGGCGACGACATCAATCCCGACCTCTACGACGAAAGCCTGCCGGCGGCCATCCGTAAGACCGTAAACCAAACGCCGGACGGAGGGCGGCGCGATGCGATGGAACTTACTTTAATTGCGGAAATTTTCCGGCAGCAAAAACCGGTGCTGGCCATCTGCCGCGGGCATCAATTGTTAAACGTTGCCGTCGGGGGCAAGTTGATCTCAGACATAAGGCTACAACGGCCGGACGCATTGAACCACCGGCACACGGACAAGCCATTTAATCTGGTCCATTCCGTGACGGTGACACCGGGTTCCTTGTTTGCCCGGATTTGTGGCAAGCAACGGCTGGGCGTAAACAGCACGCATCACCAAGCCATAGCACAGCCGGCCGACCCCTTCGTGGCCACAGCCTGCAGCAGCGACGGCTTGGTAGAAGCGATGGAGTTGCGTCCAGAGATGGCTGAAAGCATGCCGTTTCTCCTGAGCGTCCAATTTCATCCAGAACGACTTGTGCAAAAAGGCGAGTGCTATCGGGCGATTTTTAAAGCCTTTGTCATGGCGTGTAAAAAACATGCCGCCGCCAGAATTTAGACGATTGCCCCTAAAAAGGGCTTGATATGGTCCCATGACTCAGCAAGGGACACGCTTGCGGAGTTGGCCCGCAAGTTGAGAGTCGAATATCCCGGCACGTTTTATCAACTCATAAATCGCGGTGCCGGCGTAAGTTGCTCTGCCCGCATGACACGGACGGGAGATTGGTCGGCAGGCCAGGTTCCCCGCCCTTACTCCAGCACGGCGAGTTCGCGATTGGCCTTGCGCAGCTTGTTAGAAAGGTCGATGCAGAGATTGCTGAACAATTTGATTTTTGCCAAGGGGTGGGTTTCGCCCAAGCGCTCAAAATCCTCACGGGCAAGTTCATCACACACGACATCGGTATCGGCCAAGATTATTGCGGAGCGGGGCGCCCGATCAATCATGGCCATTTCACCGAAAGACATGCCGGGGGCAAAAGTTGCCAGCCGGCGCTGTCCACCATCCGGCAGCGTCACATTCACGCTTACGGAACCGGAAGCCAGAAAAAACATTTCACGCGCTTCCGAGCCCGCCTGAATGATGAGGTCGCCAGCCCGGAAGCTCCGGCGCTTGAGAAGTTTTTGCACAGCGGCATGCTCCTCGGGCGACAAGCCGGCAAACAATTTATAGTCGCTGATGCGAACAGGGTTTCCCCGTGCCCGAGGGGCGGCATGCTTACGAATGACGGCATTTTCACACCATTCCAGGGCGGCATCGGTGTCATCAAAAGCGATAAATTCCCGGTCAAATCGCCGGGCCAGTTTGATCCGAAAAAACCGACGCAGCAACGGCACGCGCCCGTGATGAGCGAACACCATGGTTTTGCCGCGCGCCTTAAATTTGGTGAACATCTGGAACAGCAGATGGCAGGCGCTTTCATTGAGGCTCAGCGCGCGCTTGAAATCGAGAAGAAAATAATCCGCTGATTCCAAAGCCTCCACCAGTTCACGCACGAGGACTTCGGCGGTGGAGAACATCAGGTTGCCTTGCAACTGCCAAGCCCGAATGCGTTGGCCGTGGGCAGCCAGCAGGTCGATTTCCGCAACGGCACGAACGCGGTTGGAGTTAAATTCGGCACCGGAAAACTTGCGGCGGATGGCAAATTTGCCAACGGGTGGACGGTTTAACAAATGTAAATCCAGATGACGCGAGATTTCCTGACAGACGCGGATGCCCCGCACGCTGTTCCCGTGCTGATCCAGGCGGGGCGAAAAGACGCCGATGCCCAGTTGCCCCGGGAGCACGGCAATAACGCCGCCTGACACACCGCTTTTAGCCGGCATTCCCACATTGAATACCCACTCGCCCGCGAAATCATACATACCGCAGGTTTCCATCACACTTAAAACACTTTCCACATACTCCCCCCGGATGGCTGATTTGCCGGTGACAGGATTGACCCCACGGCAGGCAAGCGTGGCAGCCATCATGGCCAAATCACGGCAATTCACCGAAATTGAACATTGCTGAAAATAGAGTTCGGTTACCGGCGAGGGATCCTCGGTGAGGATATCGAAATTCCGGAGCATATGGCTGATGGCCCGATTGCGATGACCGGTCGTGCTTTCGGAACGATAGACAGCCTCGTCCAATTTAAGCGGGCGCCCCGTATAAATGCCGAATGTTTCCAGGACCCGGCGGAGCCGCGTTTGCGGTGACTTGCCGGCAATGAGCCCCGCCGTGGCGATGGCCCCGGCGTTAATCATGGGATTCCGGGGCCGGCCGGTTCCGGGTTCGAGACTAATGGAATTAAACGCATCGCCAGTGGGTTCAACCCCGATCTTGCCCAGGACCGTTTCGCGGCCGTTGTCCTCCAGCGCCAGGCCATACACAAATGGCTTGGAAATGGATTGGATGGTGAATTCCTGACGGGTGTCACCCACTTCATAAACTGAACCGCTGGCCGTGGCCAAGCAGATCCCAAACCAATCCGGGTTTGCTTTAGCCAATTCGGGAATATAGGTGGCCACCTGCCCTTGCTTTACGCGGGCAAAGCGGGCGTGAAGCTGATGCAAATAATCCAAGACCGGTGATGAAAGCGCAGGTTCCGAATGACCTCTCATGAGCAAATAATAAATTGGGGGCGCGGGGAAAGTAAAGGCGTTTACCTGCAGTATAAACCAAGACACCGATTGGCCGGATACCTCAGCATATTTGATTTTTCAATGCCGCCAGGCAACGCTCATTTTCCTGGGGCATGCCGATGGAGATGCAAATCCACCCGGGCAATTGGCAACTGCGGAGGGGCGACATCAAAGTTTTTCCTTGGGCGTGAAGGGCAGGCCGCGTTCGCCATTGAAGAGTTTTTTCAGCCGCCGGTCGCTGGAACTGCGCGGGCGACGGATGATTTCAGGGGCTACGCGGCTGCCCAGTTCACGGCGATAGCGCCGCCCTTTCAGCCAGTCCTTGTAGCTAATCACCCCATCAAGCGGGATGCAAGGGGGTTTGGAGGTTGAGTTCATCGGCAACATTTTTCACCAGTTTCACACAGTAGGTAAGGTTACGATAATCCGGCAAATTTGCAACCCGCCGGACTTCGTTCCAATCCACTGGTATCGAGCCGTCCAGAATCATCGCCGCCAGTTTTTTGGCGCAGTCGAGCGCCACAGAATTTTTCCCGGGATAAACCGAGACCAGCACGCGCTCAACCAGCAAATCTTCCACCTTCATCACAAGTACTTCGCCGTAAGGCCCCTGCACGCGGCGATACGGCGTGCGGGCGAAACTTTCCACCGGACCGAGCACGTCCACAAACATCCCCGCGACTTCCCAGTTGCGCGGGCCGCCTTTCGCGCCCAGCAAGCCCATGATTTCCTGCCGCTGGCGAACGGGCAGCGTGGCGTCGTTGACATGGCACAGATCAAGGTCACCAGATGCGTAGGCGCCTTCCGTCAAAATCTCAATCGCCGAGCCACCAACCACGACCAATTGCACGCCATGCTCGGCCCAAAGCGCACCGCACAGCGATGCCATCTTCAAGCTTTTGACCGTCGGGTCTTGCTCCGCCGTGATGTCGGCGAGGGCGGCTTTGATTTTTCGCGAGTGCATTTTTCAACTCAAACCGGGACACACGTCTTTTTCAACGCTTCAAGACAGCGCTCATTTTCCTTGGGCGTGCCGATGGAAATGCGAATCCACCCGGGCAATTGGTAGCCACCCATCGGGCGCGTGATGACCCCGAGCTGCTGCATGGCGGAAAAAACTTTCTGTCCATCGCCGACGCGCACGAGGATGAAATTGGCAAAAGACGGGACAAATTCCAACTGCAATTCACGGAAGGCCTGCTGAAAAAACTCCAGGCCGGAGAAATTGTTCTGCCGGGTTTTGCGGACATGCTCGTCATCGTCCAACGCGGCGAGCGCGGCGGTTTGGGCAAGCAGATTGGCATTGAACGGCTGGCGGATTTTTTCCAGCGCGGCAATCAGCTCGGGCGCGGCGAGGCCATAGCCAATACGTAAGCCGGCGAGGCCATAAATCTTCGAAAACGTGCGCATCAAAATCAGATTCTTGCGCGCGCCGAGCCGGATGAGCGGGACGAGATCCACCGGGTCGGAAAGGAATTCCAGGTAAGCCTCATCCATCACCAGCAACACATCCGCCGGGACTTCGTTGACGAAGTGGATGAGTTCCTCGCGCGGGACGAGCGTGCCGGTGGGATTGTTGGGGTTGGCAACAAAAACAATGCGCGTGCGCGGCGTGATGGCGCGCAGCATCGCCGGGAGATCGTGGCCGAAATTCCGGGCCGGCACGACCGTGACGCTCGCGCCGAACATTTTGGCGACAATGGGATAAATCGCGAAACAGTATTGCGAAACCACGATATCCGCATCCGGCGCCAGCAGCGCGTGGCCGACGAACTCGATGATTTCATTAGAACCGTTGCCGAGGACAAGGTTGGCGGGGTCCACGCCGAGCCTGGCCGCCAGCTTTTGTTTGAGGTAAAACGCGTTGCCATCGGGATACAGATTCACGCCGGCAATGGCCTTTTGGAGCGCGGCCAGGGCCAGCGGCGAGGGGCCAAACGGGTTTTCGTTCGACGCGACCTTGATGATGTTTTCGGCGGGCATACCGAGTTCGCGGGCGACTTCTTCAATCGGCCGCCCCGGCTGATAGGTGGGCAAGGTTTTGAGAACAGGGGAAAGGGGTAACATAAGTTTTGAGGTTTAAATTTTAAATCGTTAGTTAGCTTCGGTGGCTGGCGAGGTTTTAACAATGACGGCGAATATACGCATCTATTTCAAGCCAGTCAGGGCCATGATTCACAGCGCGAAGGCATCGCTTTTGTCTTCAACCACGCTGGGCTTCATGACTGGCAAATCAGCACTAACACCTTATTCCCCCGGCAATTCCTTGTCCGCGCCCGGATAGAGCTTGTGATAATCCGTGGCCTGGACGCCGACAATGGCGGCGACGCCGAGAATATCGTGCGCGCTGGAGCCGCGCGAAACATCGGCCGCCGGCCGGTTCAGGCCAAGCAGAATCTGGCCATAAGCATTGGCCCGACCGATGTGCTGCACGAGCCGGCTGGCAATATTGCCGGAATTCAGGTCGGGGAAAATCAGCACATTGGCGCGGCCCGCCACCTGGCTGCCGTGCAATTTCCGGTCGGCAATTTCCGGGATGAGGGCGGCGTCCACCTGGATTTCCCCATCGAAATCGGCCTCGACATTCAGTTGCGCCGCTTTGCGCTTGGCCTGAGCGGTGGCAGCCTGCATTTTGCCGATGGAAGGATGCGCGGCGCTGCTGCCCTTGGTGGAAAAGGAAAGCATCGCCACATGCGCCCGCACACCGAGCATGTGCCGCGCCAGCCGGGCGGTGGAAACGGCGATATCCGCCAGCTGGTCCACGGTCGGCTCAGGAATCACGCCGCAATCCGCCATGAACAGCACCCCGTTTTCGCCAATGCGGGTGTCTTCCACCTCCATGACCATGCAGCTCGAAACCGCCGTGATATCGGGCGCGGCGCGCACGATTTGAAAGAGCGGCCGCAGGACGCTGCCGGTGATATGCGATGCGCCGGACACCAAACCATCCGCCTGATGCATCGCGAGCATCATGGCGCCGTAAAAATTCGGCTGGAGCATGGCCTCGCGGGCCTCGGTCTGGCGCAGGCCTTTTTCGCGGCGCACGCGGTAGAGGCGCGTGGCAAAATTTTCCAGATCCTCGCTGGTGGCGGGATTGATGATGCGAATGCCCTCCAACGGAATTTTCAGCCCGGCAGCCACATCCTTGATTTCATTGGCGTCGCCCAGGACAATGGGCGCGCCGAGCCGAAGCGCGTGGAATTGACGCGCCGCCTGCAAGATGCGCGGCTCCGCGCCTTCGGGGAACACCACGCGCTTGGGGTGCCGCTGCATCTTTTCAATCACATTGCCGAGGAAACGCATGAAGCTAAGTTAGCCGTCAGCCGCGAAAGCGCAAAAGGAAATTGCGACAAGGAAAGGGCAAATTCCCGGCGGAGCGGCAGCGGGAAGCCCCACAACTTTTTGCAGCACGAGACACGCGACGCATGCCGGTGCAAAGGCGCGGCTGCGCATTGACTTGAGTTCTGCCGGAGATTAGCCTTTCACCCACATGCAGGAAATCATCGAGAAGTTGCTCATTTTGCAGGACCGCGACCGGAAACTCCTCCGCGTCAATCAGGAACTTGCCCATATCGGACCCGAACGCAACGGGATGAACGCCAAGGCCGCCAGCACCCAACTGCAATTGGACGCAGCCAAGCTGCGGGTGAAACAGATCGAATCCGAGCGCAAACAGAAGGATCTGGAAATTGAAGCGAAGAAGGCGCAGATCGAAAAATATCTCAACCAGCAATTGCTGACGCGCAAGAACGAGGAATACAAGGCCCTCACGCATGAAATTGAAATGGCCAAGGAAGTCATTTTCAAGATCGAGGATGCGGAAATTGTTTTGATGGAACAGGCCGAAGCAGCCCAAAAAGAAGTGGTTCGGGCCACGGCAGAGGCAGCCGCAGCGAAGAAGCTGGTGGACGACCTGATCGGCCAACTGAACCAGCGCGAAGCGAATTTGAAGAAGGAACTCACGGAACTCCAGGCCGGCCGCGCCGCCCTGGCGGAAGCCGTGGATGAACCCACCCGCAACCGCTACGAGCGGATTTTCAAGAGCAAGGGGGAAAATGTGGTGGTTGGCATAGACCACAGCTCCTGCGGGGGTTGCCACATGAAACTGCCGGCCCAGGTAATGACCCATTGCCGCGCGCAGCAGGGGGAAATCGTGACCTGCCCGAGCTGCGGCCGGATTCTGTATTTCACCAGCGACATGAGTCTGACGGCAGCCGATTGAGCCAGCCAGTTTGGGTTCAAATCAGGAGGAAATGCCCCGGCGATTGACGAAGGGTGGGCGCATCACTGCTAAAATTTCCGGCTGATTTATAAATTTTATATTGGCGGCGGACACCAGTCCGCCGCTACGCAAAAATAATCGGTCAATTTCCGGTACGATTTCCGGTCCGTTTGGGTGGACCGATTTTTTGAATTGATAAATTGGGTGTGGTTGCATTGGCAACACAATCGGGCTGGGCATTTGATTAAGGAGGTCAATGCGATCCAGCAGCGGCCCGGAAATGCGGCCGAGATAATTCTGGATTTCGCGCGGGGAACTGCGATTTTAGCCCGGCATTTTACCATCGGGCGAGCGCGACGTTGCTTTTTAAAAGATTCCCCATTTCCGGCTCACATCCCGGAAAACCCGCCTCCAATTGGCGAAAGAACGGGGTGCCAGCCCGAAGACACTTTGGAGCGGGGAAACGAACCGTTGGCAACCAAGTCGCCAAGTGCAAACGACTTCTGATTGGGTTGGGGATTTCAACAAACTGAATTGCGTTGAATATGGTCCCGAACGAATGCCTTCAGCGTGGCGCATTCGCATCCCTCAGATGCGCCATGTGGGCGTATGGTATAACGCCCAACTGTAGCAGGGATGATAAAGGTCTCCGCGTAGTGGACGATGAACGGCTCAAACGCGCCGTCGGGACTTTCGACAACAGCTTCTTCGCCTTCGACGAGGTTCAGCACGTTCAGGCCGCCGCGCGTGTCATGCGGCACGGACTTCGTGAACCAGTGCCGTCGCGTCTCGATGAATTCCAATTCATGCAGACCGGTGCGCTCCTCGCGCCAGCCATCGCCGCTATGGAGCGGCTCGAAGCGGTTAACGAGATTTTTTTCCGTCCAGTTGGTATCGCGATTCCACTGGATGTTTGCCAAGCCGTGGTTCAGGTGAATCGGACGCGGCTTACCATCGAGGCCGAGCCGGCCCCAGTCCCACAGCTTGAACGTGAAAATGTAAGGCGTGGCGCTGATTTCCAACACCATGGACTCCGCGCCGCTGCAATGCACCGTGCCGGCGGGAATGAGAAAATGATCGTGCTTTTTCGCGGGAATTCTATTCGAGTATTTCTCCGCCGGAAACGGCACGCCGCCAGCCTGCGCTGACCGCAAATCACGCGCCATCGCCGTCGCATCCACGTTCTCGCACAGGCCAAGATAGACATTTGCCCCCGGCCCCGCGTCGAGCAGGTAATAACTCTCGTCCTGCGTGTAGTGCATGCCGAAATGGTGCTGGATGTATTCCGTCAGCGGGTGAACCTGAAACGACAAATTGCCGCCGCCCATCGTATCGAGAAAATCGAAGCGAATCGGGAACTCGTCGCCGAACCGCGCGTGAACCGCGTCGCCGAGCAGCATCTGCGGCTGGTCAAACACAAGGTCAAGTGAGGGAATTTCAAACCGCGTGTTGCCGAAGCCCAATAACAAGCTGTTTTCCTCCGGGACGCAATCAAAGCACCAGCCGTAATTTTTCGCGCTGCGATCCAAATCGCAAACTTCCTTCATCCACTGTCCACCCCACGGCGCAGGATCGAAAAACGGCACGACGCGGAATGGCCTTGTCACGACGTGCCGCAAACCGCGCCGCACGGCGTCGCCATTGGCCAGCTTCGGCTCGTACGGGGTGTTCGTGTCGAGGACGAAATCCCATTTGGCGATCAGCGGACGTTTCCACCGATCGCACACGCGCCAGTCCACGAAGAACGCGCGCTTGTATTGCAGGCTTGCGGCGAGGGTTTTGTTTTCAACGCCGAGATTGCTGATTTCGTTGCGCCGGTAGCGCAGCTGCGCCTCCCAGCGCGCAAGGTCGGCATAGACCAGAATATCACCTTCCAAAATCAACGACGCGCCGCAGCCGAGGATAAGAACCAAGCCATTGCTAATTTTTTCAACCACTTCGCGCAAACGACGCAGCTTTTGCCCGTCAAAAAATTCCGGTAGCGTCAGTCCTGATAAAAATCCAAATACTGGATCGTTGGCGCCGAGAAACGGTGCGAGGAGCACATCAATTTTTCCCGGCGGCAGCAACGCCTCATTAGCGCGCAGCGCGAGCGCGGGGTTGAGCTGCGATTGCAACTCGCGCAGCACTTGGTCTTCGTGAACGCCGGGGTAGCATTCGACGACAAGGACAGTTTTGCGCGCGACACGTCGGGCGACGGCCAGCCGCAGTTTTTCGCCAATCGCTTCCCAGCTTACGACGCAGGCGTTTGCGCCATTTGGCACGGAAACAAAAGGGAATTTATCGTAATTCGGTTTTCTCATTTTTCGTTCTGAAACAAGCTGGCGACGCCGAACATGCCGGCGTCATTGCCGAGCGCGGCGGGTTTGATTTTAACTTTGCCCCAAGGCGTCCACGCGTATTGGAAAACGTAACGGCGCAACGCCGGCAAAATGATGTCACCGCTGCGCATGATGCCGCCGCCGATGACGGCAACTTCCGGGTCATAGGCGTGAATCAAATTCACCAGCGCGACGGACCAGACACGGAGCGAGCGGTCGCGCAAGGCAATCGCGAGTTTGTCGCCTTGGGCCGCCGCGCGAAAAACGGCGGCGTATTCCAGAACCTTTTCCCGCGCGAGCCGGCTCGCAGCGAAAGCGGGATGCGCCCGCGCCTGAATCAGCAGCGCCCAAGTCGAGGCTTCGGACTCCGCGCAGCCGAGGTTACCGCACGGACAAATCCGCCCGTCGAGATTGGCCGTGAGATGCCCGCCAAGGCAGCCAGCCTGACCGTGCTGGCCGCGCAATGGCACACCATCAATGATCGCCGCCGCGCCGATGCCCGTGCCGAGCGTCATCATCACCGCGCTGCGATTGCCGCGCGCCGCGCCGAAATGCCATTCGCCGGCGAGCGCGGCGTTGGCGTCGTTGCAAATGCGCGTGGGCAGGCCGAGCAATTTTCCGACCAGCTTTGACACGTGGTAATTTTTGGAGTCGTCAAATTTTCCCGCCGGCGTGGACAGAATTTTCCCGGTGTGCGGCTCGATAATGCCGGGAAATGAAAATCCGAAACCGCCCAGCGCCCCCGGAGCGACACCTGCTTGGCGGCAAAGCGGAGGGACGGCTTTGGCGATTCGTTTGAGTGCGGAGGCCAAACCACTTTTTGCCTCGGCGTCAATTTCCGTTTGCGCCAGTAGCCGCGCGCCGAGCACCACGCCGAGCTTGATGCGCGTGCCGCCAACATCGCAGGCGAGAATTGGATTTATTGCTGTCATAATTATCACCGCATCGCTGAATGGATTCGTTGCACCGTCCAGAAAAGTCCGGTCGCCGCGATCAATGCCGACGCGGGGATGACAATACCCGGGCGATACCACTTGCGGTTTCGCCACCAGCCGACTGCGAGAAACCCCGCCGTGATGACGGTGAGCTGGCCGAGTTCCACGCCGCCGCTGAACGACACGAGCGCCGTCGCAAAATCCTCGCTCGGCAGGCCGAGCGACAAGAGCACGCTGGAGAAGCCCAAGCCATGTATCAGCCCGAAGCCAAACACCATGAACGGACGCCACGGTTTCAGTTCCGGCGTGCAGATGTTTTCCACCGCCACAAACGCAATGGACGCGGCGATCAACGGCTCGACCACCGACGATGGCAGCCGGATAATACCATACATTGCCAGCCCCAGCGTCATGGAATGTGCCATGGTGAAGGCGGTCACCTGCCATAACAGCGGCTTGATGCGGCAGCTTAACAGAAACAGGCCCAGCACAAAAAGAATGTGGTCCGTGCCCTCGGGCAAAATGTGCGCAAAACCGAGCACAAGATATTGCCGGACTAACGCCCAGCGGCCGGGTTCGGCAAGTGATTTAGCGGGCGGCGGATTCACCGCAGCGCTTTCAAGTTGAACCGGAATCGGCGCGGTGGCTTCGCCGGAATGGGCGACCAGCGTGGCCGGGTCTTGTCCCGGACGATTCACCGTGACGGCAACAATGCCCATGACGGCGGGAAAATGAAACGAAACCGAGCGCGCTCCCGCCGGCAATTGTCCTTCCAGCGAGAGCATCAACATCACTGGCAACTGGACAATCGGCACGGATTCCCGGTAGCGCTCCAGGTCAGCGACGGTTGGAAAAGCAATTTTGTCCACGCCGCCCGTGCCTTTGTCCGTGACGCCCGTGAACTCCTTGGCAAACCGCGACTGCGCGGCGGCCAGGCTCGCGGCCAGCGAGTTGGTCGGGCCGCTGAGCCAGGCGTTCATGTCGGGGTCAGTCGCGGCTGATGGCGTGACGTTCAATACAAACGGCGGCAAATCGAACGTCAAATCCAACGTGAATTTTCCGTCCGAACCGATCACTACCTGCGCCGCCGCCATAGATGGCACATGCGCGGACGCGGAAAAAGCAGCGGCGCAAAAAATTGCCGGGACGATCCAGCCGAGCCGGAAGCGGCGCAAAAAATCAGCCGGCAGGGATGGCACGGCGCTGTCCCTGACCGGCTGCTGATATGCCAAATGGCCAGTCATTTCATGGCTCCACACGCAGCGTGACCAGGCCAAGCTTCGGCACTAAAATCGCCGCCGGTACTTCCTGGCCTGGTTCTTCGCAGGCGCTGGAGAGCCAGGTGTGACGGACAGGCCGACTCCAATTCAAATGCGCGGACTGCGGCGAACCAGTCGGATTATACAGCCGCACGATGAGCGCCTTGCCGTCATCGCTCGGCTTGAACGCGGTGGCGACAACGCCCGACGGCGCGATACTCAACGGCGATGCGACCGGCGATGCACCGGACGCGGGCGCGACAATCAGCGGCTCGGTGCTCTCCACGCCGAAGCGCGTCGCGGCCACCGGATCGTAAGCGCCATGCGGACGAATCATGTAACAAAACCACGTTGGCCCTTCCTGTTCGGCACGGTAGTTGGTATGCCAGTGGTTGTTCATCACCCAGGAATAAATTTTGGCCGATGGCGGATTTGTCTTGAGAAAGGCGTTGGGATCGGGCTGGCTGCGCGGCAGGTTCGCGGTGAGCCCGCCCATCTCCATGAGCGGCGCATCGGCGGTGGACCACGTCACGCCAAGCTTTCCGTTGGAAATATCCGTCCAGCGCTCGACCGAATACCAGTTTTTGCACGCGCCGCCGAGCTGGTCTTTTTCCGGCTCGCCAATCACACCAGGGCTGTTGATGTGGACAACCGGATTTTCAACATTGAACTCAAATCCGAAATGCACGCCTTCGACAGTCCGCACAGCCTGCTTGTCCACGAGGTCCATGATCTCGACGCGGTCGAGACCGTCAACCAAACGGACTTCGCGCGCCAGATGATGGCACCCGGGCGCGTCAGATTCGGCGACCAGCGAGACGACCAGCGGACCGTTTTCCTTGATGCTGATTTTTGCAGGGCCTGAAGATTTGACGTTGTTTGTGTCACGTCCCGGCAAATAGAAATATTTATTGATCGGCCCGCCCGCAAATTCGGTCTTCGACGACGCGATCAGGCTGACGATGTCGCCGGTCTTTTCGTGGAGCCTCACCGCCAACGCCGGCGTCACCAGCGTTGTACCGCTGACCGTGGCTTTTCCACCAGCTGCGGGCGTGCCGACGGAAATGATGAAACGCTTCGCGCCGAATGGCGGAACGTCTTTCGCGAGAAAAACAAGTGCGCCGGTCGCTAGCCGTTGCGACGGAACAGGCCGGCCGCGCTCATCTTTCACCACATCGCCTGAGGTTTCTTTTGGGAGCGTGACCAAATCGGTGCGCGGCCACGAGGCGGTGTTGAAAACGTCCACGGACGCGGACGCGGCGGATGCTTTCTCGCCAAGCGCCTTGTCCAACAGCTCGTGCGATTTTGCGGTGGCGTTGAGCGCGTAGTCCTGTTTGTATTTCCACTGATTCTTAACGAACGCAAGGTCGGGCTGGCTGATGCTGTTGTAGGCACCCCACGTGTGTTCGCTGTAAAGCGCGGCATTTTTCCACGCGGCGGCAAAATCATCCGCCGGGAATGCCCTCGGCTGGCGCAGCGCCCAAATCGTCTCGGCCTGCACGAGCCGGTCGGCGGTGTGGCGGTTGAGTGCTGTCTCGCGCGCGGACGAACCCGCGCCATCCTCCCAATACGGCGTCATGTCACCGCGAAGCGTCGGGAGTTGTGCGCTGTAGCGATTTTCAAAGGCGTGGAACGCCTCGCTGGTGGTGGCGATGACGAGTTTGGGCCAGGCGTATTTCGCGTTCCAATCCCGCACAATGGGCATCACACCTTCGTCGGGCGGACCGTTGTCGCCTTTCGTCCAGCGGAGTTGCACGATATCATAGGGATATTTCTGTTCGTCCAGCCGGTTTAGCAGGAACGGCAGACCCTCCGCCAGCGACGAAAAGTGGTGGCCGAACGAATAGCCGCCCTGCGCACCCCAGTAGAGTGCGCGTTCCCCGCCCGACGGTGAGAGCCACCAAAACGGATTGTTTTCATATTGCACGCGCACATAGCCGATGCGGTCGCCGTTCATGGTGCGCGAGGCGTTCGGGCCGTCGGAAATATACTTCACGCCGTGTGACGCCAGAGCGGGGACGATGCCCCAAGTCAGACCCGGCACGTCGCTGATCATCATGGAGTCCACCGTTGCGCCGCAACGCCGTCCGAGGTCGGTGGCCAGGCTGATTTGTCGCATCATTTCTTCCGAGCGACTCAAACCCGTGAGCAAATTGCCATACATCGCGTCCACGCCGATGTTGCCGTCATGCACGGCTTGGGCAAACTCGCTTTTTTGCTCCGGCGTGGCGATGCGGTAAAACTGGTCCGCCGTCCACATCACTTCCAAATTCCATTTAAACCGCGCGCCGACGGGAAAATCCTTCGTCTGCTGGATGAGTTCCAGCGCGTGAACGACATTGTGCGCCTGCTTTTTTTCGATGTTCGGCTGGAGGTCGGTGTAACCGATGTCCGTGTGCGAGTGCATCAAAATATAAACCTCCCATTTGCGCACCGGTTTGAGCGTGAGCGTCTGACTGGCAAGCGTTTTGCCGCCGGCGACGATGGCGAGCGTGGTTTGGGTTTCCGTTTTCACGTCGGGCGCAAGCGCTTCGATGGTCTGGATTCCTTTGGTAAGCTGCACGCGACCGGTTTCAACGCCGTTGATATGTACCGAGCCTTCGCGCGATTCACCAATGCTGAATACCGAGGCTGTCACCGGCTCGAATAATTTGCCATCCCGCTCGACCAGCGCCTGGACGGGCTGAATTGCGCGCAGCGCGACGGAACTCGTGACCGGCGCGGACTTGACGCCCGCCGGCGTTTCCAGCGCCACGGCATCGTAGAGCATCCAGCTGCCGGACAAAGTGGTGATGGCAAGGTCATTGTTTCCCTCGTTCAGCAGCATGGCCGGAAACTCGACCTCGAAATGATGCGGCCTGCCCTGGGCCGGGTCACCGTTCACGGAGGCATCGCCCGCGCCGGCCGGCATTCGCCGCTCGAACAGCTGGCCGTTGAACGCGATGCGCAATTTTGGGGGCGACTGCTTTTGCGTGTCGAGCAAATCGAACTCCAGTTTACAAATGCCGGCCACCTTGGTCTGGCTCGCGCCAAACACAATCGTGAACGTGTGCGCATGGCTGCCGGCCCAAGCATCATCCGGGCCGGGCTGCACATAAGGCCAGTCCTGCTTCGCGTCAGATTGGCCGACAACAAAAAAGGCGTCGCTCTTGAACTGGGCAAAGCCGCTTGGAGCAAGTGCGAACTCGACATTGTGGTGATCCGGTTTGCCGATCTGCCAGAGTAACTGGCTGTCGGCGGCAGAGACGTGAATGGCCGCGAGCCACGCGAGCCATGGCAGCCGATTCATTCCTTGTCTGTGGTATGTGCTCATAAAGTTGTTTACCCGGTCAGGTAATTATTCCAACCGGAAACTCGCCGGGGCATAAGCGCCGAGCTGGAACGTGAGTTTTCCGTCGCGCACGGCCAAGGGTTCGCCCAATACTTCGCCGCGCAAATTGATTGGCGTGGCGGTTTTGAAATTCGCGCCGGCGGGGAATGTTAGGGAAAATTCGCCAGTCTTGCCGGATTGTTCCCACACGCGCAGCAACGTGCCGGTGCCGTCAGGATTTCCGCCGAACGCGGTGACGAGCACGCCGGGCCGCGCTGCGGCGAGGCCGGATTGCGCGGGTGGCAGCGTGCCGGCCACGCCGTCCGCCGTGCCCGCGAGCAGCGGCACGCGTGCTTCCCGGCCCGGCACAACAAGATCATCCGTCGGCCACAAACGGACGCGCTCGCTCCACGAGCCGTCCTGCCACAGAGGAAAATTGGTGTTCCATTTGTTGTTGTAAAGATTCACGAAAACCGCCGGCGTCTGCGCAACGAAATCCAGGTCAAACTCCCACATGCCGGGATGGTCGAGGCTCACCAGCGGTGAATCGAGCGGGCAAAGACCGACGCCATATCCGTCCGCGCCGGTGATAGCAACGCCATTGTCCACCGCGCACAAATGCCGGTTTGCGCCGGGGATGATTCCAGTCGCCGGATTCACCGGCCCGCCCAGACGCCCCAGCGTGAACTGTGGCTTCTCCATGGCAAACGGGAAGCATAACCAGCCAGCTTCCGGCGTTTTGTCCGGCGTTTTGCCGGTGACATTCCATTCGACTTCCATGGGAGGGTCGTGGCGGGAGAAGGTAAATTTCAGCGCATAAGCTTTCGCCAAATTTTTTGCGTCGCCAGCGGTGAGCACCACAACGTCGGTGTGCGCGCCGCGCTGCACGGAAAGTTTCCAAGCGGACGGTGAGACGGCGAGATACGAGCCATGGGGCAAACCGGGTTTGGCCATCGCGCCCGCATTGGGCTGGCCGGGCGCGGGCGCATGAACGTACTCCTGTCCCGGCTCGACGGCGGACATGCCAGGTTTGCCGAGATCATACAACGCCCAACCGCCGGGCATCCGGCTGTAGGCTTGGAAAAAGCTGTTCACTTCCTTCTCGCTGAAACGCTCATGCAAAAACTGGCCGAGCAAATACGGACTCGATTTATCCACCAGTTGGCGACCGGATTTTTTTTCGATCAGCGAAGAAATGCCGCCGCGTTCAAGGTCAAATTGGACGAGGTAAAACGGGGTATCGAAGGACTCCGCGTTTGTCGGCGCAGCGGCCGCACTCGCGGGAAATGTCTGGTAACCGTTCGCCGGCACGTCCTCGGCGTAAAGTTCCTTTCCGCCGATTTTAACGATGCCGGAGCGCACCCACGGCAGCGCGTTCCAGACCACGATGCGCGGACCACTCACGTCCACGGACCGGGCGAGCAAGTCGAGCCGCGATTGCAATTCGCCCATGACGATTTTATCCGTCGTGCGGATGTAGGCGCGCTTGTCGTCGAAGGATTGCAAGAATTTTTCCTGGCGATCCAGCGGCAATTTTCTCTTCCATTCCGCCAGCGGCCAGAGGTCGCGTCCGCCGAATTGGCCGTTCATGCCCCAGGTGTGCTCACCGTAAAGCAGACTGTTTTCGTAAGCCGTGGCAAGTGGCTGCGCGAGCGGCGCGGTGGCCAGGCCGAAAATCTTCAGGTGGGTGTCGAGCGAGTCCAACGCCGGTTCGAGCGGGCGAACGTCGCGCGCAAGCTTCGTCGCCTGCGGCATGGACATCACGCCGTGAATCCAGGTGTCCGGCGTGTCGCCACGCACGACGGGCAGCTCCGGTTTTTCGGCTTCGACGGCGGCGCGAAAATCGTCGAGCGTGCCAAAATGGATTTTCACGCCGGGCAGCTTTTTTGCGGCCTGCTGGCGGATGGAATCAACATCGGCGGCGGTCGGCGGGCCGTGATTATCGCCGGTCATGAGCATGGCGAGATAATTTTTGTTCGGCCAGCCGCCCGGCGGGACGATACCGCTGCCATATTCCACGGTGTAATTGCACAAGACGCGCGAACCGTCCGGTCCTTCCCAGTAAAACAAATGCGGGAAGCGCGGATACTGGCACGCGCCGTTGCAACCGATCTGGATGAACCGGATGCCGGCGTTGGCCAGCAGCGTCGGCATCACCCAGCTATGCTCCGGCACATCGGTTTCTTTTCCGCTGCGCGGCAGCGGCAGGCCGTAATCGCGGTCAATCTGCACCGAATAATGCAGCCCGCGCACGAGGTCTTCCAATTCCAGCGATTCCGTGTGCAGCGAGAACGGCATCGCGTGGACGACAAGTTCGCCGCCGCGGATGGCCTGCTCAATGCGCCCGCGGCGAGCGAGCGTTTGCAGCGGGCCGAGGATGTGCTTTAACGGCCAGCCGGGCACGGTCCAGGCGAAACGCCCGGACGCCGGCAAATCGCGGTTCTTCTCCATCACCGCCAGCGCATTATCCATCATCTCGCCGCGATAGCGCTTGAGCACATTCGTCACTAAATCCGTGTAGCCGATGTCGAAATGCGTTTTGAAAACGACCCACACGTCGGTCACTTTCGAAGGAGCGGCGGGCGAGACAGACGCCGGCGCACTTTCTTGTGCAAACGATGTCAGAGCCAGCAAACCGGCGAGCAAAGTGAGGCAAATTAGGTTTTTCATAATTCAAGATTTGTTTGGCCATTCGGTTTAAGGTCCATGGTTTTCACGACGCATTTCAAGCGTCAGGGCAAAGCGTGAGCTGACATAATTAATCTGGGCAAATTCCACCGGCCGGCCGCCCTTGTCGGAAACCATGTGCGAACGCAGTAACAGCGGTTCGCCGGTTTTAACAGCTAGCAACCGCGCCATCGCGGCGCTGGCGGCGACCGCCGTGAATTCCTCGCGGGCATTGGTCACGATGACGCCCGTTTCTAATTGGATCACCTCGTAAAGCGGTTTGGAAAAATCTTCGCGGCCCGTGAGGCCGAGGCGGGGATGGAACCACGAGCGGGTATGCAACACCGGGCGGCCGTCCCAGCCGCGCACCCGGTCCAGCCGCCAGATTTTTGTTCCCGGCTTGATGTGGAGCGCGCCGGCGACGACTTCGCTGGCCACCGCGATTTCATACTGCTGCCGGAAATTTTCCACCTGAATCTTTTTGCGGGCCATCTCGCGGGAGAAACTTCGCCAAGCCCCGATGCCCGACTCCGCCGGCTGCGGGCGCACCCGCGTGCCAACTCCAGCTTTGCGCTCCAGCAAGCGCTGCTCCACCAACCGCGTGAACGCAACCCGCACAGTTCCCCGGCTGACGCCAAACCGGTTGGCGAGCGTCAATTCATCGGGAAGCAGTGCGCCCTTCCGAAACTCCGGCAACGCCATCATCCGCCGCAACTCCTGCTCGATGCGCACATGAAACGGAATGGAAGCCGAGGAATCCATGCCCTGCAACGGACTTGCGGCGGATTGGGGGCGGCGGCGGGATGAAATTTGCATGTTTATATGTTTATACTAATGGCTTGCATAGGTTGGCCGGGTCAACTAAAAACGAAACGTCATGCACACCAATTTGCCAACCGATACGTCCACCCGCGCCTCCAGTTCGCATTCCGGCGGCGGCCGGCTGCTCTTGAGCGCGATCGTGGCGGCGCTCGGCTCGCTGCTGTTCGGCTTTGACACCGCTGTAATTTCCGGCACGACGGAAGCGTTGCGCCAGGCGTTTGCGCTCAACGACAACCTGCTCGGCTTCACCGTTTCGAGCGCGCTCATCGGCACTATGTTTGGCGCGTTGAGCGCCGGGCGGCCGGCCGACTGGTGGGGACGGCGGCCGGTGTTGACGGTGCTGGCGGTGTTGTTTCTCCTTTCCGCCGCCGGCTGCGCGGGCGCGTGGAACTGGTATGCGCTACTGTTCTTCCGCTTTCTCGGCGGCGTGGCCGTGGGGGCGGCCTCCGTCGTCTGCCCGATGTATATTACTGAAATTGCCCCGCCCAAACGGCGCGGACTGCTCGTGTGCGTAAGCCAATTGAACATCGTGCTCGGCATTCTGGTGGCCTATCTCTCCAATTATTTGGTGGCCCATTGCCTCGGTGCGGAGAATCCAGTCGCCTGGCGCTGGATGTTTGGCGTGATGGCTTTGCCATCACTGGCATTTTTAGCAACCGCAGTGGCCATTCCGGAAAGTCCGCGCTGGTTGGCGAAAAAAAATCGGCTGGCCGAGGCTGAAACCGTGCTGACTCGCTTTGGCCATGAAGACCCGTCGCGAGAAAATCAGGAAATTCAGGAATCGCTTTCCGCGGAAACCACCGGGGTGAGCGACCGGCTCTTCCAGCGCAAATACCTGAAACCACTTTTGCTCGTCTGCATGATCGCCGTGTTCAATCAATTGGATGGCATCAATGCTGTCTTATACTACACAGCGGATATTTTCCGGATGGCGGGCGCGGACAATGCGAGCGCCCTGATGCAATCCGTCATCGTCGGCTTGACGAATCTGGTGATGACGCTGGTCGGCATGGCGCTCATTGACCGGGTCGGACGCAAGGCGCTGCTGTTGGTGGGTTCGGTGACGTTTGTCTTTTCACACGCTTTGGCAGCGTTGGTTTTTGCCACGCACGCCCAGGGTTGGATCGTGATCGCCGCCATGATGGGCGTGGTCGGTTCGCACGCCTACTCACAGGGGGCCGTCGTCTGGGTGATCATCAACGAATTGCTGCCGAATGCCGTTCGCGCCTCCGGTTCTGCGGTGGCCTGCACGCTGATGTGGGTACTGTGCGCCGCGATTGGCTGGGCCTTTCCGGTCGTCGCCAAGGCTTCCGGTTCGTTTGCTTTCGGATTTTTCGCGCTGATGATGGTGCTCCAATTTGTGCTCGTCGCCAAATTCCTGCCTGAAACGAAAGGCGTCACCCATTAGCGTGAGCGGTCAATAGAAAAAATAGATTATCGTCAGCCAGCTTTTTTATTAAAAGCTGTCTTTTCTTTTTCGGGCCGTTGCGGGCGGCGTCCAAGGAGCAATTCGTGCCTGTCATTTCAGTCGTTGTAT
>CAISVF010000370.1 GCA_903888765.1 uncultured Verrucomicrobia subdivision 3 bacterium | reverse complement strand
CGAGGTTTTCCACTCCCAGCGCCGTCAGTTGCCGATGTAGCGCGAACCCCGTCGGCCCGGCTTCGTAGCAACTATACACCTGCTCTGACTGCGCCACGAGTTGGGCCACCCACTCCATATGCGCTTTGGGCTCCAACTTGCGCGGCGCTTTGGGCGGCTGCCCTTCCTCCTGCAGGCAACTCACAAAAAAATGCGCATGCACGTCCTGCGTCAGCTTGACCACGCCATAGCGTTTGGGTTAAGTTGCGACCTTTATCTCGGGCTTTTTAAGAATGTAGTGTTTCATTAGACGGGCAGTGTGTTCTTTAAAAAGTACGCCTGCCAGCTCTGACCATGGCATCTGCTACCTTTGCCGTTCATTGGCAGTCTCTAACATTGCTTAAATTTGAGCCTCGTAACCTTGGCTCCTACAGGGTTTTGAAATTGGCGCTTGCGAAAACTGAAATGCTGGAATTTAAAAAACAAGATGGAGAATGAACATCAAGGCTCCGCAGCCGGGCGGTAGGACCATTTCTCCTGACGCTGCGCGGCGGAGAGCGTGAATCCGAAATCTTTCAAAAACAATTCCGCCGGGGCGATGATACTTACCGGCCGCCGCGTAAAGGTGTCTTTATACGCCAACCGGACAGCACGCAACCCAAGGCGAAACCCTTTTTCCACATGGCCATAAAGTTCATCGCACGCAATCGGGCAACCGGACTGGGCCAGATGGACGCGAATCTGGTGGGTGCGCCCGGTCAGCGGGCTGGCTTCAATAAGCGTAAACCGCTCATTCTTTTGCAAAACGCGAAAATGCGTTTCCGATTCCCTGCCCTC
The DNA here is from genome assembly GCA_903888765.1 of uncultured Verrucomicrobia subdivision 3 bacterium. Lineage (GTDB taxonomy): Bacteria > Verrucomicrobiota > Verrucomicrobiia > Limisphaerales > UBA11358 > UBA11358. The sequence goes on along the minus strand of CAISVF010000370.1, from coordinate 5,014 downwards.
CTCCGTGTGGTCCACCCGCATCCGGCCAAACTGGAGGGGGTCGGGCCCCAGCGGCAATTCACAGGTCCACTCCAATTCCTTGGGCACGCCTTCGACGACCGCGAGATAGGTCTTCTCCATTTTGCGCGATTCGAACATATCGCTCATCGTTTGCATGGCGCCTTCGCTTTTGGCGAACAGCATGACCCCGCTCGTATCTGCATCCAAACGGTGCACATGGCGGAGATACGTTAAATTGCGCGACTTGGCCCAAAAATCATCCGCGCGGATCGAGGAATCAATCGCCGCCTGCAAATTCCAATTGGTTTTGCGCCAGGAATGCGGCACGAGCATCCAGCCCCGCGGCTTGTCAATCGCCAGCACCGCGCGGTCTTCATAGATGATGCGGATCGGGTCGCAGCCAGGCAGTTCGATGAAATTCGGTTTCGCCATTGCAGGGAGATTAGCAGTCCGAAGGAGCCGGCTCAAACCTTTCGCAACTGATCGGGTCAGCGGGAACCAGTCATTCAGCCAAGGATGGGCAACGGCAAACACGGCTATAAGCAGGGGAAAAGATGGTTCCAGCCAATGCAACGGAAAACAGCTTAGCGCGGTGGATTGTCCGAACCCGCAACGCCGGCCACCTCGAAGCACTTGTTTCCAAAGCGGATTACGCTTAAACTGAGGCCATGGATAAACGCCGGAAAACGCGCTGGGAACGAAAAATGAAGTTGCTGAAAATCGTTCTGGTGATTTTCCTTCCGCTCTTGTTCGGCTTGACGTTCTGGCTGGTCTCCCGCATGAATCCATTCGGAAAGTAAAAACCGATTGTAAGCCCCCCCGGATCCGTTTATTTCTCCCGCAATTTTGTTGCTTGGCGATTGCGCGAGACCCCGCTAAATTCGGCGCATGATAAATCACGGTCTCCTCAATCCCCAGATACTCTCACTGCTCGCACGCGTGCGGCATACCAATGCGGTGGTCATTGCCGATCGCGGTTTTCCTTTCTGGCCCATGATCGAAACGGTGGATGTCTCGGTGGTGGATGATCTGCCCACGGTGCTGCAACTCATCGCGGCGCTGCGCGCAAATCACAATTTTACCCAAGCCTACCAGGCGGAGGAGTTTTTGAAAAACAACACTCCGGCCGTGCGTCAGAAATTTGCGACCGCGCTCAAGGGGGTGCCCATGACCTACGAGCCGCACGTTGAATTCAAGAAAAGGGTGCCGCTGGCCATCGGGTTGATCCGTACCGGGGACACCACCCAATACGCCAACACCATTCTCATTTCCGGTTGATGGCCTGAGCTGCCAAAACGATGCGGGCGCGATCCGGTAAAAAAATTTTATGAAACGTCAACTTCGGGTGGGGCTTTTTGGCATAGGGCTGGATGCGTATTGGCCGCAATTCAAGGGCCTCAAAGCGCGGCTGGAAGGGTATGTGAAGGTGGTGCAGCAAAAACTGGAGCGCCCCGGAGTGGAAGTGGTGAACCTGGGCCTGATTGACAATCCCCGATCGGCGCTGGAAGCGGGCCACCGCTTCCGCGAGGCGGATGTGGACCTGATTTTCCTGCACGTTACGACCTATGCCTTGTCCTCGACCGTTTTGCCCGTGGTGCAGCGGGCGAAAGTTCCCGTCATTATTTTGAACCTCGCGCCGGAGCCGGCGATTGACTACGCCCGCTTCAATGCCAGGGGCGACCGCACGGCCATGACCGGCGACTGGCTGGCGTTTTGCGCGGCGTGTCCGGTGCCGGAAATCGCCAATGTTTTCAGCCGGGCCGGCATTGCTTTCCAGCAAGTCACCGGGATGTTGCAGGCGGATCCCGTTTGCTGGAACGAAGTGAACGAGTGGATCGAAGCCGCGCGGGTCGCCCACACGATGTTCCATAACCGGCTGGGGTTGATGGGCCATTATTATGGCGGGATGCTGGACATTTATTCCGACACTACACTGCAATGTGCCACCTTTGGCGGTCACCTGGAAGTGGTGGAAGTGGATGAACTCGCCGCCCTGCGCCGCGAGGTTTCCCCGGCGCAAATCAAGGCGCGCCTCACCCGGTTCAACCAGGTTTTCGCCGTGCAAGCGGACTGCTCGCGCGCTGAATTGGAGCGCGCCGCCAGGACTTCCGTCGCGCTGGACCGGCTGGTAAAGGAGCACGATCTCGGCTCGCTGGCATATTATTACATGGGCACCGGCAATGCGGAAAACGAGGATGCCATCAGCTCGATCATTCTGGGCAATTCCCTGCTCACGGCGCGCGGCATTCCAGTGGCCGGCGAGTATGAGGTGAAGAATGCGCAGGCCATGAAGATCATGGATACCTTCGGGGCGGGCGGCTCATTCACGGAATATTACGCCATGGATTTTACGGATGACGTGGTGCTCATGGGCCACGACGGACCCGGCCACATCGCCATCGCGGAAGGCAAAACCAAGGTGCGCCCGCTCAAGGTTTACCACGGCAAAGTGGGCCGGGGGCTCTCGGTGGAAATGTCCGTGAAACATGGCCTCGTAACCTTGCTTTCGGTGGTTGAAACCAAGGATGGAAAATTGAAACTGCTGGTCGCCGAAGGCGAATCCGTGCCCGGCCCGATCCTGGAAATCGGCAACACCAACAGCCGCTACCGCTTCAGCCTGGGAGCCCGAAAATTTGTGAATGATTGGAACGCGCATGGCCCAGCGCATCATTGCGCGGTGGGCGTGGGCCATATCGCCACGAAAATCGACAAGCTCGGCAAACTGCTCAAGATCGAAGTCGTAAAAATCTGTTGAGCCACGGGAGCGGCGGCCCCACGTCGTCCCATGCACGCCTCTGCCGCCCCGGTAAAGAGATTTTAGGCCGCCGGTAAAATTTACGAGTGATTATGACTTTTCGATAAATGGTTAACGGCTGGATGCGACGGTCAATCCGCTTGGCATGGTCATCCACCAAATTCCACAACACATTAAAAATTTCGGTTCCGGGTTAACTCGCGGAGCAATGCTCCGCGCTCCAGGGGAAACGAGTGGGCAGTGGGCCGCGGCCAGTTGATCGGCACGGAAGGCAAAAGCGGTGGAGGACCACCGCAATCCAAGACGCTGGCGCGTTCGCGGAGATCCCGCGATAACGCGAAGCGTCCGGGAATGCGCCTGCCCTCAGGCGCATTAACGGGCTGGATAGAACCACTCACAGCCTGCTCCGGCAATTCCGTGAGCGTCAAACCCACTTGCAGCGCTGGGAGCCCCGATTGGCTGGCGAGGGTTCAGCCGGGTCTTGTTTTGGGAGTTCCGCTACCTACCACACACCCCGCCGCCAAGGCATAGCCTCTGGACTACAGTATCCGCTTGCGCTGACCTTAACGCTCCGCGCCTTTTCCGCAAGGACGGAAAGGAAAGTGCTGGCGAGCAGGTCGCGAAAATGGCTCGCAAAGACGCGGCTGTTCTGGTATCGAATGACCATGAGTAAGGTTCTAGAAATAGAATCAGCTTTGCGCCAACTGCCTGCCCAAGACCAGTGGGAGGTTGCCCGCAGGCTGCTAGTATTACTATGTTAAGTATAATGTTGCTATTGTTTCGCTTTTTGTCCAGAGTGCGTTTCCATGCAATGGAACGAGCGGCTCTGGCAACAAAGTCAGCACCAACTTTCACAATTTCTGATTCCGCTGGTTGAGGTTTTGGGTCGCAGCGAACGGCGCGTCGCCGCTACCCGCTATGTGGAGGGACTCTTGCTGCCGGGTCAGCGCAAGTCCATTGCCCCGATGTCCGAACGGTTGGGCGTTGATCCGCAGAGCTTGCAGCAGTTTGTTAGCGACAGTCCTTGGGCGGAGGGTGAACTGTGGTCCGCGATCCGCCGGGAAGTCATTCCCAGTTTGGGGCCGATTGAAAGTTGGGTGGTGGACGAGACGGGTTGGCTGAAGCAAGGTGGCCATTCGGTGGGCGTGTCGCACCAGTATTGCGGATCGGTGGGCAAACAAGCCAATTGCCAGGTGAGTGTGGAATTGGTGGTCAGTGACGGCATGGTGGCCGCCCCTGTGGGCGGCCGACTATATTTGCCGCAGAAATGGACGGCTGATCCGCAACGTTGCGCGGCGGCCGGGGTGCCCAAGGAAGTGCCCTTTGCCACCAAGCCGGAAATCGCCATCGCGCTGCTGGAGGAGGCCGTGCAGGATGGGGTTGAGCCCGGACCGGTGCTGGCGGATAGCGCTTATGGCGACAGTTCGGAGTTCCGCGCGGAACTGCGCCGGCTGAAATTGGAATTCTTTGTGCAAGTGACCGGTTCCTCGCACAAGGGTTGGACGAATCGCGTGCCAACGGAGCGCAAATTAAAACGTCGTTACGTGACGGCCTCCGCCCCGGCTTCCCAAACGCTGGCACAAATCGCGGCAGACCTGCCGGATTCGGCTTGGCAACACTGTTCGTGGAAAGCTGCCGATGGCAAAACGCGGCGCACACGCCTGACGTGGATCGAGGTCTATTTGGCGCACGGCTTGAGAAAAACCGGCGGGGAATTGGAAAAGGTGTGGCTGGTGGTTGATTGGCCGCAAGGAGAGGAGCAACCCTATCATTATTATCTGGCCGAGTTGAAAGGCCAGCCCGCCAAAGCGCGGTGTTTAAAACTAAGCCGCTCACGCTGGCATATTGAACAATACTTTCAACGCTCCAAGGATGACTTGGGCTTGGACCATTTTGAGGGACGCTCTTGGCGCGGTTTCCATCATCATCTGGCCCTGAGCGCGGTGGCGTATCTGTTCATTCTGGTGGCTTACTTGCGCGCCAAAAAAAACTTCTGGAGTGACGTGGGAACGGGTGTTGAAAGCGATTCGCCCGTGGCTGGTGAGATCAACCGGCTGCTGCCATTGCTGCGGTAGCAAATTTGACGGAGTCCGCGACGATACCACTTAACATAGTAATACTAGCAGCCTGTCGGACTTAGCTTTTGGGGAAAAGCTGAGGTGGTTGTGGTAGCAGCCCCGGGGGCTGGGAGAATGAATTTTAATCGGTCTCGGCGGCTGAAAGTAGCCGGTATTCCGGCGTGTCCGGACGCCTGGCTTT
>CAISVF010000369.1 GCA_903888765.1 uncultured Verrucomicrobia subdivision 3 bacterium | reverse complement strand
CTGGCCTTGCCGGCTGATGATCCTGGCCATGAAGCCGCCTTGAAATTTCTCCAGTCACGGCACGGGGCGCAGGCTGCGGCGCAAGCTATTGGGGGCAGCGATGAGGCGGATTTTTTGGCGGTCGTTGCCAGCCGGTATTTTGGCACGGTGGCCCGCGCGATCAAAAAATACGATCCGAACCATCTCTACCTTGGTTCCCGGTTTTATGCCGTGGACATCGCCAAACCGGAATTGTTTCGCGCCTGCGGACCTTTCGTGGATGTGGTGTCCATGAATTATTACCGTGCCTGGACCCCGGATGCGGCCACCATGCAGATGTGGGCGCGCGAAGCGGGGCGCCCGATTCTCATCACGGAATGGTATGCCAAGGCCGAAGATTCCGGGATGCCAAACACGGGGGGAGCTGGGTGGCTGGTTAAAACCCAGCGCGAGCGGGGATTGTTTTATCAAAACTATGCCCTCGCCCTGCTGGAATCCAAAGTCTGCGTGGGCTGGCATTGGTTTAGATATGCGGACAATGACCCTGCTGACAAGGCGGTGGATCCTTCCAATCGGGATTCGAATAAGGGGATAGTGAATAACCGCTACGACCTATATTCGCCCTTGCTCGCCGCGATGCAGCCTTTAAACCGGCGGCTCTATTCGATCGTGAATTATTTTGATCGGGCTTCAGGTCAGCCGGTTGGCCAGCGAACCCCGGGGGAGAAAGGCGACTAAAGCGCATGGCATTTTTGGCGATTGATTCTCGCTGGCTATTGGCGCATGGCTATCGACCGGCTATGCCGTGGTCCAGTCCCCGGTCAAATGGGCTGACCCCGGACGCTATCGGGTTATGACGCCACGCGATCCCGGTCTTTTAATGCATAAATTTACATGAAATCCGCCGCTTTTATTTTTTGGGCCATGAGTTTTTGCCTCGGTATGTGCTCTGCTCAAGAGGCTAAATCCAAGGCAACTCCGGACTTTCCTCCGGATATCCGTGTGCAGCGTGGTGTGTCGTTTTTGGCTGCCGGGCGCGGGCAGCAGGCGGATTTATATTTTCCGCTGACCCTGCCGAAGGGCCAGAAATTACCAGCCGTGGTCCTCATTCATGGTGGCGGGTGGGTGGGCGGTAAGCGGGATGCCGGGCGCGAGATTAATATCGGCTCAAACCTCGCCCGCCATGGCTATGTCACGATGAGTATTGAATATATTTTAGCGGACAAAAAACGTGCGGTTTGGCCAACTAATTTGTGGGATTGCAAGACGGCCGTGCGCTGGTTGCGAAAAAACAGCGAGCGATTGGGAGTCGATCCCGATCGCATCGGTGTAGTCGGTGGGTCCGCCGGCGGTCACTTGGCGGCCATGGTGGCGTTGACCACTCCTGCCGATGGGCTTGATCCTGCGGAGCCATTGGGTGAAGTTTCCTGCGGGGTGAATTGTTGCGTTGATTTTTACGGGATCTCGGATATCGGCACCTACCATGATGCTTCGATGCTGGGCAAGACCTTCGCTGAGGCACCGGAACTCTATCGGCTCGCCTCTCCGGTCACTTATGTCCGCACTAATTCGCCGCCCATGCTCATTCTTCATGGCACCGCCGATACCACCGTGAACCTCCGGCAATCGGAATTATTGGATGCCACCTTGACTCGCTTTGGGGTGGATCATCATTTGGAAGTTATTCCCGGAGCCGTGCATAGTTTTGACCTTCAGCCGCCGCAGCGGGATTTGCGTCCCTTGGTATTAGGGTTTTTGGATCGCTATCTAAAACCCGGTCAGGCGGGAAAATGACCACCGCCATTGTGACGGTCTGGCGGTTGATACTTTCGGGCGGGTAATGGTTTGTCCCTCGCCGGGACTGAGGCTGAATGCCTTGCGGGTGGGCTGTTTTCGCCCCGGCAAAAATGGGAATCCCGTTTATGGCGCGTTTATCGATTGACTTTGTTTGCGGAAAAAATATCCTCTCCCTTCAAAATTTTTGGCGGGAACTGCCCGTGGCAGGAATCACCCGCCCCCGGAAGGATGTGAGTGCAATGACAGAGATTAAACTGAAAAAAGGCGAACCTGTGGAACGTGCTTTGCGTCGACTGAAGAAAAAAGTCGACCGCGAAGGCACGCTCAAGTCGGTGCGTACGCGTCGGCAATTTGAAAAGCCGAGCGCCGTCCGCCGCCGTAAAGAGAAAGTCGCCCGGTTCTCCGCCATGCTTGCCGCGCGCCACGCTGACGACTAGGCCGTGAATTGCATTTCCCCAGCCGGGCTTATCCATTAGGATTTGCCCGGTTTTGTTTTTTCCTAATGCCGCTAACTAAACGCCAAAACGATGTACTCACTTTCAACTTGTTGGAATTCTGGTCGCCATACGGATGGTCGTGCGATGCTCCGCGAAATCCGCGACCTGGGATTTGCCTACGCCGAATTAAGTCACGGCATCCGCTTGAGTCTCGTTCCGGGGATATTGGAGGCCGTTGCGGCAGGCGAGATGAAGATTTCAAGTCTGCACAATTTTTGCCCCCTCCCCATCGGGGTGGAGCACCCGGCACCGAATCTCTATGAATTTTCCGCGGATCGCGACCGCGACCGCCAACTTGCGGTGAAGCACACGCTGAATACCCTGGACTTCGCCACTCGCGTTGGAGCTCCCTTGGTGGTGCTCCACTTCGGCAGCATGGACTTGAAGGACTACACGGGTAAACTCAAGGAATTGTTGCAGCGAGGCGAGCGCGGCACGCCCAAATTTCAAAAGTTGGTGGTCGAGGCCAGCACGGCGCGCGAGGCCAAAAAAAGGCCTTTCTGGGATCGATCCCGCGCGACGTTGCGCGAATTGCTACCGGTCGCAAAATCTCGCGGCCTCAAGTTTGGCATTGAAATCCGTGAGGCGGTTGAAGAATTGCCATTGGACGGTGATTTCGCGGCCCTGCTGGCGGAGTTTCCCGCGCCCGATGTTTTTTACTGGCACGACGTCGGCCATGCTCAAATCAAGCAGGATTTGGGCTTTATCAGCCACGCGCCCCACCTGGAGGCGCTGGCACCCCGGTTGGCCGGATTTCATATTCACGACGTCAAGTTTCCCGCGCAAGACCATTATCCCCCGGGAGGTGGCGATATTGATTTTGCCGCGCTCCAGCCGTACGTGAAGCCGGAGCACATCAAGGTCTTTGAACTGAGCCCGAAAGTGCCGGTGGAGGCCGTGAAGCGCGGCGTCGCACACCTGAAAAACATCTGGGGCGCGGAATAAATGGCCTGGCGCAAGACCAGTCCTACCTATTTCGCCTCGCGGTTGGCCGGTTAGGTTTTTCCCTCAAATGAACTTGGCACCCTCAGGCTGCGGATTCAGGATTCATTTGTGAATACCTCGACTCGCGACATCGCTGTTAAAGTGGTGGCTCAACTGCAGGCTGCTGGCTTCGCCGCCTTCTGGGTGGGCGGCTGCGTGCGGGATGTTTTGCTCGGGCGTGGGCCGCAGGATTTTGATATCGCCACGGATGCCCGGCCCGGGCAGGTGGAAATACTTTTCTGTAAAACGATTCCCGTGGGCAAAAAGTTCGGCGTTATCATTGTCATTGAGGATGGACAGCAATTTCAAGTGGCCACTTTTCGAGCCGAGGCGGATTACCGGGATGGCCGGCGGCCGGAAACCGTGGTGTTCGCCAATGCGGAAGCGGATGCCCGGCGCCGTGATTTCACTGT
>CAISVF010000368.1 GCA_903888765.1 uncultured Verrucomicrobia subdivision 3 bacterium | reverse complement strand
TTCCCGAGTCGGAATGTGTCTGGGGCCAACAGCAATGGGTGGGCTGACCTCAATTTACCGGTAACCGGTAAAATTCGGTAAAAATCGGTAAACCTGGCTGCTTGCCGGGAACGCCGCATGACGGCAACCGCCATCCCCCGGTGAGAGTTCATTCCCTTGCACCGCCGGCTTTGCCCCTCTGAGCACTGGCCGCAAGTCGGGCGAAGGCATCAATTTCTATTTCCGTTTTCCAGCCAAGTGCTAGGCTGGCGCAGCTGAATTAACGATGAATAAAATTACTTTTCCATCCCGGGCTAGCTGGTTGCTGGCCGGGCTTACTCTGAATGCCTGGGGCGCTGATTCCATGCCTGCGCCCTCGCCATCCGCCCCGCCCCGGGTGCCGGCGTTTTCCGTGACTTACATGGACCGCACCGTGAACCCCGGCAGTAATTTCTACCAGTTCGCCAACGGACAGTGGCTGAAGAACAATCCGGTGCCGGCAGACAAATCGCGCTGGGCTGCCTTCACCGAGTTGGCGGAGCGCAATTGGTATCTGATCCATGAAATCCTCGAGGACGCCGGGCATGCCTCCTCCGCCCTCCCTCCGCAATCCCCGCGGCGGCAGGTGGGCGATTTTTACGGATCCGCCATGGACACCAACCGGATTGAAGCGCTCGGCCTCCAGCCTATCGCCGGTGATTTGGAACGGATCAACCGGATCCAAACCAAACGCGACCTGTTTGCGCTGCTGGCGGATTTCCATCAAAGTGGCATCGGCGGTTTTTTTGGCACCGGCTTTGGCGCGGATGAGAAAGACAGCTCGATCTATGCCGTCGAACTGGGCCAGGGCGGTTTGTCGCTGCCCGACCGCGACTATTACTTGAAGGATAGTTTTGCGGACAAGCTCCAGCAGTACCGCACCCATGTGCAAAAAATGTTCACGCTGCTCGGTGAGAAACCGGTCGCAGCCGAAGCGGATGCCGCCACCGTGGTCATCCTGGAAACCGAACTGGCCAAGGTGAGCCGGTCGCGCGTGGATCTGCGGGACCCGAACAAGAACTATAATAAGTTCACCGGCAACGAACTCGCCGCGAAAACCCCGGCGCTGCTCTGGGAGGTTTATTTTAGCGGGCGCAGCCTGGCGTCCCCCGCCTATGAAATCGTGGGGCAGCCCGAATTCTTTGCCGCCCTCAATCAAATGGTGGCCACTCGGCCGCTGGCCGATTGGCAGGTGTATTTGCGCTGGCACCTGTTGCATGGCAGCGCGGCTTTCCTGCCGGCGGCGTTTGAGGAGGAAAATTTCAATTTCTTCGGCAAAGCCCTGAGCGGGCAACCGGAGCAGGAGCCGCGCTGGAAGCGCGCCGCCCATATTATTGATGGCTGCCTGGGCGAGGCGCTGGGCCAGCTCTATGTGGAAAAATATTTTCCCCCGGCCGCCAAGGCCCGCATGAACGAACTGGTGGAAAACCTGAAGAGCGTGTTTCACGATCGCCTTCAGGCGGTTCCCTGGATGACGGCGGCGACCCGGTCCAAGGCGCTGGCCAAATTCACGCGCTTCACCCAGAAGATCGGCTGTCCGGACACCTTCCGCGATTATTCGAAAGTAACCATTGCGCGCGACGATCTGCTGGGCAACATCCGGCGCGCGGCCGTGTTTGAATCCCGCCGGGAAATCGCCCGCGTCGGCCAGGCTGTGGACCGCACGGAATGGCACATGACCCCGGAGACGGTGAATGCCTACTTCAACCCGCAGCAGAATGAGATCGTGTTTCCCGCCGGCATTTTGCAGCCGCCCTTTTTCGACGTCACGCTGGATGATGCCGTGAATTACGGCGGCATTGGCGTGGTCATCGGCCACGAAATCACCCACGGTTATGATGATCAAGGCCGGAAGCACGACGCTGACGGCAATCTGAATGATTGGTGGACTGAAGCCGACGCCAAAGAGTTTGAAGCCCGGGCAAAACTGGTGGAGGAGGAATATGATGCCTTTGAACCGCTGCCCGGCCTGCATGTGAATGGCAAGCTGACCCTCGGGGAAAATCTGGCCGATCTCGGCGGCGTGAACGTGGCCTACGAAGCTCTGCAACGGGTATTGGCCAAAGACCCGGCCAAACGCAAGCTCGTGGACGGCCTCACGCCCGAGGAGCGCTTTTTCATTTCCTTTGCCCAGGTCTGGCGCACGAATATCCGGCCGGCCGAAGCGCAGCGCCTGGTTACGGTGGATCCCCATTCGCCGGGCCAATTCCGCGCCTATGGCCCCTTGCTCAATGTGCCGGCGTTTTACGACACCTTTCACATTGCCCCCGGCAGCCCGATGTGGCGGGCACCCGGGCAGCGCGCCAAAGTCTGGTGACCCGCAGCCGGCTGCCGGTCCGGCCGATATTATCCATGTCTATCTACCAACGCTTGCGGCATAGGGTGCGGGTGAACCGGCTGTGTGGTTTAATCCTGCTCGGCGCGCTAAGTTTTAGCGCTGGCCCCGCTTTTGGGGAGCACACCCGGGCTCGATTGGTGCCCGCAGCGGATCTTGTGCGACCGGGCGACACCGTGCTGATGGCCGTGCCACTCCACATGGATGCAGGCTGGCATACTTACTGGAAAAATCCCGGTGAATCAGGGATGGCTACCACCATTCAATGGGTGCTGCCGCCCGGCATCACGGCCGGAGAGATCCAATGGCCCGCCCCGGAGAAAATGTCCGAAGGTGACCTGACCATTTATGTTTATACCAATGACGCCACCCTCTTGGTGCCGCTGAAATTTGCGCCGGATTTGCCGCCCGGCTCCGTTACCCTGCTGGCCAAACTCTCGTGGCTGGAATGCGAAGTGCAATGTGTTCCCGGTTCGGCCACGGTACAAACCACGCTGAAAATTGGCGCAGAAACCCGGCCATCCCCGGCTGCCGCCGACCTGCCCTCCTGGCAGAAAAATATTCCGGCCGCCGAAAACCTCGTCAAGGCCGTGGCCTGGTGGGAGCAAGCCCCCAACGGGAATGCCCGCCCGCTTGCCATCCAGTGGCAGGCCGGAGCCGGAGCCGGGCAACCGGATTTTTATCCGGACGCTAGCGATGATTTTGAAATTCAAGTCGCCACCGAGACCGTGCCCGCCGAGCCGGGCAAAATGCAAATCCGCAAGGTGGTCAAAAAGTCCGCCCCGGACTGGCCCGGGGAAATTTCCGGCTTGCTGATTCAGAAAACCGGGGCGGAGCGCCAGGCTTATCAGGTGAAACTGCGCGTGGCGCCGACTCCGCCCGCCGCTGGAACTGCCGCCGGAACCGTGGCAAAAACGCCTGCTCTGATCGCGGTGCTGCCGCTCTGGAAAATACTGCTTTACGCCTTCCTCGGCGGTTTGATCTTGAATGTGATGCCCTGCGTGCTGCCGGTGATCGCGCTGAAAATCCTCGGCTTTGTGGGGCAGGCCAAGGATGACGCCCGGCGCGTGCGGTACCTGGGTCTTATCTATGCCTTGGGCGTGCTTGTCTCTTTTCTCGCCCTGGCCGGCCTGGTCATTGGCGTTAAAGCCGCCGGCCATAGCGCCGGCTGGGGCATGCAGTTTGGTAACCCCCAGTTTCTGGTGGGCTTGACCGTGCTGGTGACCCTGGTGGCGCTGAATCTGTTTGGCTTGTTCGAAATCCAACTTGGCGGCAACGTCATGGGCGCGGCTGGCGAACTCGCCTCTAAACACGGGGCCGCCGGGGCCTTTTTCAACGGGGTTTTGGCCACTATCCTGGCCACGCCCTGCACCGCGCCTTTTTTAGGCGCCGCCCTCGGCTTTGCTTTCACTCAATCGGCCCCGTTCATTGTTCTGGTCTTTTTGGTGGTGGGTTTGGGGTTAGCCGCTCCTTACGTGGTGCTGAGTTGGCAGCCGGCCTGGCTGAAATTTTTGCCCAAATCCGGTGCCTGGATGATACACTTCAAAGTAGCGATGGGTTTTCCCATGCTGCTGACCGCAGTCTGGCTGCTTAGCTTGGTTCCTCGTCATTTCGGGGATCGTTCCTCGTGGCTCACCTTCTTTCTGGTGGTGGTGGCGATGGCCGCCTGGGCATACGGCGAATTTGTGCAGCGCAGGAACACCCGGCGCGGGCTGGCCTTGGCCTTGGTACTGACCCTGCTGGCTGGCGACTATTGGTACGTGCTGGAGCGCCAACTACACTGGCGCAATGCCGGGCCGGAATCCCCGCTGGAACAGGCCTCAACCACCACTGCGGACGGGATTGCCTGGCAACCATGGAGTGCGGAAAACGTGGCCCGGGCCCGGGCGGAGGGTCATCCGGTGCTGGTGGATTTCACGGCCGATTGGTGCCTGACCTGTCAGGTGAACAAAAAGCTGTCCATTGAAATTCCCCAGGTCCAAGCCCGAATCAAGCAACTCCAGGTCACCGCCTTGCTAGGTGATTATACCAAAACCCCGGAGGCCATTACAGCGGAGCTGAATCGTTACGGCCGCGTCGGGGTCCCTCTGGTGCTCATTTTTCCAGCCGACCTCAACCGCCCGCCGGTGGTGCTTCCGGAAGTGTTGACCCCGGGAATTGTGCTGAGTGCGCTGGACCAAGTGGCCGCCACCTCAGCTACGCAGAAATAAACGGGCGCCCAGGTTTCCGGCATCCGGATATCCTAGACTGCTCAGGTCTGGGCGGGCGATAGTGCCGCTTTTCCTGGACGCAACAATTTCAAAGTCTGCAATCCCAGCCAGGCATGTAACTCCAGGCTTTTCCACGGCAGGCGGGGAACGCAAAACCGCAAAAACCATGACCATTCCCCCCATTGTCCCGGCTGGCCTCGATTCATCAATGCGGCGTAAGCCCGCCGGGCCTCCGGCTCCGATAGGCGTAACAGGCGACGGCAGTTATCCACGGCAATATCCACAGCCATCGCCTTCATTTCTGACATCAATTTGTGCGTGTTGGAAGTCGGATGAAGCCGGAAATGAACGAGTTTCTCCGGGATGGCCGCTATCCGGCCCTGTGCCACCAGGCGCCCGACCAGGCCATAGTCCTCCGCCCAGCGCCAGGTGTAGCCGCCCACCTCCAGGGCGGCCTGGCGGTTGAACATCACCGTGGTGTGTACCATGGGGAACTGATAGCAAAGTCGCATGGCCAGAAAAGCCTGCGTTTTGGGAAAGCGGGCCGGCTCGCCTGCGGCATCCAGGTTGCCGATAAATTTGACGTCAGTGTAGGATAGCACCGCGTCCCGGGTGCGATTGAGCGCCTCCCATTGCGCCTCCAATCGACGCGGATCGCTTATGTCATCCGAGTCATGCACCGCAATCCACGGTGACGTCGCCTGGGCGATGCCAAAATTCCGGGCGGCCGTGATTTCCAGCGGCTTCTCAAAAATACGAATCCGCGGATCCTGATAACCGTGCAAAATATCCAGCGTTTGGTCCGTGCTCCCGCCATCCACCACGATCAATTCGAAATCCTGGAAAGTCTGGCCGCGCAGGCTATCTACCGTCTCGGTGAGAAAGCGCGCGCTGTTCCGGACTGGCATGACTATGGATACTCTGGGCATACTCAATGGC
>CAISVF010000367.1 GCA_903888765.1 uncultured Verrucomicrobia subdivision 3 bacterium | reverse complement strand
CTTCGCTGGGAACCTTTGAGGAACTCGCCAAAAGGCACAAATGTTTTTATACAGGGCCATGAAATTGTTCCCCGTCGCCAAGACTTGCCGATTTCGCTTCCCCTTGAAAGAGCTACGCCGCGAAGCCCGGGAAGACTTGGCTCCGCCGTGGGTGTTCATTCGTGAAGTGGTCAGTGCATATTTTGTGAAATCCGCCGCTGACATCCCCAGCATGCGAATGGATCAGCACCACCGCATGACTCCACGGATTGAAAGCACGCGCATTTTTCTCCAAAAATGGTAGGGCGGGCACTCCGCTGCACGCCGCTGGCTGGCACGCAGACAACCTGACCACCAATCACCGCTCACAACCCCGGCATTGACAAACCCGCCAATCGGCAGAAAATCGCAAAAACGAAATGAAGCAAATTAGCCATCACGAACGCGGCCTACCAATTATCCGCGGCCAAGTGGCCGCCACGTGATAACCAGCCGGTTGGCTTAAGGTCCGGCAGGTATCCGGTTAGCCTCTGGTAAACTCGGGTTTATTTTTCAAAACTTTTCGCACGACATACATATAGACCCTGTGTATAAAGATTCCGGCAAAACAATCAATCCGCCATGTATTCAGCGCCGAACTGGCCAGGTTTTTCCGCCGACCCAATGCGTAGTCAGTCAAAAAACTGGCTTACAGCAACCGCCGCCAATCAGCGCATGAATACAAAACCACGGTTTAATCCTGAGCGCACATGAATCCCGCCTCACAGCTGCCGCGCTTGCGCAGCGTGCTCGGTTTTTTCGCGGTGATGCTCGCGCTTGCCGCGCAGGGCCTGACCTGGCATGTTCAGCAACATGGCAGCACCCGGTTCCTGCTTAACACCAATGGCAGCATCACGGACACCTACGCGTATGATGCGTACGGGTTGCTGATTTCCAGCACAGGGAGCACGACGAATAATTATCTGTACTGCAGCCAGCAGTTCGACAGCGATTTGCAAATGTATTATCTCCGTGCCCGATATTACAAGCCGGATTCCGGGCGGTTCTGGACGATGGATAGCTATGAGGGGAGCAACGAAGATCCGTTGAGCCTGCACAAATACCTCTATTGTCAGAATGATCCAATGGACAGGATTGATCCATCTGGGCACAACAGCGAAATGGGCAGTTATGTCACCACAATGTTCCTGCCGCTAACAGAGGTCAGACATTAACCTACATTGATGTCTTTGCATATGCTTGTCGCCATGAAAAAAATCACAGCGATTATTTGAAGCAATGGTGGGGAAAAAGCAGTCCCAGTGCAAATAATTCAACTAACGATTTAGACCATGATAAAACCCCCAACACTCGCGAAGGCCAAATGTCGTCCGCTGAAGGGGGGCCTTACGATCCAACAAAAATGATAACCTATCCAAATATGTATGATACGAAAAACAATTACCCCTTTCCGCAAGATGACCGGCAGCGGCAAAATTGTGCAACCGCACCGGAGTGGGTCCAAGAGTCGGCAAAAAAAGTTGATTGGGCAAAACCTGGTCAGCAATGGAATCCATAAAATTAACCAAGCTAGGAGAAATAATGAAACATATAAATAAATCGTCTTCGTTATATGTCGTGGCGTTGGGGCTACTGCTGCATTCTGTTGCAAGGTGCGAACAATCCACTCCCGTAGTGGATGAGGCACAAATTATCGCGCGGGTAAAGGCGATGGGTGACGGAGCAACTGTCGATGATGTGATGCGTGAGGTATCCAAGTTGCCAAAGAAGTCAAAGGAATCGCCCGCGAACGATTATGAAAAAGTCAGACTGATTGAGAAAATTAATACTGACGCGGCGCAGCGAGCACTATTTGAAATTGCTATGGG
>CAISVF010000366.1 GCA_903888765.1 uncultured Verrucomicrobia subdivision 3 bacterium | reverse complement strand
TGTGCGTTGTTTGGAACTGTCTGCATCGAAGGAACAAACCTCGCGGTGAGCTTTTCAATACCTAGTTATAGGGGGGCATAACCGGCAAAAAAAGAGTGGAGCGAGCGAAGGGATTTGAAGCCGTCCGGGTGCTCCTGCCGGTTTCACAGAAATATCAATGAAACCATTCATAACATTGATCATAATTGATGTTTCGCTTTTTGGCTAGGGCGAAGATTTGCGAACGTTTCCGAACCAAGTCAGTCATATTTAGTCATATGCTAGGAAATTGAAAAGGTTCTGTGCGGCATGCGCTGTGAACCGGAGGCCAAACCCGGCTACGATTTCCAACCGCTGTTGTCATCGACTTCGGACTGAAACCTTTATGCGAGCTGTCCGGCAGACGATTCAACCGGCAGATCAAGGAACAGTTGCGGAAAATAAAACTCGTGAATTTTTGCCGGGAAAGCGACGCGCAACGGGCCTTTGGGGCTGGGTGTTTCAAAGAAGCCCTCATCGAGGCCACGCTTGATAATCTCAGCGGAGACAGTGGCAGCTTTGCCCGTGATTTCCTGCACGCGAGCACGCGGAATCTCGCCTTCATCCACCAGCGTCCGCGCCACACGCATGATTTCTTCGCGGTAGCGGTTGAGATGCAGCGCCTGAAACTGAAAGTAGCGCTCCACGCGCGTGCGCAGAGCGGGCAGTCCAAGCAGTTCGCTCATGAACTGAATCTGATCCAGCATGGTTTCGAGGAAGAACACGCAGAAGTCGGCCAGAGCCGCATCCGAGAGGTTGCCGCGCCCGTCGAGGTCGCTCCGGCGGCCACGGTCGGCGGCTGCCAAGCTGGCGTAGTAGCGCTGCCGCCAGCGGGCAAGCCCCCGCGACAGCGTCCATAATCCGTGACCGGCAATGCCGTGACGGATGAGTTGCGCATGGGACTGGAGCCGGATGACGCGCCCGTTGCCGTCGCCAAACGGATGAATCCACGCCATCCGATGGTGAGCGGCGGCGATAGCGACAAGGCGATCGCTTTCCAATATGTATTTGTCTCCGTAAAAGGAGTGGAAGCGGTTCAAAAATTTTGGCAAGGACTCAAAATCCGGCGCGGTGTGTTTGCCAACCTCTACCATGAAGTCGCGCAGCCCTCCGGGAGTGATCCGGTAACGCTGACCGCTATGGGTGACGGCCCAATGCTGCGATTCCGGCAGACGAGTGTAAAATTCGCGGTGAAGCCAGCAAATAAAATCAGGGGCGTAAACATCCACCGTCACGTCAGCCAGACGATCTTCCATCAGTTTCTCGACGGCGATATGAGCCAGACTAAGCTGCTGGTTATCGTGCTGGGTTTGATCGTGCGAGAAGTCGCGCTGCATCGCCCGCTCGATATCGCGCGGGATCGTTTTGTGACCTTCAATGAGGTTGGAATAATAGCAGTTCATTTCGCGGATTAAGTCCGCCACCTGCTTTAGCACCAGCGGTGAATGAACCTGCCCGGTAAGCCGTCCAGAAGCTTTCAGGATTTCACAGGTCAGTTCCGAAAGCCGTGCGCTCTGCTCCTTGGGGAGCAGTGGTTCCATCGCACTAGGCTGGCGGTAAACATCCATAAACGAGATAATCCGAAAATCTTTATGAAAATCTTAAAACACATTAAACATACTGTAAAATAAGCGCTTGTAAATGAATTGGTTTTCCGTTTTATCTAAATACCGAAAATCTTTACGAAGGTAATGGATTCATGTTTGGCTTGCGCCATAAATGATGCACGCATGTTCAAGCTGAACGGCATTTGGGTGCCATTATCGCCAATGCCTCGGACCAGCTTTTGGCTAAAACCTCTAGTGGTCACCGGCAGTCGTACGATCGACGTTGATCCCGGCATAGGAGGCGTTTCAGCGCCTGCTTCCAGACAACTTCATTGTCCCTGTCTCGTTACCGTTGTCCAGCAAGGGTTGCGAACCGGATCGGGTTACCGCCGACCGGTACCCTATTGCTTCTAGCGCATACAATCTGTTTATGTGTTAAATCCAATATTGACGAAATATCGGAAACAGCGCATATTCGTATCCCATGAAGACATTGGCCCGTGACGCCCGGCAGCTCGGTAACTTGATCCGCCGCGCCCGTAAACAGCAGACCATCAGCCAGAAGGTGCTGGGTGATCGGGCCGGTTTGCGGCAGGAAACCATTTCGCTGTTGGAAACCGGCAATCCGGCGGCAAGGGTCGACACAGTGCTTTCGGTTCTCGCCGCCCTCAACCTTGAACTGCAAGTCGCCCCCCGTACCAAGGGCGGATACCTGCCTGACTGATGCCCCGCCTACGCCAACATAACCCGTTGCTCGTTCTGCTGAATAATCGTCCAGTAGGGCGGCTCGAAAAGGAGTCTTCCGGAGCAATTCATTTCCGCTACGACGGGCTCTGGTTGGCGAAGGTCGATGCCATTCCCGTGTCGTTGTCGTTGCCTTTGCGGGAGGATGCTTATCATGGCGAACGGGTGACGGCGGTTTTTGAAAACCTGTTGCCCGATTCAGAGATGCTGCGGCGGCGCATCGCTGAAAAAGTCGGCGCACGCGGCATCGATGCTTTTAGCCTGCTTTCTGAAATTGGACGGGATTGCGTTGGGGCCTTGCAGTTCATTTCCGTGGAGGAAGAACCGCCTGCGAAGCAATCCAAGGTGGCAGGCAAGGCAGTCAGTGATCCTGAAATCGAGCACCTGCTGGCCAACTTGGCGCGGGCACCGCTCGGATTGGATCAGGAACAGGATTTCCGGATTTCCGTCGCTGGCGCACAGGAAAAGACTGCTCTGCTGCGATTCCAAGGCCAGTGGTTGAAGCCTCAAGGCACGACGCCAACCACGCATATCCTTAAACCACAAATTGGAACTCTGCCCAATGGGCTTGATTTGTCCGATAGCGTGGAAAACGAATTCTATTGTCTACGGCTTCTGGCCGCATTCGGTCTGCCGGTAGCGGATGTAGAAATGCACACGTTCGGCCACACCAAGACCCTCGTGGTTGAGCGCTTTGATCGGCGATGGGTTGAAACAAGGCGATTATTACGACTTCCTCAAGAAGATTGCTGTCAGGCGCTGGGGTATCCGCCTAGTCGCAAATATCAGAACGAAGGTGGGCCGGGCGTCGTGGATATCCTCAAGTTGCTGAAGGCCGCCGATACGCCAGCCGAAGACCAACGGCTATTCTTGAAATCCCAAATTATCTTCTGGCTGATCGGCGCGACGGATGGCCATGCCAAAAATGCGAGCATATTTCTAGGGCCGGAAGGGCGTTTTCAATTAACCCCATTCTATGACGTCCTGTCCGCGCAACCGAGTCTGGACAGCCGACAGATTGAGCGTAAGCAAATGAAGTTGGCCATGTCGGTGGGGGACAGCCGACACTACCGCGTTGATGAGATACAAGGTCGCCATTTTTTACAGACGGCGGTCCGTGCAGGTCTCTCACGCCGGTTTGCGGAAGAGACGCTGGATGCGGTGGCTGCGTCTGCCAAGGCGGCTTTTGATGTGGTGGAATCCCAATTGCCAGCCGGATTTCCCATGAAGATTCATACCTCGATCAAGACTGCAGCATTGCAGCGGCTGGAGTTAATTTCCGCCTCTATCGACAAAGCAGTTTAAAATAATGCAGTGCCATGTTCCGCGTCATCTGCCATCTGGACATGGACGCCTTTCAGGCGTTCGTCCATTGGTCAGGGATTCGGGAATCAGTGCCCTGCGCTGAACGGCTGCACATAAGCCTGAGCGCCTTTGCTGTATGCAACCCAAACGGTATGCGTTTTTGGATCAACCGTGATGTTGCCGGCACCTGATTGATCGGCAACCTCGCCCAGCACGGCCAACGTATCCCCCGTTACCGAAACTACTGAAATCTTGCCCTGCTTGCTGGCGCAATAGGCAGTGTGCAACTCCGGGTCATAGGCCATCTCATCCACCTTCGTTGCAATAGGAACTGATGCGGTGATTTTTCCCGTGGTGCGGTTCATTAATACCAGTTTGCCGGCGCAGGCGACCAATAGTCCATCGTTGTCTGGCACGACGGCGATGCCATGCGGACCTGTGTTGGGCGAGAGCGGCCAAGTTGAAGTCACGGTATTGGCTGCCGGATCGATCACAGCGATGGTGTTGTTCCCTTTGGCGGCCTGATAGAGATGCTTGTATTCGGGATCAAACGCAAGGTCCTCCATTCCGCCACCTTCAACTTTGATGGTGGTGACAATTTTTTTGGTTTCCGGATTGATGACCCAGACTTGCCCTGCAGTGTCATTG